>NZ_CP087203.1:3070817-3377898 GCF_026016325.1 Pseudomonas sp. B21-056
GCGTTCGTGAGCGCGCTGCAAAGCGTGATCGACCGCCACGATATCCTGCGCACGGCGGTGCTATGGGAGGGCTTGCGCGAGCCGGTGCAGGTGGTGCTGCGGGAAGCACCATTGACTGTGCAGGCCTGCGTGGTCGAACCGGGCCAGGACGTGGCGGCGCAGCTTCGTGAGCGTTTCGACCCTCGGCACTATCGGCTCGATGTGCGTCAGGCGCCCATGCTGCGGCTTGTCTGCGCCTATGACGACGAGCACCAGCGCTGGGTGGCGCTGCTGCTGTTCCATCACATTGCACTCGATCACACCGCGCTGGAGGTGATCCAGCACGATATGCAAGCGTACTTGCTCGGGCAGCAGGTGCAGCTGGGCGATGCCGTGCCGTATCGCAACTACGTGGCCCAGGCCCGGCTTGGCGTGACGCAAAGCGCCCACGAGGCGTTCTTCAGGGACATGCTCCAGGATATCCAGGAGCCGACCCTGCCGTTCGGCCTGCAGGACGTGCAGGGCGACAGTCATGTCATCGAACAGGCCCGGTTGAGCGTGGACGACAGCTTGAGTCGCCGTCTGCGGACACAGTCGCGCCTGCTTGGCGTCAGCGCGGCGAGCCTGCATCACCTGGCCTGGGCGCGGGTGGTGGCGGCTGTGTCCGGCCGCGAAAGCGTGGTGTTCGGCACCGTATTGATGGGCCGGATGCAGGGCGGAGAGGGGGCCGATCGGGCACTGGGGTTGTTCATCAACACCTTGCCGCTGCGGGTCGACGTCGGTGTCGACGGGGCCCGGGCAGGCGTCAAGGCGACGCATGCGCGCCTCACTGCGCTGTTGGGACACGAACATGCGTCGCTGGCACTGGCACAGCGTTGCAGCGGTGTCGCCACGCCGGCGCCGTTGTTCAGCGCACTGCTGAACTACCGCCACACTGCAACGCAGGTCACCCAGGAGGCCCAGTCGGCCTGGAACGGGATCGAAGGGCTCGGCGGTGAGGAGTGGAGCAACTATCCAGTGTCGCTGAACATCGACGATCTCGGCGAGGCCTTCGTGCTGACCGCCCTGGTGGAGTCGCACATCGGGGCAGAACGCATCTGTGGCTACATGCACACGGCACTGGAAAGCCTGGTCGACGCGCTTGAGCGCGCACCCGAGGCACCCTTGCGTGAGCTGGCGATATTGCCGGCGGCGGAGCGCCGGCAACTGCTGGTCGACTTCAATGCGACCGACACGGTCTATCCCCGTGAAGAGACGGTCCATGGTCTGTTCGAAGCCCAGGTCAGGGCCCGGCCCGATGGGATTGCACTCCAGCATGGATCGCAGCAACTCACCTACCGGGAACTGCACGAGCGAGCCAGTCATCTGGCGCATTGCCTGCTGGAACGCGGTGTCCAGCCAGGGTCGCGGGTCGCGATCATGCTGAACCGTTCGTTCGAGCTCGTCATCAGCGAACTGGCGATCCTCAAGTGCGCCGCCGTCTACGTACCGCTGGACCACCATGCGCCCGAGGAGCGGCAGCGCTTCATGTTGCAAGACAGTGCCGCGGTGCTGGTGCTGACGACCGGTGACAGGGCCTTGCCGCAAGACATGCCGCGAGTGGACCTGGACACGCTGCAATTGACCCAGGTTGCACGGCCGCCGGTATTCCCCGGGCAAACCAGCGATACACCGGCGTACATCATGTACACCTCGGGCTCCACGGGCCACCCGAAAGGGGTGATCGTGCCGCACCTGGCCATTGGCCGATTGGCGATCAACAACGGTTACGCGGATTTCGGTGTGCAGGATCGGGTGGCGTTCGCCTCTAATCCGGCGTTCGACGCCAGTACGATGGAAGTGTGGGGGGCGTTGCTCAACGGCGGGCGCGTTGTGATCATCGATCACGAAACGTTGCTCAGCCCGACGCAATTCGCCCTGGTGCTGACAGAGGCCGAGGTGTCGGTGCTGTTCCTCACCACCGCCATGTTCAATCAATACCTGATGTTGATCCCGGATGCCCTGGCAGGCCTGCGGATCCTGCTGTGCGGTGGCGAGCGCGGTGATCCGGCTTCCTTCCGGCGGCTGTTGGCCCATGCTCCTTCGCTGCGGCTGGTGCATTGCTATGGTCCGACCGAGACCACCACCTTTGCGACGACCCATGCGGTCACGGCCGTACCGCATGGCGCAACCAGTATTCCGATTGGCCGTCCTATCGCCAACACCCGGGTGTATATCCTCGATGCCGCGCGCCAACCGGTACCTGTGGGTGTCGCGGGGGAGATCCATATCGGTGGTGTCGGGGTGGCCCTTGGTTACCTGAACCGGGCGGACCTGACCGAGGAGCGCTTCATTGCCGATCCGTTCAGCGATCCAGGCACCGCGCGCCTGTACCGCAGTGGCGATATTGGCCGCTGGCTGCCCGACGGCACCCTCGAATACCTGGATCGCAATGACGGGCAGGTCAAAATACGTGGTTTCCGTATTGAACTCGGTGAGATCGAGGCCCGTTTGCACGAGTGTCACGGGGTGCGCGAGGCCCTGGTGGTCGCGCGTGAAGACAGTCCGGGCGACAAGCGTCTGATCGCGTACTACACCGAGCACGAGAACGGTGAGGCCTTCGATGCGGACGCCCTGCGCGCCCAACTGCGCTCCGTGCTGCCGGAATACATGATCCCGGCGGCCTATGTGAGATTGACGTCGTTGCCGCTGACGCTGAACGGCAAGGTCAATACCGGGGCGTTGCCGGTACCGGAAATCCACGCTTATGGGGGCCAGGGCTACGAGGCACCGCAAGGTGACCTGGAAGTCACGCTGGCAGGCTTGTGGGCTGAGGTCCTGATGCTGGAGCAGGTTGGTCGTCACGACAGCTTCTTTGAGCTGGGCGGTCATTCATTGCTGGCGATCCGGTTGGTCGGATTGTTGGCACAGGCCAACCTGAGCGTCTCACTGGCCGAGCTGTTCCAGCACGAAACCGTCGCGGCTATGGCATCGATGCTGCAGACCCGCACCGAGGATGCCCAGGTCAGGGAGGCCATCGTACCGGTGCGCACCACCGGCCAGCAGAACCCGCTGTTCCTCGTGCACGAGTTCAGCGGGCTTGACCTGTACTTCCCGACGTTGGGCAAACACATCGACGCGGATATCCCGGTGTATGGCCTGCCCGCCGTCGAGTGGGGCGAGCCGCAGTTGCAGACGATGGAATGCATGGCCTCGCGGCTGGTGGGGATCATTCGTTCGGTACAGCCCAAGGGGCCTTATCGCCTGGCCGGCTGGTCGTTCGGTGGCGTCCTGGCCTACGAGACCGCGATCCAGCTGATCGGCCTGGACGAAGAGGTCGAATTCCTCGGTCTGATCGACAGCTACCTGCCTCGGCTGGTGGATCAGGGCCGGTCGCGCTGGGCGTTGGACGAAGCCCACAAGCTGCATCTGCTGGACCGCTGCGATGTGTTCTGGAGGGCTGCGTTGCCTGGCGAAGAAGTCCTTGCAGCGATCCTGGAGAAACTGGCCGATCTGCAAGGGCAATTGGATCGATTCGATTTCGAAGGCCTGGTGCAGCATTGCCGCGACGAGACGGTGCTGCCTGCCGAGTTGGCCGTCTACAGTGCCGAGCAGCTCTGGCAGTACCTCGATCGCGAAGTGGCCCACGGTCATGCGTTGGCCCATTACAGGGTGTATCCGATTTCCGTACCGGTGCATCTGCTGGTGGCCGAAGAACGCAAGGACGACGCTCCCGAGCACACAGGCTACCTGGGCTGGGAGGCAGTCCTGCCGACGTCACAGCTGCATTGCGTCAAGGTTCCGGGTAACCACCAGACCATGATGCAGGCGCCCCATGTCCAGGCGTTGGGCCAGGCCATCAGCGCAGTGCTTCACACCGCTGCATCGCGTCCGGCGCCCTCACCGAAGAACGGTTACCAGCCACTGCTGACGATTCAGGGTGGGCGAGCCGACCGGGCGCCGATTTTCTGTGTGCCGGGTGCCGGCGACAGCGTCACCGGTTTCATCGGCCTGACCGACGCCTTCGGTCCGGACTGGCCGATCCATGGGCTGCAACACCGCGGGCTGGACGGCAGCACGGAGCCTTTCAGCCTGGTGGAAACCGCCGCCCAGGCCTACCTCGAAGCCATCGACAAGGTGCAGCCGGAGGGACCGGTGCATCTGCTCGGGCATTCCTTCGGTGGCTGGATTGTCTTCGAGATGGCGGCCCGGTTGAAGGCCCGTGGTCGCAAGGTGGCCTCGTTGACGCTGATCGACAGTGAGTCGCCAGGCGGCAACGGGGTGGTCGGCAGGCCCTACACGGGAACCGGGGTATTGAATCGCCTGATCGAGGCGATGCAGCTGGCCTCGGGTAAATCCCTGGGGATCGATGCCACGGTATTCGGTGCCCAGGACGATACGGCGCAGATGCGCTTGTTGCATGCCGGCATGGTCCGTGCCGGGATGTTGCCACAGCGTTCGGCGGTCGATTCGATGCGTGGTCCGGCGCGGGCCTTCGGTACCGCCCTGCGTACGGTTTATCAACCGCAACATCAATACACCGGGCCGGTGCGGCTGGTGCTGGCGAATGATCCGACCCTGGATACCGCCGGCAACAAGCGCGAGCAACAGGAAATGATCGAAGGGTGGCGCAAGCACGTACCAGACCTGAGCATCTGGTACGGCCCGGGCAACCATTTCACGATTCTCAAGGCGCCTCACGTCCATAACCTGGCTGCCTGGTGGCAGGACGGCCTTCCCATGCTCGATGAGGAGGAGGCCAGTGACTACGTCTAGCCGTCCAGCCTTCGGGCACACCCATGGAACCCGGCGCTACGTTGGCCGGGCCTGAACTCAACGCACTCATGGTTATTTATGGAAAAGTCGAAGTTTCGCAAAATCGCTATCGTGCTTGTCCTGGTCGTGGTGACCGGCCTGGTTTTCTACAGCGCCCAGTCGCCGGGGAAACCGCCGGAATACTTGACCGCCACGGTCGAGCGTACTGACATCGAGAACGCGGTGCTGGCCACCGGGACGCTCCAGGGCGTCAAGCAGGTCGATGTCGGTGCCCAGGTGTCCGGGCAACTGAAGTCGCTCAAGGTCAAGTTGGGCGACAAGGTGAAGAAGGGCCAGTGGCTGGCGGAAATCGACCCGCTGCTGGCGCAGAACGCCTTGCGCCAGGCCCAGGTCAACGAAGAAAACCTGAAGGCAAAGCGGCAAGCCACCGCAGCCCAACTCAAGGATGCGAAAGCCACCTACGATCGCTACAAGGTGCTGCAACCGGACGACGCGATTTCCAGGCAGGAATACGAGACCGCCGAATCGAACTACAAGGTGGAGGCTGCCAACCTGCTGTCCCTCGATGCGCAGATCAAGGACGCGCAGATCCAGGTGGAAACGGCCCGGGTCAACCTGGCCTATACCCACATCGTCGCGCCCATCGACGGCTATGTCGTGGGGATCGTGACCCAGGAAGGCCAGACCGTGATCGCCGAGCAACTGGCGCCGGTGCTGCTGAAACTGGCCGACCTGGACACCATGACCGTCAAGGCCCAGGTGTCCGAAGCCGATGTGATTCATATCGTGCCTGGGCAAGAGGTGTACTTCACCATCCTCGGTGAAGCGGAAAAGCGCTACTACGCCACGCTGCGCGGCACGGAGCCGGCACCGCAGAACTTCCTCGAGACCCAGAACGCCGGGACGCCCAAGCAGAACACCGCGGTGTTCTACAACAGCCTGTTCGACGTGCCGAACCCCGATCATCGCCTGCGCATCTCGATGACGGCCCAGGTCCGCATCGTCCTGGACAAGGCCAAGGCGGTGCTGACGGTTCCGGTCGCGGCCCTGGGCCCGAAGAACCAGGATGGCAGCTATGTGGTCCGGGTGCTGGACGCCGAAGGCAAGGCCCAGCCGCGCAATGTCCAGACGGGTATCAACAACAACGTCAGGGCCGAAATCAAGGATGGTCTGGCTGAAGGCGACAAGGTCGTCATCGGCGAGCCGACCCCAGCCGTGGCGGGAGCCTGACCATGACGCGACCACTGTTGGAACTCGAGGGGATCACCCGCAGCTTTCAAGCGGGTGAAAAGGCGTTCATCGCGCTCAAGAACATCAACCTGACGATCAACGCCGGGGAAATCGTGGCGATCACGGGGGCGTCCGGCTCCGGCAAATCCACCCTGATGAATGTGCTCGGCTGCCTCGACCATCCGAGTTCCGGCAGCTACAAAGTGGATGGGCGCGAAACCGGCTCGATGGACGATCATGAGCTGGCGGAACTGCGTCGCGACCACTTCGGTTTCATCTTTCAGCGCTATCACCTGCTGCCGCACCTGAGTGCCTTGCATAACGTCGAGATGCCGGCCATCTATGCCGGTACCGCCGAGTCGCACCGGCACAACCGTGCCGGGGAGTTGCTGGGCCGCCTGGGGCTGACCGGGCACCTGGGCAATCGACCCAGCCAGCTTTCCGGCGGGCAGCAACAGCGGGTGAGTATCGCCCGGGCCTTGATGAACGGGGGCGAGATCATCCTCGCCGACGAACCCACCGGTGCGCTGGACACCGCCAGCGGCAAGGAGGTGATGAAGATCCTGCTGGAACTCAACGCGGCGGGGCACACGGTGATCATCGTGACCCACGATGAGAAAGTCGCGGCCTACGCTCAGCGCATCATCGAGATCCGCGACGGCGAGATCGTCAGCGACCGGGCCAATCCACAGCGGTCAATGGAAGACCAGCCGCCACAAGGCACTCCGCCAGCCAAGGTCAAGCCGTCGAACCGGCTGCTCGCCAGCTTCGGGTTGTTCAGCGAAGCGTTCAACATGGCGTGGGTGGCGTTGATCTCGCACCGGATGCGAACGCTGCTGACGATGCTGGGGATCATCATCGGCATCACGTCGGTAGTATCGATCGTGGCCATCGGCGAAGGGGTCAAGCAGTACGTCCTGAAGGACATCGAGGCGATCGGCAGCAATACCATCGAGATCATGCCCGGGGCCGACTGGGGCGACAGCCGCTCGACGGCGATCGAAACCCTGGTGCTCTCCGACGTCACGGCCCTGAGCGACCTGTATTACATCGACAGCGCCACCCCCAACCTGGGGCGCAACCTGCTGCTGCGTTACCAGAACATCGACGTCAACGCGACCGTCAATGGTGTGAGCGAGAGTTACTTCCAGGTTCGCGGGATCAAGATCGGCTCGGGCGTGGCCTTCAACAAGGACGACTCTCGCCGGCAGTCGCAAGTGGTGGTGATCGACCATAACACCAGCCAGCGACTGTTCGGCTCGCACACGGACCCGCTGGGCAAGGTGATTCTTGTCGACAACCTGCCTTGCACCGTCATCGGCGTCACCGAGGACCGCAAGAGCGTCTTCAACACCAGCAAGAACCTGAACATCTGGATGCCCTATGAAACGGCGGCGGGACGCTTGCTGGGCCAGCGCTTCCTGGACAGCATCACGGTCCGGATCAAGGACGGCCAGCCGAGCAAGCTGGTGGAAGACAACGTGGTCAAGCTGCTTGAGCAGCGCCACGGCATCAAGGACTTCTTCACCTACAACCTCGACAGCGTGATGCAGACGGTGCAGAAGACCAGCCAGTCGCTGGCGTTGCTGCTCTCGCTCATTGCGATCATTTCGCTGGTGGTGGGGGGGATTGGTGTGATGAACATCATGCTGGTCTCGGTGACCGAGCGAACCCGTGAGATCGGTATTCGCATGGCTGTCGGCGCCCGTCAGTCCGATATCCGCCAGCAGTTCCTGGTGGAAGCGGTGATGGTCTGCCTGCTGGGGGGCATGATCGGCATCGGCTTGTCGTTCAGCATCGGCTACGTCTTTTCGATCTTCGTCAAGGAATGGCAGATGGTGTTTTCGATGGGGTCGATCATCACCGCGGTCGTCTGCTCGACACTCATCGGCATCCTGTTCGGCTTCGTACCTGCCCGCAACGCGGCGCGGCTAGACCCGATCAATGCGTTGGCACGTGATTGATGGTTGATCGGGGGGGCACTGAGAGGTTGGGACTGGTGCGGCCATCCGGCCTGGCGCAGATCAAGTGTGGGAGCGGGCTTGCCCGCGAATACGGTGGCACAGTCAACATCATCGCAAGCTGACCCAACGCTATCGCGAGCAGGCTCGCTCCCACAGGGGACTTGCGGCGTACATCGAACCTGTGAACGCCCGAGCAAAGTGTGGGAGCGAGCCTGCTCGCGATGGCGTCTGGACATTCACTGTCTCGGAGAATGATTCTCCGCTAGTCCCCCAAGGCAAACGCCACTGCCGCCCGTGCGTGCAGGTGGGTGGTGTCCAGCAGGGGCAGGGGGCTGTGTTCGGGTTTGATCAGCAGGCCGATTTCCGTGCAACCCAGGATGATCGCCTGGGCACCGCGGCGGGCCAGGGACTCGATGACCTGCTGGTAGGCCTGGCGCGACGCGGGGTTGATCACGCCCACGCAGAGTTCGTCATAGATGATGCGATGCACCGCCTGGCGCTCTTCTGCTTCGGGTACCAGGACGCTCAGCCCTTGGGCACTGAGCCGCTCCTTGAGGAAATCCTGCTCCATGGTGAACGCGGTCCCCAACAGGCCGACCGTCAGGGTGTCCGCTTCGAGGGCGGCCTGGCCGGTGGGGTCGGCAATGTGCAGGAATGGAATCGAGATGGCCGACTGGATCTGCGCCGCCACCTTGTGCATGGTGTTGGTACACAGCACCACACACTCTGCACCGCCGGCTTGAAGGCGTTGTGCGGCATCCACCAGGATCGCGGCGGCGTCGTCCCAACGCCCGGCGTGCTGAGCCTGCTCCACCGGGCCGAAGTCGACGCTGTGCATCAGCAGCTGCGCCGAGCGCAACGGCCCGAGCCGGTCCCGTACCTGCTGGTTGATCAAGCGATAGTATTCGGCGCTGGATTCCCAGCTCATGCCGCCGATAAGGCCGATGGTGCGCATTGGATGTCCTCGGGCAATGGCCTGGGTCGACGGGCAGGCCTGCCTGGAGTCTCCAATTGTTCAGGGGCGGATGCCAGAGGAACATCAACTGTAACGCTCATCTTGGCGTCAGGTGTCATGGTACCGGGGCCTTCAGGGTGTCACCACCTGATCTGCCGCGTTATAAGTGAAGGTTGCCTTTGCGCTGGCGCTGTTGGCGGGGGTCAAGCGAATGATCGGTACCACGATCTTCGGATTGGTCGAGTTATAGAAGTCGCGCTGGTTGTACTGGGCCTCGGCCAATCCCGCATTGTCGCCTCCCGCAATGAAGAAGAAAGCCATGAGGGGGAACGTATTGGGACGTCCCGGCGTCCAGGTTTTGATGACGATTTCGTTGTGTTCGTTGAATCCGGAAGGGCCCACCAAGGCCTTGGCCAACAATGAGTTGTGGAACGCGGGGCCGGCCAGATGGTTGCGCTCATCAGCGACGTCGAATCCGCATTGGCGAAGGTTCGGGTTCCCCCCGGGGAGTGTCCATACACCCAGCCATTGCGCAGCAGTGGTCACCCCAGCGATGTGGCAAAGTCTGCTATAGGCGGGATAGTCCCAGGATGGACCGCATGGTGGCGTTCGGTACCAGGTCCATCCATCCATTGGATATGAGCACAAATAGTCCAGGTCAATCTTGTCAGCCGGTGCGCCGAAGATGGGGTACAGGATATAGCCGTTGCCGTGACCCCATGCCAGCCTGCCGAAATTGGCATCTGCCCGCAGATAGGAAAAAGACACACCACCATTTGTTATTGAAGCTGGGCTGGGATCCCAGACTTTGTAGACCTCCTCGGGATCTTTTACCGTTACTCTGAGGGTCACCCCCGCACAGAGAAAGGCCGGTTGAGAGTCGGAACCGTTGCAGTTGGGAAACTCTCGATTGTAAAGGGTGTTCAGGAAGTCGGCGGTGCCGGGGCCGTCGAGTACCTGGGCGCCCCTGACGGTGATGACATCAGGCGGCGTTGTCGTCACCGCTACACAGCCGACAATCAATGTAACGAACAGCATGCTTATGAATTTAAGCATGATGAGTGCTCCTGCGGTGTGAGTTGCAGTTCAGTCGAACGCTGGGTTAAACGGCGGGGTCAGGCAATCAGCCTCAGAAACCAGGAAAAAATCAGTGGCGTGCCGGCTCCGGTTTCTCTGAGGGTCCAATTGATCATGATAAGACGTCCCTGGTTCTCCCTGATCCAGGCGGGATCCACCCGCAGATCGGTCTGGCTGACGTTCGGCATGATGGGGATTTCCTCGCCATAGCGGGTAGTCACGCCGAACAGCGCCATTCTTGCGCTATGGGGCGTGGAAAACAGCGGGTGGTAAACCCGCAGATTGGTCTTGCTGGCATCGAGCGTCGGCTCCGGCAACCGGTGTTTTTGCGCAGTGACAGTGATGTTCAAGTTCGGTGAGGGTATATCCGTAGCGGTGCCTGGCAGCCTGACGGTATACCCGACCGCTGCTCCGGTGCCGATGCAATCGACCACTTCGTTCCTGGGAACCAGGAACCTCAGGGTCTGTCCGGCCTGGGTGACGGTCTGGATTTCGCTGCCCCAAGTCGAATTACGTCCGATCCAGTAGACCTTGACCTGTTGCCCTTGGGCAGAGCCGGTATAGCTGACTTCGACGGTGGCGAAGTCGGCGTAGTAGAAATCGTTCTCGAAGTTCAGCCGCTCGCCGTTCAGCTCCCTGGCTTCCAGTACCTTGGGCTTCCTCAGGTCCAGTGCCGGTTGGCGCACATGCACGTCGATATAGGTGGTCCGTGACCATATGGCTTGCGGGCCGCTGATATTGCCCAGCAGATCGGTCACTCTGTACCGCAAGGCGAACCTGGGATTGTCCTGCCAGAAGTCCGCTGTCCTCAGGATCATTTCCACGTTGCCGTTGCTGGCCTCGAAGGCTGTTACGGTGCGCAGTGTTTCCTGGCTGTCGCGATCCAGGGTGATGACGTCTTTCTCGCGCATGTAGGGGTAGCTTATTTTCAGTAATACCCCCTGGGCGGCCATTGCCGCGTCCACGCCGTTGGCGATGACATCTGCGGGCAGGGTCAGGGTCAGGTTCGGGTTATCACCGGGACCGGAAACTTCGCCGCCAGGACGTGGCCGATGAAACAGCACGACCAATGGCAGCGATGTCTGGGGCACCGTTTGACCGATACGCAGCACACTCAGGCGAATCTTGTTGATGCCATTGCTCAGCAGGTCGCCTGGCAGGTGGAGAGTGAAGGGGTCGTTTTCTTCACCTGGTTGAATGGTCTTGTTCAAGACGGGGATGTCGGAGTCACCCAGCAGGATGCGGGCATTATCGTTCGCGTGTTGTTCCGTCCAAGGATCAATCACGATTGGAAGGAGGCCACCGGTGAGGAGGTTGAGCGGTAGGCCGCCGTGCGGATTCGCGGGATGCTCAACCGGTATCATTCCCGGAATATGGACCCGTTCGATGTCCAGGAGCTCGTTGTCGGTGTTCTGGCTGGTCATGTCATGTGCTCCCGTTATCACGAACCGTCTCGTCTCAGCGATGGGTTTTATCAAACCTCTCTGAGGCGGCATTGACTACTGTCAGGTCTGACAGGTGATGGACATAAAACCCGCCGCTCATCACATTTTCAGGATGTTCCCAACCGACGAAGAGGCGGCTTCCCTTCTATCGGGCAGGTTACTTTCATGTTGGAGTGGGCAAGAAATTGTCCATTGGCTATACCTGTAGTCCCGGCCCGTCTCGTGTGGCTTACAGGAGTGGCAGCATGAAACTCGCGTCAATGATCGGCACCGCATGCATCGTCTCGCTCGCCTTGGCGGGGTGCTCCAGCAAAGTCACTCAGCCCGATGAGTACTCCGGGTTCCTGGGGGATTACAGCCGGCTCAAGGAAGAAAAATCGCCCTCGGGGGCCGAGGTGATGCGTTGGGTCGATCCGAAGCTCGAGCCGGGCAGGTACACCCAGATCTATATCGAGCCGACGCAGTTTTATCCCAAGCCGCAGCCGACGGTGAAAATTCCCCAGGCCACCTTGTCCGGCATCACCGCGTATTACGACCAGGCGCTCAGGCGCGAGGCGGGCAAGTCCTTGCCGCTGGCGAGCGCTCCGGGGCCGGGCGTACTGGTGATGCGTGCGGCCATCACCGCCGTTGGCAGCAAGACCGAGGGGTTGAAGCCTTATGAGGTGGTGCCGATTGCGCTGGTGGCGGCCGCCGTCAGTACTGCCAGCGGTATTCGCGACCAGGAAACCACGCTGGGCACCGAGGCGGTGTTCCTCGACGGTGGCACCAACGCGGTGATCGCCCAGGTAGTGCGCAAGGGCATGGGCAAGCCATTGTCCAACGAGTCCCAGGTGATGAAACCTGATGATGTCAAAGGCGTCATCGATGACTGGGCGGCGGACCTGCACCAGTCGTTCCTGAAACTCAAGGGCAAGTAGCGGCCTCCGAGCCATGACTTTTTATGTCCAGCCATAGGTCGCGGCGGCATTTCATGGTTAACTCCGGCCTCGACCTTTTTCAAACACGTCAGAAGGAAACCGTTCATGGCTCAAGTCACCCTCAAAGGCAACCCGGTTCAAGTCAATGGGCAGTTGCCGCAAGCCGGTTCCACGGCGCCAGCCTTTTCCCTGGTTGCCGGCAATCTGTCGGACGTTTCCCTGAAGGATTTCGCCGGCAAGCGCAAGGTGCTGAACATCTTTCCAAGCGTCGACACCCCGACCTGCGCCACTTCCGTGCGTAAATTCAATGCCCAGGCCAACGAGCTGAACAACACTGTCGTGCTGTGCATCTCCGCCGACCTGCCGTTCGCCCAGGCGCGTTTCTGCGGTGCCGAAGGCCTGGAAAATGTTCAGAACCTGTCCACCCTGCGCGGCGCCGAGTTCATCCAGAACTACGGCGTGGCCATCGCTGATGGCCCGCTGAAGGGTCTGACCGCCCGTGCCGTGGTCGTGCTGGACGAAAACGACAAGGTGCTGCACAGCGAACTGGTCAAGGAAATCGCCGAAGAGCCGAACTACGACGCTGCACTTGCTGTACTGAAATAAGTGCCCTGAACAGCGTATTTATTACAATTGTTAACGGCCTGGCCCTGTCCAGGCCGTTTTCATTTGTAGTTCAAACGCTTAGCCTGCAACGCGATACGTAAGCCCAAGGTAAATTGCCGGTAAAGGCGCTTTGCTAAATACCCGCCAGTGCTTATCGTTCAGCCTTCCATAAAAGATGCCCACGCGCCCAATGGTTGATCACTCCATGCAATCCTCTGCTCCCCGCAATTCCCGTCGCTGGCTGTTCAGCCTGTTCATCGTATTGGTCGTCGCGGTGCTGGCCTGGAAGTTCTGGCCGGCCGGTGCGGATCACAAGTCCACCACCGGGCAGAAAGCCGCCGCTGGGCACATGGGGCGTTCGGGCGGCATGCGGCCCGGGTTTGGCGGCGCGACGGGGCCGATCCCGGTGCGGGTGGCACCGGCCGTCACCGGGGATTTCCCGTTGTATTACAAGGCGCTGGGCACGGTCACCGCGCTCAACACCATCAACGTGCGCAGCCGGGTGGGTGGTGAGCTGGTCAAGATTGCCTTCGAAGAAGGGCAGATGGTGAAGACCGGGGACCTGCTGGCCGAGATCGACCCGCGGCCCTACCAGAACGCCTTGCTGCAGGCCGAGGGCACCTTGCTGCAGAACCAGGCCCAGTTGAAGAACGCCCAGGTCGACCTTGAGCGTTATCGCGGCCTGTATGCCGAGGACAGCATCGCCAAGCAGACCCTCGACACCGCTGCCGCGCTGGTGGGGCAGTATCAGGGCACGGTCAAGACCAACCAGGCGGCGGTCAACGACGCCAGGCTCAACCTTGAATTCACCAAGATCCGTGCGCCGATCTCCGGACGTGTCGGCCTACGGCAACTGGACATCGGCAACCTGGTGGCGGCCAATGACACCACGGCCCTGGCGGTCATTACCCAGACCCAGCCCATCAACGTCGTGTTCACCCTGCCGGAAAACAACCTCGACACGGTACTCGCCCGCTACCGCAGCGGCGCGAAGCTGCCCGTCGAAGCCTGGGACCGTGGCGATGTGAAGCTCCAGGCCAGCGGTGTGCTGCAAAGCCTGGACAACCAGATCGATATCACCACCGGCACCCTGAAATTCAAGGCCCGCTACGATAACCGCGAGCAGTCGCTGTTTCCCAATCAGTTCGTCAACGTGCATCTGTTGGCCGACACGCTCAAGGGCGTGGTCCTGGCACCGACCGCCGCCATTCAGTTCGGCACCAACGGCACCTTCGTCTATGCCCTGGAGGGCGACAAGAAGGTCACCATCAAGAAGCTCAAGGTCGGTGCCAGTGACGGTGAAAACACCGTGGTCACCGAAGGCCTGGCCGTCGGCGACCGGGTGGTGCTCGAAGGCACCGACCGCCTGAAGGAAGGCAGCGAAGTGGAGGTGGTCAACGACAGCCAGGACGTGCCCACCACGCCGACCGAACACCTGCAGGGCAAGTCCGCCGCGGCGCCGGCTGAACCGGCCGTGGCCGACAAGGCGAAAAAGGGCGGCGCATGAACCTCTCGCGGCTGTTCATCCTTCGCCCGGTAGCGACCACGCTGAGCATGCTGGCCATTGTCCTGGCCGGCCTGATCGCCTACCGGTTGCTGCCGGTGTCGGCATTGCCCCAGGTCGATTACCCGACTATCCGTGTCATGACCCTGTACCCCGGCGCGAGCCCCGATGTGATGACCAGCGCCGTGACCGCGCCCCTGGAGCGGCAGTTCGGGCAGATGCCGGGCCTGACGCAGATGGCGTCCACCAGCTCCGGTGGCGCCTCGGTGATTACCCTGCGCTTCAACCTCGAAATCAACATGGATGTCGCCGAGCAGCAGGTGCAGGCGGCGATCAACGCGGCCACCAACCTGTTGCCGAGCGATCTGCCGGCGCCGCCGGTGTACAACAAGGTCAACCCGGCCGACACCCCGGTGCTGACCTTGGCGATCACCTCCAAGACCATGCTGCTGCCCAAGCTCAACGATCTGGTGGACACCCGCATGGCGCAGAAGATTGCCCAGATCAGCGGGGTCGGCATGGTCACCATCGCCGGCGGCCAGCGCCAGGCGGTGCGGATCAAGGTCAACCCCGAAGCCCTGGCGGCCAGCGGCCTCAACCTGGCGGACGTGCGCACCCTGATCGGCGCGTCCAACGTCAACCAGCCCAAGGGCAACTTCGACGGGGCGACCCGGGTGTCGATGCTCGATGCCAACGATCAGTTGACCTCGCCCAAGGACTACGCCGAGCTGATCCTGGCCTACGCCAACGGCGCACCGTTACGGCTCAAGGACGTCGCGCAGATCGTCGACGGCGCCGAGAACGAGCGCCTGGCTGCCTGGGCCAACGAAAACCAGGCCGTGCTGTTGAACATCCAGCGCCAGCCGGGAGCCAACGTCATCGAGGTGGTGGACCGGATCAAGGCGCTGCTGCCGAGCATCACCGACAACCTGCCGGCCGGCCTGGACGTTACCGTGCTCACCGACCGCACCCAGACCATCCGCGCCTCGGTCACCGACGTGCAGCATGAATTGCTGATCGCCATTGCCCTGGTGGTCATGGTGACGTTCCTGTTCCTGCGCCGTGTCAGCGCTACCATCATCCCCTCGGTGGCCGTGCCGCTGTCACTGATCGGTACGTTCGGTGTGATGTACCTGGCGGGGTTCTCCATCAACAACCTGACGTTGATGGCCCTGACCATCGCCACCGGTTTTGTGGTGGACGATGCCATCGTCATGCTGGAGAACATCGCCCGCTACATAGAGGAGGGCGACAGCCCGTTGCAGGCCGCGCTCAAGGGCGCCAAGCAGATCGGCTTCACCCTGGTGTCCCTGACGCTGTCGCTGATTGCCGTATTGATCCCGCTGTTGTTCATGGCTGACGTAGTGGGGCGGTTGTTCCGTGAGTTCGCCATCACGCTTGCGGTGGCGATCCTGATTTCCCTGGTGGTTTCCCTGACCCTGACGCCGATGATGTGCGCGCGCCTGCTCAAGCGTGAGCCCAAGGCGGATGAACAGGGGCGCTTCTACCGTGCCAGCGGGGCGTGGATCGACTGGCTGATCGCCGCCTATGGTCGCAAGCTGCAATGGGTGCTCAAGCATCAGCCGCTGACCCTGCTGGTGGCGGTGGGCAGCCTGGTGCTCACGGTGGTGCTGTACCTGGCCGTGCCCAAGGGGTTCTTCCCGGTACAGGACACCGGGGTGATCCAGGGCATTTCCGAAGCGCCGCAGTCGATTTCCTTCGCCGCCATGAGCGAACGCCAGCAAGAACTGGCCAAGGTGATCCTCGCCGACCCGGCCGTGGAGAGTCTGTCTTCGTACATTGGCGTGGACGGCGACAACGCTACGCTCAACAGCGGGCGCCTGTTGATCAACCTCAAGCCCCACAGCGAGCGGGATGATAGCGCCAGCGCGATCATTGCCCGCTTGCAACCGCAACTGGATCGATTGGTGGGCATTCGCCTGTTCATGCAGCCGGTGCAGGACCTGACCATCGAGGATCGGGTCAGCCGTACCCAGTACCAGTTCAGCCTGTCCTCGCCGGACGCTGAATTGCTCACCCTGTGGAGCGGTCGCCTGGTGGAAGCCCTGGCCCGTCAGCCGGAACTGACCGACGTCGCCAGCGACTTGCAGGACAAGGGCCTGCAGGTCTACCTGGTGATCGACCGCGACGCGGCTTCGCGCCTGGGCGTGTCGGTGTCGAACATCACCGATGCGCTGTATGACGCCTTTGGCCAGCGGCAGATTTCCACCATCTACACCCAGGCCAGCCAGTACCGTGTGGTGTTGCAAGCCCAGTCCGGGGAAAAGATCGGCCCCCAGGCCCTGGATCAGATTCACGTCAAGACCACCGACGGCGGACAGGTGCGCTTGTCGAGCCTGGCCCGGGTCGAGGAGCGTCAGGCCCAATTGGCGATTGCCCACATCGGCCAGTTCCCGGCGGTGATGATGTCGTTCAACCTCGCACCGGGCGTGGCCCTCGGGCATGCCGTGGATGTGATCGAGAAGGTCCAGCGCGATATCGGCATGCCGGTGGGCGTGCAGACCGAGTTCCAGGGCGCGGCCCAGGCGTTCCAGGCTTCGTTGTCGAGCACCTTGCTGCTGATCCTGGCGGCGGTGGTGACCATGTACATCGTGCTGGGCGTGTTGTACGAGAGTTACATCCACCCGATCACGATCCTCTCGACCTTGCCATCGGCGGCCATCGGCGCCTTGCTGGCGTTGATCCTCAGCGGCAACGACCTGGGCATGATCGCGATCATCGGCATCATCCTGCTGATCGGCATCGTCAAGAAGAACGCGATCATGATGATCGACTTCGCCCTCGACGCCGAGCGCAACCAGGGTGTCGATCCGCAGACGGCGATCTATCAAGCCGCCTTGCTGCGCTTCCGGCCGATCCTGATGACCACCCTGGCGGCCCTGTTCGGCGCGGTACCGCTGATGCTCGCCACCGGCTCCGGCGCGGAACTGCGCCAGCCCCTGGGGCTGGTGATGGTGGGCGGGTTGTTGGTGAGCCAGGTGCTGACGCTGTTTACCACGCCGGTGATCTACCTGTATTTCGATCGCCTCGGGCGGCGGTTTGCCAAGGCTGATGGGAAAGAGGTGCGGGCATGAGGGGCCGCAAAGCTGCCCCCTCCGTGGGCCCGGCGCAGGGCCGCTTTTTGTGGCGAGGGGATTTAGCGAAACGTCGCACCGCCCCGTCAGGCTGCGCAGCAGACTGTTTTGTGAGCGCTACGCACTCAAACGGGGATAAATCCCCTCGCCACAAAAGCGCTTGCAGCTTGAAGCTAACCGCTTGGAGTTGCCCCCCATGAACCTCTCCGGCCCATTCATCAAGCGCCCCGTCGCCACTATGCTGCTGAGCTTCGCGATCATGCTGCTCGGCGGTGTGTGCTTCGGCCTGTTGCCGGTTTCGCCGTTGCCGCAGATGGATTTCCCGGTGATCGTGGTCCAGGCCAACCTGCCCGGGGCCAGCCCGGAGGTGATGGCTTCGACGGTGGCGACGCCTCTGGAGCGATCCTTCGGCGCCATCGCCGGGGTCAATACCATGAGCAGTCGCTCCAGCCAGGGCTCGACCCGGGTGATCCTGCAGTTCGACCTGGACCGCGACATCAACGGCGCGGCGCGGGAAGTGCAGGCGGCCATCAATGCCTCGCGCAACCTGCTGCCCAGCGGCATGCGCAGTATGCCGACCTACAAGAAGGTCAACCCGTCCCAGGCACCGATCATGGTGCTGTCGCTGACCTCGGACGTACTGGAAAAAGGCCAGCTCTACGACCTGGCCTCCACCATCCTGTCCCAGAGCCTGTCCCAGGTGTCCGGTGTCGGCGAAGTGCAGATCGGCGGCAGTTCACTGCCGGCGGTCCGCGTCGAACTGGAACCACAGTTGCTCAACCAGTACGGCGTGGCGCTGGATGACGTGCGCACGGCGATCGCCAACAGCAACGTGCGTCGACCCAAGGGGTCGGTCGAGGACGACCGGCGGATGTGGCAGGTCCAGGCCAACGACCAGTTGGAGAAGGCCAAGGACTACGAAACCCTGATCATCCGTTACCAGGACGGCTCGGTGCTGCGCCTCAAGGACGTGGCGAAGGTCGCCGACAGTGTCGAGGACCGCTACAACAGTGGTTTCTTCAACAACGATGCCGCCGTGCTGCTGGTGATCAACCGCCAGGCCGGCGCCAACATCATCGAGACAGTCAACGAAATCAAGGCGCAACTGCCGGCGTTGCAGGCGGTGCTGCCGGCCAGCGTCAAGCTGAACCTGGCCATGGACCGTTCCCCGGTGATCAAGGCCACCCTGCACGAAGCGGAAATGACCCTGCTGATCGCCGTGGCCCTGGTGGTGCTGGTGGTGTTCCTGTTCCTCGGCAATTTCCGCGCCTCGCTGATTCCGACCCTGGCGGTGCCGGTGTCGCTGGTGGGCACGTTCGCGGTGATGTACCTCTACGGTTTCTCCCTGAACAACCTGTCGTTGATGGCGTTGATCCTCGCCACCGGCTTGGTGGTGGACGACGCGATCGTCGTGCTGGAGAACATTTCCCGGCACATCGACGAAGGTGTCCCGCCGATGAAGGCCGCATACCTCGGCGCCAGGGAGGTGGGCTTCACCTTGTTGTCGATGAACGCCTCGCTGGTGGCGGTGTTCCTGTCGATCCTGTTCATGGGCGGCATCATCGAGAGCCTGTTTCGCGAGTTTTCCATCACCCTGGCGGCGGCCATCGTGGTCTCGCTGGTGGTGTCCCTGACGCTTACGCCGATGCTCTGCTCGCGCTGGCTCAAGCCCCATGTACCCGGACAGGAAAACCGTTTGCAGCGTGAGAGCCGGCGTCTCAACGAGTGGATGGTCTGCGGTTATGCCAGCAGCCTGGACTGGGTATTGCGTCATCGACGCCTGACCTTGCTGAGCCTGCTGGTGACCATTGGGGTCAACGTCGCCCTGTATGTGGTGGTGCCGAAAACCTTCATGCCGCAGCAGGACACCGGCCAGTTGATCGGTTTCGTGCGCGGCGACGATGGTCTGTCGTTCAACGTGATGCAGCCGAAGATGGAGATCTTTCGCCGTGCCGTGCTCAAGGATGACGCAGTGCAGAGCGTGGCGGGCTTCATCGGCGGCAACAACGGCACCAACAATGCGTTCATGCTGGTGCGCCTCAAGCCGATCAAGGAGCGGTCCATTTCCGCGCAGAAAGTCATCGAGCGCTTGCGCAAGGAAATGCCCAAGGTGCCCGGCGCCCAACTGATGCTGATGGCCGACCAGGACCTGCAGTTCGGCGGCGGCCGCGAGCAGACCACCTCGCAATATTCCTACATCCTGCAAAGCGCCGACCTGGCGTCCCTGCGCGAGTGGTACCCCAAGCTCGTGGCCGCCTTCAGGGCCTTGCCGGAGCTGACCGCCATCGATGCCCGGGACGGCGGCGGGGCACAGCAGGTAACGCTGGTGGTGGACCGCGACCAGGCCAAGCGCCTGGGCATCGACATGAACATGGTCACCGCCGTGCTGAACAACGCCTACAGCCAGCGCCAGATCTCGACCATCTACGACAGCCTGAACCAGTATCAGGTGGTGATGGAGGTCAATCCCAAATACGCCCGGGACCCGAACACCCTGGAGCAGGTGCAGGTGATCACCGCCAACGGCGCGCGGGTGCCGTTGTCGACCATCGCTCATTACGAGAACAGCCTGGAGGACGATCGGGTCAGCCATGAAGGTCAGTTCGCTTCCGAGAGCATTTCCTTCGACATGGCCGAAGGGGTGACGGTGGAGCAGGGCACTGCGGCCATCGAGCGGGCCATTGCCAAGCTCGGCATGCCCGAGGATGTGATCGTGAAAATGGCCGGCACCGCCGATGCCTTCGCGGCGACCCAGAAGAGCCAGCCGTTCATGATTCTCGGGGCGCTGCTGGCGGTGTACCTGGTACTGGGTGTGCTGTACGAAAGCTACATTCACCCGCTGACCATCCTCTCCACCTTGCCATCGGCCGGGGTCGGTGCGTTGCTGTCGATCTACGTGCTGGGCGGGGAGTTCAGCTTGATTTCCCTGCTGGGGCTGTTTCTGCTGATTGGCGTGGTGAAGAAAAACGCGATCCTGATGATCGACCTGGCGTTGCAGTTGGAACGCAGTGGGCAGGCTCCGCTGGAATCGATCCGCAGCGCCTGCCTGTTGCGTTTGCGGCCGATCCTGATGACCACCCTGGCGGCCATCCTCGGTGCCGTGCCCCTGTTGATCGGCGGCGCCGAAGGTTCGGAGATGCGCCAGCCGCTGGGCCTGACCATCATCGGCGGGCTGGTGTTCAGCCAGGTCCTGACGCTTTACACCACGCCGGTGGTTTACCTCTATCTCGACAAGCTGCGCCATCGCTTCAACCGCTGGCGCGGCGTGCGCACTGATGCTGCCCTGGAAACTCCGCTATGACCGACCGTTCGTTCTTCAATCTAGTCGCGCCGCTGGCGACTGCCCGTGGCTCGCGGGCGCTGAGCCTGGCGCTGTGCGTGGCGATGCTCAGCGCCTGTGCCATCGGCCCGGATTACCAACGTCCGCAGGCCACCGCACCGGCGCAGTACAAGGAGGCCCAGGGCTGGCGCCAGGCCAATCCCAGCGACGCCCTGGCCCGTGGTGCCTGGTGGGAGCTGTACGGGGACGCGCAGCTCAATGGCCTGGTGGAAAAGCTCAACACCTCCAACCAGACCGTGGCCCAGGCCGAAGCCCAGTACCGTCAGGCCCAGGCCTTGGCGCGCAGTGCCCGGGGCGCATTCTTCCCCTCGGTGGACCTGACCGTCGGCAAGAACCGCTCCAGCCAGGGCACCGGCAGCAGCAGTTCAAGCCTGAGCAGTTCGGCCAGCGGTATCCGCGACACCTACAGCGCCCAGGCCGGCGTCAGTTGGGAAGCTGACGTCTGGGGCAAGCTGCGGCGCACCCTGGAGGCCAATGAAGCCAGTGCCCAGGCCAGTTTCGCCGACCTGGCCGCCATGCGCCTGAGCCAGCAATCGGAGCTGGTGCAGAATTACCTGCAATTGCGCGTGATCGACCAACAGAAACGTCTGCTGCAGGCCACCCTGGAGAACTATCAGCGTTCGCTGAAGATGACCGAAAACCAGTATCGCGCCGGGGTGTCCGGCAAGGACGCAGTGGCCCAGGCGCAAAACCAGCTCAAGACCACCCAGGGCGACCTGATCGACCTGATCTGGCAACGGGCCCAGTTCGAAAACGCCATCGCCGTGCTGATGGGCTTGCCCCCGGCTGAGTTCAACCTGGCGGAAACCCAGGACATCCCGTCATTGCCGCAGATCCCGGTGGCGCTGCCGTCGCAGTTGCTCGAACGCCGGCCGGACATCGCCTCGGCGGAGCGCTCGGTGATGGCCGCCAACGCCAATATCGGCGTGGCCAAGGCGGCTTATTACCCGGACCTGACCCTGAGCCTGAGTGGCGGCTACAGCAGCAGTACCTACGACAACTGGATCAGCGTGCCGAATCGCTTCTGGTCGGTGGGGCCGCAACTGGCCATGACGCTATTCGACGGCGGCCAGCGTTCAGCGGAAGTCGACCGCAGCGTCGCGGCCTACGACCAGACCGTCGCCACCTATCGCCAGACCGTGCTCGACGGGTTCCGCGAGGTGGAAAACTACATGATCCAGCTCAAGGTGCTGGAAGACGAAGCCCGCGTGCGCCAGGAAGCCCTCGACGCCGCGCGCGAATCCTTGCGCCTGACCCAGAACCAGTACAAGGCCGGGCTGATTGCCTACCTCGACGTGGTGACCGTCCAGGCCACCGCCCTGAGCAACGAGCGCAGCGTGTTGAGCCTGCAGCAGAGCCGGTTGATCGCCAGCGTGCAGTTGATTGCAGCGTTGGGTGGGGGATGGGATGGGCAGATGGAGGCGAATGAATAAATCGCTGGAAGAGCTTTTGTGGCGAGGGGATTTAGCGAAACGTCGCACCGCCCCGCTGGGCTGCGAAGCGGCCCTCTTTTCAGTCATCCCGATTTTGTGTCGACTGAATTACTTTTGGGGCCGCTTTGCGACCCAACGGGGATAAATCCCCTCGCCACAGATACATCTATCTTAATCCTTGCCTGTATGACTGCCAGGTCCTGCTTTTGGCCGATGCACTGCCTACGACCCGTCGCAATCGCTTGTTATAGTTCAAGCCTCTTTTCAGCCGGTAAAGGATCACTGCCATGTCGCAATACCAAGCGTTCAACGTTGAACTTGCAGACAACATCGCCCATGTGCAGATCAATCGCCCGGACAAGATCAATGCGATGAACGCTGCGTTCTGGAGCGAGATCGTCGAGATATTCCAGTGGATCGACGATACCGACGAAGTGCGGGTCGTGGTGCTGAGCGGTGCCGGCAAGCATTTTTCCTCAGGCATCGACCTGATGATGCTGGCCGGTGTGGCCAATGAGCTGGGCAAGGACGTCGGCCGCAACGCACGCCTGCTACGGCGCAAGATCCTGCAACTGCAAGCCTCGTTCAACGCCGTGGACAACTGCCGCAAACCGGTACTCGCAGCGATCCAGGGCTATTGCCTGGGCGGTGCCATCGACCTGATCAGCGCCTGCGACATGCGCTACGCCGCTGAGGATGCCCAGTTCTCCATCAAGGAAATCGATATCGGCATGGCCGCCGATGTTGGCACATTGCAACGCTTGCCCCGGATCATCGGTGACGGCATGCTGCGTGAACTCGCTTATACGGGGCGCACATTCGGTGCCGACGAAGCGCGGAGCATCGGCCTGGTCAATCGCGTCTACAGTGATACCGCCAGCCTGCTCGACGGCGTGATGGGCATTGCCCGGGATATCGCCGCCAAGTCGCCGATCGCCATCACCGGCACCAAGGAAATGATCAGCTACATGCGCGACCACCGCATCGACG
The DNA here is from genome assembly GCF_026016325.1 of Pseudomonas sp. B21-056. Lineage (NCBI taxonomy): Bacteria > Pseudomonadati > Pseudomonadota > Gammaproteobacteria > Pseudomonadales > Pseudomonadaceae > Pseudomonas > Pseudomonas sp. B21-056. Next base: position 3,094,108 of record NZ_CP087203.1, read on the forward strand.
ACGGGCTGGAATACGTCGCCACCTGGAACGCCGCCATGTTGCAATCGACCGATTTGCGCGTGGCCATGGCCGCCCATATGAGCAAACAGAAACCCGAATTTCTGGATTGACTGACCATGATTTCACGCTGGACCACCGCAGTACTCGATACCGATCTTCCTGGCGGCTGGGCCGTGGCCCGCAGCCCGGAAGGCTTCCTGTTCGATGACAACGGCGCGCTGTTTCCCCGCGAATGGCTCAAGCGCCAGGACCTGTCGGTCCTCGCCGAACATGGCATCGGCCACCTGGATGGCGAGCCGGTCTACCTGCTGGAACTGCACAGTTCACAGGAGATTGCTGGCTGCAACTGGAAAGGCCTGCGGGCCTTCATGCTCGAGGACGATCACACGCTGTTCAAGGTGCTGGGCTATGCGGCGCAGATCGGCACCTGGGCCCGTGAGCACCGCTTCTGTGGAAGTTGCGGCAAGCGCATGGGCCAGATTCCGCTGGAGCGGGCGATGTATTGCGATGTGTGCGACCTGCGGCACTACCCGCGGCTTTCACCGAGCATGATCGTGCTGATCACCCGCGGCGATGAGGTCCTGCTGGCCCGTTCACCGCGCTTCGTCGCCGGGGTCTACAGCACCCTGGCCGGGTTTGCCGAGCCGGGCGAGTCGGCCGAGGATTGCCTGATACGCGAAGTGCGCGAAGAAGTCAGCATCGAGGTGAAGAACATCCAGTACATGGGCAGCCAGTGCTGGCCGTTCCCCCATTCGATGATGCTGGGTTTCCACGCCGAGTACGCCAGTGGCGACATCGTGTGCCAGGAAGATGAAATCGAGGACGCCCAGTGGTTCAGCATCCACGACCTGCCACCGTTGCCGGCCTCGCGCTCCATCGCACGCTACCTGATCGATCTCTACGTGGCGCGGCGCTTAGGCCACGTTGAACCAGTGCTGCCAGGCTAGGCGTACGGTCAGGCCCAACACCACGGTGATGAACACCGGCCGGATGAACTTCGCGCCGCCGCTGATGGCGGTGCGAGCCCCGAAGAACGCGCCGATCATCACCGACACGCCCATGCACAGGCCGATGATCCAGTCGACTTGCCCCGAGAGCATGAACACCACCAGCGCCGCAATGTTGCTGACGAAGTTCATGCTGCGGGCCACGCCGCTGGCCTTGACCAGGTCGATGGGGTAGAGCAGCAGGCTGCTGACGGTCCAGAACGCCCCCGTGCCGGGACCGGCCACGCCGTCATAGAAACCCAGGGCAAACCCCTGGGGCGATTGCCATTTCTTCTTGATCGGTGCGTCGCTGTCCAGCGGCGCCTTGGGCGTGCCGCCAAACAACAGGTACAGGCCACAGGCAAAGACGATCACCGGCAGCATCTTGTTCAGCCATTCGGCAGGCAGGTAATGCGCGACGACGGCGCCGCTCAAGGCGCCCACCAGCGTGCCGACCAATGCGTGGGTCCACTGCCTCGGATCGAACAGCTTGCGCTTGTAGAAGGTGAAACTGGCCGTAGCCGAACCGAAGGTCGCGCTGAGCTTGTTGGTCCCCAGCACCAGGTGCGGCGGCAGGCCGGCGGTCAGTAGCGCCGGAGTGGTCAGCAGTCCGCCGCCCCCGGCAATGGCATCGATGAAACCGGCCAGGAACGCGACAACGGTCAGAATGGCGAGGGTGGTGAGGTCAACGCTGAGTTCAAAAGGCATGGAAAAGGCTTATTTGGCAGGTCGCAGAAGGGCTGCGGGGAAGGCCGGTATGTTACCCATAATGGCTCTGGGCCGCGACTCCGGCATGAAGACTCCGCAGCCCGTGGCGATGCCGGAGGTCTTTCGAGGATTGCCATCAAGCCGGCAGAAGCAAGCCCACAGCCCAGTCTTTACGAGACGAGCAGGGAGGCCGCCGTCGACCGATTTTTTTTTGAAATCAAGGGGTTGTCAGCTTTGGCAAATGAGTACATAATTGCGCCCATCGAACGCATTGGGACGTAAAAAATCCTAATGTTTTCAAGGAGATAGCGCTTAGTAAGCAATTATCTTCCGATCAGGTTGGTACACGGTTGATGTGGCTTCATTGCATCAGGCGTCTTGAGGCCGAATAGCAAAATGGTTATGCAGTGGATTGCAAATCCACCTACGCCGGTTCGATTCCGACTTCGGCCTCCACTATTAAAAAGCTCTGTAGATCTATGATTTACAGAGCTTTTTACTTTATGGAGCAATGAAGCCTTTTGTCTTGAAAAGGACATGGGCAACCTTGCTTCGTCGGGGAGGGATGTATATATTTCGTCCCTCTGCTGCACAGCCTCGGCATTGTCGGATCCTCAGATCCGCCACTCCACGAGGCTTGATCGCGCTACCGCCCGAATGGCGAAACTGGTAGACGCATGGGACTTAAAATCCCCCGCTCGTAAGGGCGTGCCGGTTCGATTCCGGCTTCGGGCACCATATAAAACAAAGGGTTGCATGAGATATCTCATGCAACCCTTTTTGTTTGCGCATCAGTCTACCGAGCTGTGCCGTGGCCTCACAACCGCCGCCTGAACGCCTCAAGTATCTCCCGCGTACCTTTCTTCATCTGCAATTGCGCAATGGTGTCCAGCGGATACCAGAGACAATCGCTGATTTCGTTCTGTGGCCTGGCCGCCCCAGTGTCGCTGACGGAAGCCTCGAATACATGATGCAGGGTGTCGCCATCGCTGATGCGCATCAGGTACAGCAGGTGTTCGGCGCCCAATCCGGTTTCTTCTGCGAGCTCCCTGAGCGCGGCGTCGGCATGGCTTTCGCCGCGTTCGACGGTACCGCCCGGCAAGGCCCAACGGCTGTTGGGTTTGCGCACCAGCAAGATGTGGCGATTTTCCTCGCAGATGACGGTCGCTCGGATTTTCATGGGCATGCTCGTTCAGTGACTGTCATTAAAATGAAATATAACTGAAATATTCGAGCCTGACGTCATCGGTAATCTCAAGCAGGATTCTCGGCTCATACCCATCCGACCGCAGCGCGATGGGAAAGACTGAACTTCATTTTGTGTCTTGATTCCCCTCTGGCTGGCATTCCTGGTGCCGGCTGCATCCATGACCGGCCATCGCCAAAAATGAATCAGATCCGAAAAAAGGTATCCATGTTGGGTGGACGGCCGACCCCGGGCAGTGGGGAGAGAGGAAAGATGACGACTGTTGAAGATTTCAAAGTCAAATCCCATGAGCTCCTGATGGAACTCGACGCGGCGACATCGGACATGATGACGCTCATCTGTGCCCATCAGATGACCGGGGCGGCCTGGGATGAGGCTGTGCGGCGTCAGCATGAAGCCTATGAGCAATGGGTCGGTTATCTGAACGAGGGTTCATAGGCCTGCCGACAGCATATTCTTTGAACGGACCCGGAGTGCCTGTGCCTAATCCATAGACCGTCAAGAGGATTGGGCCATGTCTGAATTAGCCAGTTATTTCTGGATCGCCGTCGCAGTGCTGCTGTTGCTCGTGGACCTGTGGGTGATCGTCAGTGTGTTTCGCAGCGACAAGTCGGCTGGGACCAAGGCGGGCTGGGCCCTGCTGTTGATCATCCTGCCAGTGCTGGGCTTGATCATCTGGGGCGTGGCCGGGCCGCGAGGGATCAAGGAAGGCCCGTCGTCGCCGGAGCACAGCAAGGGGTAGCGCGAGCACCGGTCGTTTGTTCTTCCGGGCCAGGTGCTAGCGGAATTTGGGTAATGGTCGCTCAGCGGGCTTGAGGGATGACAGCGCGTGCTGGATCGACGGAACGTCTTTATCGATGTCGTTCAGGCGATCCCGGATGCGCATGGCGGTCGGATGCCCGCCATTGTGGTCGACCCAGTCGGCGATTTCCTTGCAGGCCGCTGTCAGGCGAGCCTGGCGTGATTCCAGCAGGGTGAGCAGGGTGGTGATGGACTCTTTTTCGGACATGTCACACCTCCATTCAGGGTTGATAGGCAGCACAAAGCCCGCCGGAGACGGATCGTACTGTCGTTTAAGCGTAGTTGAGTTATTGCCGGTTTGCCGAAGAATCCGGCGCCCGGCTGGTGAGCCGGCGCGCCGAATGAGTAAAGGTTATCGAATCAGCCGGACTCCTTGATCCACGTGGGTGCGACGCTCGTTCGCCAGCGCACGTCGGTGATGCCGTATTTTTCCGCAAGGGGTTTGGTAACCCGCTTGACCTTCTCCCTGCCGAATTTGGGTATACGCCCGACACCCGCGTCGCAACTGGCCCAATGCCAAGCTTCGGAGTTATTCATCACTTCGGCTCGAATGATGAATGACTTGGGCTCGCCATGGAGCATGTAGTCGATGATGTAAAGCGATGGCCCGCCCATAAATCCTCCCTAATTAGTCCTATACGGATGGATGCGGAGGCGTTCGGAAAATTCAATCGGATTTCCAGACGGTCGAAATAGATCGTCCAGGCCCCCGTTCCGGTCTACATCAAGCGAGGCGAAGCAGTACTCACTGCAAGGAACCAAACCCGGTTAACCTTCTCCAAGGTGGGCTTCAACATCTTGTGCCAGGGAGCAGAGGCGTCGCGGTGCGGTACTACATAAAGGCAGAACATGAAAAACATCGCCAGGGCGCTGGTCATTGCAGTCCTCGCCAGCGGTTTGTCGGGGTGCATCGGGTCACCCATCGAATTGACTGCGCAAACCGAGCAACGCTTGCGTGAACAGCCCCCGATCCGTTTCCTGCTGACGTTCGATGATGGGCCCAGCGCATCGTCCTTCTGGAACCCGAGCCTTGACGTATTGGATGCCCTTGCCCACAACCCGGTGCAGCCCGGGATCAAAGCGGTGTTCTTCGTCCAGACCCGCGCCTCGCGCGCGGGCGACAGCGATATCGGCCGTTCGGTGATGCACCGTGAGCAAAGCGAAGGCCACATCCTGGGTTTTCATACGGCCACCCATTGGCACACCAATCACCGCTTGCTGAGCCCCGAGGAGCTGGAACAGTCGCTGGTCGATGGTAGCGCCGACATCGCCGCCATCACCGGTGCGGCGCCGATCCTGTTAAGGCCGCCGTTCTGGAGTTATGACCGACGCACATTCGCGGCCTACCAGCGGCATGGCATGCACGTGCTGCTCACCGACCTGAGCGCCAATGACGGCAAGATCTGGGGGATCACTGTCAGTCCGCGCCGGCGGATCAACCTGACCCGCCAGCTCTCCGAAGTGCGCGAGCGCATCGCTGCCGGGCAATTGCCGGCAGTCGATGGCGTGATTCCGGTGGTGGTGACGTTCCACGACCTCAATCGCTATACCGCTCGACACGCACGGGAGTACCTGCAGATCCTGCTCGACAGCGCCAGGGCCACAGGCGTGAGGACCGACGCCAAGCCGTTCTATGACGATCGCCAGGCGCTGGAACGGGCCGCCATGGCGCGTACGGTCCAGGAAAGTGGCCAGCCGGTGCGCCTGCCCGGCCTGTGGGACTGGTTCTGGGACTCGGATTCTCACTGATGGAGGTTGCGACGTTCGGTCGGCACCCCGGTGCAACTGAGTGTAAGGTAGGCGATGTAACCCTGGTTGATACCGCAGGAGGTGGCGATGAGTACTGCAATGCTGACGAAAATGCACATCAACGGTTATGACGTTCTCAGCGTAAACAGCGGCCCATGGAGGGTCTGTACCCAGGCTGACCGGTTGGGATCCTTCGCCTCGCGTGAAGAAGCGCTGGCTTACGCTGCGGCGTTGCCGGCCAGGAGAAACCGTGAGGTGCGGGAGGCGAACGTCAAGTAACGGCGCTGAGCCTGTGAACCCTGGGAAATCCTTGTGGGAGCGAGCTTGCTCGCGAAGGCGGTGGGGCAGCTTGCATCGATGCTGAGTGTGCCGCCGTCATCGCGAGCAAGCTCGCTCCCACATCGCCTGGTTTGAACCCAATATCCGCGATCACCACCAATCCCCTGTGGGAGCGAGCCTGCTCGCGATGGCGTCGACACATTCACCACCCATTGCTTGCCCTGCACCAAGCTTTTCAAGGACGCGCCAATTCCAACGGAATCTCCAGCGTGAAGAGGGCGCCTTGCCCAGGCCCATCGCTGTGCACATGGAGGCGACCACTCATCTCGACCGCCGCCAAGGCACAGCTGTGCAAACCGAACCCATGACCATCCTTACGGGTCGTGAACCCGTGGTTGAAGATGCGGGCCAGGTTATCCGGGGCGATGCCTTCACCACGATCCTTGACGCTGAGACATAACGTTGTGCGGTCGACGATCCGTATGCCCAAGGTCATCTCCCGTGGTTCGGAAACATGGGACATCGCGAATTTGGCATTGCTGATCAGGTTGATCAGGACCAGCAGCAACCTGTGTTTATCGCCCATGATCATGGGCGCGTCCTGATAGTCCTTGATGACAGTGACATGGTGCCGGCTCAGTGCACCGGAGTTCATGCGCAACGCATCTTCGAACAGGTCGCTGACATTGAGCGGTTCGATCAGGCGGGCCGCCCCGGCATAGGATTGTTGGGTGGTGACAATTTCCTTGATGTGGTCGACGCTCTTGGTCAATTGCGCCAGTTCATCAATCAGCAATGCTTGCTCGGTAGCGATGGAGTCGACCAGCTCGTTGAAGTAGCGGGGAAGCAACTTGCCCTTTTCATCGAGGGTGATGAACTGGCCCAGGTCCTCGGCGTGTTCATTCATCATCGTTACCGCTTTTCCGAGTCCCAATGTCCTGCTGTTTTTCAATTTACGGGTGACCAGTTCTGCGGAAATATTCACGCTGTTGAGCACGTTACCGACGTTGTGCAGGACGTTGGTAGCAATCTCGGCCATGCCCGCCATTCGCGCCGCGTCCACCAGTTCGCGCTCGGCCTCCATCAATTCGCGGGTACGTTCCTCGACCCGCTCCTCCAGCCGTTCATTGGACGACTGCAACGCGTGGTTGATCAGGTTGATGACGGCATTGCTGCGCACCAGTCGCACGGCCAGGTAGATCATCAGCAGCGCCATGAGGCTGGCGCACACGGCCAGGTAGATATGGTATTGGCGGTCTGTGGCGGCGGTCCGGCGCTGTGTCTCGTTCAACAGTTCATTGATGTTGTCCAGCTCCTGGGCCACCGGAATGACGTTGATGCGGTCAAGCAGATCATTGACGATCGGTTGTTCCTCGATGATGGACCGCACGTGCTGCGTCAGTTTGATAAGGGGAGGTTGATAGGAGGCGGGCAGTTGATGGATGTAGCTTTCCAGTCCGATGAGTTGACGATCTACTTCCCTGGCTTTGTCTGACGTGACGTAAGCAGCGTACTCCTGTGTCGTCAATGTCAGCTCAAGGACATTGGAAGCCGCCGTCAGGCGCTCTGTTGCATTGCCGATTTCCAACGTCTTGAGCAACGCCTGGATGTCATCTTCGGCCGTTGGCAACGCATCCAGGGCCGTACGCAACTTTGCATTGTGCTGTTCAAACTCTTCCACCAGCAGGGTCTTGTTCTTGACCGCATCGACATAACCCTGGCGCCGGGAGTTCCAAAGGGCGGCCAAGGGACCGGCGTTGTTGAGACGCTCCAGTTGTTCCCATCGACTGCTCGCTTCCGACGGTGGGGCCAGGGACAGATTGTTATTGACGCCGATCTTCTTCCTCAGAATCTTGACGTTCCAGTTGGCGTCGGACTGCTTGAGTTGCCGGATGAAATCACGGGACTCGAAGTAGGTCGTGGTGTCGTAGGTATAGGACTTGATCAGGAAGAATATCAAGGCCGAGAAAACGGCCAGTGCGACAGCCAACAAGGCAGGCCACTTATATTTTTGGATAATCGTGGTCACGCTGTTCTCCTGTCCGGGATGTTGATCGACGGAGTCGCTGGGTTCCCGGGGCGGGCGAGGTTTTCAGGGGATGAAACGACAGGCTGAGGCTGTATGCAGTGGATTGGCTGGCGCGCTGGCCTGTTTTTGCCTGGGGACACGTTGAGCTCCCTGCTAACGTTGACTGCGGGTTCGTCACTCAGGCCAGTGTAGCGCTAACGGATGGAGCGATGTTCCCTGCGGGAATGGCTCGAGACGCTGGGGAAGCAGGCGCGGCCAGGGCTGGCCGCGCCGCAGGATTACTTGGTGTCGATGAAGGGCAGGGTGCTATTGGGCAGTACGGTGGTCGGCAATACCCCGTTCCAGCGCTCGGCCTTGGTCAGTTCCACCAGGTTCTGGTTGCTGGCCAGGGCCTGGGCCCGAGCCTTGATCGCCTCGGCTTCGGCCTTGCCGCGCAATTCGGTGGCCAGCGCATCCGCCTTCGCCTGGGCGATCTGCGAGTCGGCTTCCGCCTGGGCCTGGGTCACGCGGATCTGCGCCTGGACCTGCTCGGTGGCGAGCTGTTGTTCACGGGTCTTGACCTGGACTTCCGCCGCCATGCGCGCTTCGATCGCCTTCTCGTAGGCGTCACTGAAATCGATGTTCTCGACCTGGACGCTGTCGATGATCACCGGGCCGGTGATGGTGGATTTGATCGCGCTCGAGATATCGTTGACCAGTTGGACGCGGTTCTGCACGGCGGCCACGGCATTGAACCTGCCGAACACGTTTTCTACCTGGGTCGGCACCTGCCGGCTGATCATCCGGTCGCGGATGCCTTCGATATCCTTGAACTGGCTGTAGACCTTGGCCACGTCCGCTGGCGCAATGTGCCAGGACACGGACACCTTGAGCTCGGCGGACTGTTGATCCTTGCTGTAGGCCTGGAGGTCGTCATAGGACGTGACCTGGCTTTGTACGCTGATCAGGCGCACGGACTCGATGAAGGGCGTCTTGAACGACAATCCCGGTTCCACGACTCCGACCAGCGCGCCGTTGCGCAGCAGTACGCCGCGTTCGGTTTCGTCGACCGTGTACCAACTGCCAAAGAATACGCAGAGCAGGGCGATGCCCAGGATTGCCGCAACGAGGGAGCCGATGGTTTTGCTGGTCACTGTTCTTTCCTTTGAGTGGGGGCCGGGGTTGCGATGTGCAGTAATCCAGCACTGAAGTCGACAGCTGTTTTCCGAACGCCAGACACGAAAAAGCCCTGAATGATCAGGGCTCTAACGTACAAATATGGCGGAGGCGATGGGATTCGAACTCATGGACCTGTTACAGTCGACGGTTTTCAAGACCGTTGCCTTAAACCACTCGGCCACACCTCCGTATTGCGTTGCGGGCGCCATAATACCCGAATGAAACACACTGTCAAACTCTCCACGTAGCTTGTTACAGGGCGTCTGTTATGATCCTTGCCACTGAATGTTTCAAACCGGAGGAGTGTCGCCATGCGCGAACAGGATTACGCAGTGAACAACAGCGTGCAGGCCGAGCAGCTAGAGGTTAGCCGCGTCCTGCGCAACACTTATGGCTTGCTGGCACTCACGCTCGCTTTCAGCGGTGTGATGGCCTACGTCGCCCAGCAGATGCATGTCGGCTACCCGAATGTGTTCGTGGTGCTGATCGGCTTCTACGGGCTTTTCTTCCTGACCAACAAACTTCGCGATTCGGGCTGGGGCCTGGTCTCGGCGTTCGCCCTGACCGGCTTCATGGGCTTCATACTCGGCCCGATCCTCAACCTTTACCTGAAGATGCAGGGCGGCGCCGAACTGGTCAGCTCGGCCTTTGCCATGACCGCACTGGTATTCGGTGGGCTGTCGGCCTACGTGCTGATTTCCCGCAAGGACATGAGCTTCCTGGGCGGTTTCCTCACCGCCGGGTTCTTTGTACTGGTGGGGGCGATGCTGGTCAGTTTCTTCTTCCAGATCAGTGGCCTGCAATTGGTGATCAGTGCAGGTGTCGTACTGTTCTCCGCACTGATGATCCTGTACCAGACCAGCGCCATCATCCATGGCGGCGAGCGTAACTACATCATGGCGACGATCAGCCTGTATGTATCGATCTACAACCTGTTCGTCAGCCTGTTGCAACTGTTGGGCCTGATGGGCCGCGACGACTGATCGCATCCATGACCAAAAACCCGCTTCGGCGGGTTTTTTTTCGTCCACGGTTTGTGTTGTGGCAAATGGCCTCGAAAATGCCGCTACGTGATGGCGGCTTCGAATAAATGATCTACACCTATGGGCAAGGGAGCTTATTGCCAAGGAGGCACGAAGTGGATCGCTTGGCCATGGGAAATCTCGTACCGCCCCCTGATACCTCTTGTATTCGGCAACCGAGCCAGGTCCGAGCGTGCCCGGCTTGAGCCGAAGGAGGTGCTTTGCATCACTGAAAGTGGACCGTGACAGGCCTGGCACCGTGCCGCCGCCTGAAAACAGAAGGAGGTCCTGCGCATCGGTCAGGAAGCCGATGAGAGGGCGCCTCCCTATAAGGAGATATGGATGAACCAGCCCCAAGGAAAAAACGCTGTATTTCTGATCCTGGCAGGCATGATGGCCTTGACCAGCGCCCATGCCGGAACCTTTCCGGACTTCGGTTATTTACCACCAAAGGATGTGTATCCGGGCCCCCTTTTTCAACTCAGCCAGAACTATCCCACCGTGGCGCCGGGTGCATCTTCGATGCCGGCGTTCTTCAAGCAACTCCCCAAGACATTCTCCAACGACTTTGAAACCTGGCGCCCCTATATGAACGAGGTGAAGAAGTACTGCCTGGAGGGCAATACCGGGATTGGCTGGAATGTGCAGAAGAACAAGGTTCGTCAGTGGTATCACATGCCTTGGCAGCATTACGGTCTCAACGGCCGCGAGGGTATTCACGGGCTCACCAAGGAGGCACCGATCCAGCCCCAACAGTTGGCGAGCACGCAAACCGGCAGTGGGCAGACCTATGCGGTGGGCATCTACAATGACATAGGGGCCTACACCATTGGCCAGGTCTGGAAAGACCCGCAGAACCCCGACCCGAGCTACACCTCCAAACCCAAGGGCTTCGGCAACGGCACGGTCGTGTGCAAGGCGCTGTTTGCCGATATCGACGTCAGTACGGTGCCGTTCCTGGCCAATCCATTGCTCTGGAAGGCCTACACCGCCAAGACGTTCACCTCGACAAGCCGCGCCGTGACTGATGTTGCGCTGATACAGATGGACATTGCTGTGCGCGACACCCGGGTAAGCGATACCGGCTGGCTCTTCGGAACTTTCCAATACAACGGCGCCATTACCGGTAAAGCGAATTGGGACAACCTGGTGCCAGTGGGGATCATGTGGGGGAATGATCCCAAGGATAACGGCCATGCGTTCACCAACCCGACGCCAACCGAAACCAAAATCAACCCGGCGTTGAAGCAGACCGCAATCAACGCCAATACCAAGGAACTGCCGCCGACGCACCTGGGATGGAACGGGCGCCTCAATGGTCCGGTGGACAATCCCCAGGCGTCCTGTATGAGCTGTCACATGACTGCCGAGTATCAGCAACTGGCGCTCATGAACCCGACGTTCCAGGCCAACCCTCCACCCGTCGGGGGTGATGTCTGGATGCAATGGTTCCAGAACATCCCGGCCGGACAGCCTTTCTCACCTCACACGAAAAGCACGGACTACAGCTTGCAGTTGTCCGGTGCTCTGGCCAACTTCTATAACTGGAAGTGCAACCTCAGTGGGGTTTATGCGGATAAAAAGAATGCGTGCGACAAGATCCAGCCCCTCACGTTGATGAAAGAGAGCAATGCGCCCCAGGAGGAGGTGCAAAAAGTACAACGCAGTCCGGAAGCGGAATAACGTGAACCCGGCCTCGGTCCATCGCCGAGGCCGGATCCGGCTCAGGTCATTGGTGGCAAACGCCGCTTGACCGGGGTCTTCTTGACGATCGCGGTACTGGTTTCGGCCAGGACATTGAGTTTGTCCAGCAAGGTGTCCAACTGCTCCATCGAGCGCACGTGCAGCCGGGCAATGAAGCAATCGTCGCCAGTCACCTTGTCACATTCGGTAAATTCGGCGATGGCCTGGATTTGCCGTTCCACCTCATGCAATTGCCCCGGTAGCGGGCGGATACGGACAATGGCCTGGAGCTGGTAGCCGAAGCACTTCGGGTCTACCTCAACGGTGTAGCCCCTGAGCACGCCGCGTTCCTCAAGCCGTCGCAGGCGCTCGGCGACGCTGGGGGAGGAGAGGCCGCTCAGGTTCGCCAGTGCCTTGAGCGAGCGTCGGGAGTCTTCCATCAGCGCACTGATGAGAATCTGGTCAATATCGTCCGTCATTTTCACTCCGTTAGGCGAATGCCTGAAGTTGCCTTGATAAAAAAGGTCAGACGCCAGTTTAGCCTTTTTCAAGCCATGGAGAAGCCCTTCATAGGCTTGCCATACTGTGCCCCACTTGCTGAAGGAGCCTGATGATGGACAAGACCTTACGTCGCGGTTCGCTGGAAATGACCGCCGCCATGCTGATTTCCGGAACCATAGGTTGGTTCGTGCTGGTGTCCGGCCTGCCGGTGCTGGATGTGGTGTTCTGGCGCTGCGTGTTCGGCGCGGCCACCTTGTTGCTGATTTGCGCCGGTTTCGGTTTCTTGCGCCGGGACATCCTGACCCGCACCACATTCCTGCTGGCGGTGCTCAGTGGGGTGGCGATCGTCGGCAACTGGGTGTTGCTGTTCGCCTCTTACTCACGGGCCTCGATTGCCATCGGCACCGCCGTGTACAACGTCCAGCCGTTCATGCTGGTGGGGTTGGCGGCGCTGTTCCTGGGGGAAAAGATTACCGCGCAAAAGCTGTTCTGGCTGGCGGTGTCGTTTCTCGGGATGCTGGCAATCGTCAGCGCCCATGGTGAGCAAGGGCAGGGCGGCGGGGAGTACCTGGTGGGCATTGCACTGGCTCTTGGCGCTGCGTTTTTGTATGCCATTGCGGCGCTGATCATCAAGCGCTTGACCGGCACGCCACCGCACTTGATTGCGTTGGTGCAGGTCAGCACCGGTGTATTGCTGCTGGCACCCTGGGCAAACTTCTCGGCCTTGCCGCAACAGCCCGAGGGCTGGGCCAGCCTCGTCACCCTCGGCATGGTTCACACCGGGGTGATGTATGTGCTGTTGTACAGCGCGATCCAACGCTTGCCGACCGCGATCACCGGTGCACTATCGTTCATCTATCCAATCGCGGCGATCTTCGTCGACTGGTTCGCCTTCGGCCATCGCCTCGAACCGCTGCAATGGCTGGGTGTGGCGGCGATCCTGCTGGCGGCTGCCGGCATGCAGCAAGGCTGGGGTTTCAAGGCACGTCGCCCAGCCCTGCCGTAAGGCCGCTCAGAAGATGTAGTCGGTGGTCAGGAAGTTTGAGTCCCGCTCGCGGATGATGTCGCTGATCAGCGCCTTGTTGCTCTCCTGGAACTTGGTCGCCACCAGGGTGCGGATCGAAAAGGTGCGCAACGCATCGTGCACGGACAAGGTGCCCTCGGCCGAGTTTTTCCGGCCGTTGAACGGGAAGGTGTCCGGTCCACGCTGGCACTGGGCGTTGATGTTGATACGCCCGACCTGGTTGGCGAAGGTATCCACCAGCTTGCCGACTTCAGCTGGATGGGTACCGAAGATGCTCAGTTGCTGGCCAAAGTCGGACTCCAGTACGTAGTCGATCACGGTGTTGAGGTCGCGATACGGCACGATGGGCACGACCGGGCCGAACTGTTCCTCGTGATAGACCCGCATTGCGGTATTTACCGGATAGAGCACGGCTGGGTAGAAGAATGAGCTGCGGGATTCACCGCCATGGGCGTTGGTCACCGCTGCACCCTTGGCGACCGCGTCGTCCACCAGGGAGCGCAGGTAATCGATCTTGCCGGCCTCGGGCAATGGCGTCAGCGCCACACCGTCTTCCCACGGCATGCCCGGCCTGAGGGCGGCGAGCCTGGTGTTGAATTTCTCGATGAATGCCGGTGCCACGTCTTCATGGACGAAGAGGATTTTCAACGCCGTGCAACGCTGGCCGTTGAATGACAGCGAACCGGTCAGCGCCTCGCTGACGGCATTGTCGAGGTCAACGTCCGGCAGCACCAGCCCCGGGTTTTTCGCATCCAGCCCCAGGGCGGCACGCAGGCGGTGCGGGCGCGGATGGAGTTTCTTCAGGTCGCTGGCAGCCTTGTTGGTGCCGATGAAGGCGAAGATGTCGATCTTGCCGCTGGCCATCAACGCGCTGACGGTTTCCCGGCCGCTGCCGTAGATCACGTTGATCACCCCAGCCGGGAAACTGTCGCGAAAGGCTTCCAGCAGCGGGCGCACCAGCAGCACGCCGAGCTTGGCCGGCTTGAACACCACGGTGTTGCCCATGATCAGGGCCGGGATCAGCGTGGTGAAGGTTTCGTTCAGCGGATAGTTGTAGGGGCCCATGCACAGGGCCACGCCCAGGGGCACGCGACGGATCTGCCCGAGGGTATCCTGTTCCAGCTCGAAGCGGCTGGAGCGGCGGTCAAGTTCCTTGAGGGCATTGATGGTGTCGACGATGTAATCGCAGGTGCGGTCGAACTCCTTCTGGGAGTCCTTGAGGTTCTTGCCTATCTCCCACATCAGCAACTTGACCACCGTCTCGCGCTGCTCGCGCATGCGCGCCAGGAAGGTTTCCACGTGGCGGATGCGCTCGGCCACCCGCATCGTCGGCCACAGGCCCTGGCCGCGGTCATAAGCCCGAACGGCAGCGTCCAGGGCGGTGAGGGCGGTTTCGGCATCCAGCAACGGCGTACTGCCGAGCACCACCTGTTCATCGCCTTGCTCACTGGCCAGGTACACCGGACTGCGCACGACGGCCAGCGGCCCCTGCCAGGTCTTCAGGACGCCATCGACCAGGTATTCACGCTGCTCGATCCGTTCTTCGAGGCGATAGGCCAGGGGGATATCGGCGGCACTGGGAAACAGATTGGCGAGGAGGTTGGCTGTGCTCATGTCGTTACTCCATCAAAGAAATGAACCCTGGGACGACTCACCGTCGTCTTCGCTTCCAGGGTTATACGCCTTAATGGGGGGAGTTTTTAAGTGGCAGGGGCCGGTAGCTGCGTTTTTGCCGGCCCGGATGCGCAATGCTGCTCACTTGAGACTTGCGCAGTTCATTGTGGCGAGGGGATTTAGCGAAACGTCGCACCGCCCCGCTGGGCTGCGAAGCAGTCCCTGAATACAGGCACCGTGTTGTGCCGAGCTGATCGCATTCAGGCTTTCTGGGACTGCTGCGCAGTCCAACGGGGATAAATCCCCTCGCCACAGTTCGGTGTTTCACCAACGCATCCGTACGCCCAGGCTGGCAATCACGCCATTGAGGTCGTTGTCGTCGACGTCGCTGCTGTAGTCGGCGCTGACATACAGGCTCACCACGGGCGTGACCCGGGCGACCAGGCCCAGGCCCAGCTCGACGGTGGAGGATTTGCGGCTGCTGCTGATCTTGTCGACCTTGTCCAGGGACAGGGCGTCGGCGCTCTGGACGGTGTGCCACAGGTTGGTCCGCACGTAGGGCTCCACGCCCAGGCCGTTGACCTCGTAAGTACCCTTGAGCCGTGCCCCCACACGCCCGCTCCAGGTACTCAGTGCACTGCTGTTGCCGTCCTCGGCGTTGCCGGTGTCGAGGGTCACGCGCTGGTTGATCAATTGCGCCTGGGGTTCGACCACCCAGTTTTCACTGATGCCGATGGGAAAGCCGCCTTCGACCGACAGGGTGACGGCGCTGCCTTCGGTTGCCTGGCGCTGGCCTTGTTCGGTTCGGCTGTAACCGTTGACCCGGCCGCCGCTGGCACTCAGGTCTACGTGCCAACCGTCGGGTCCGGTCAGGCTCCAGTAAGCGCCCAGGTTCGTGCCTTGCAGGTTCAACGCGTCTTTGCCCGGTTCGGCCATGGCCGGGCTGACCAGCACACCGCCGACATTGGCAATGATCTGGTTCTGTCCACCGATCAGGCCCATGCGCTGGGTATGGCCACTGTCGTTGCGAAGGGTGAACAACGCGGGGCTTTTGTCGGATGTAGAGTCGGTGTTGATGAGGGTGACGTTCGGATTGTCGGACGGTGTTCGGTCATACCAGGGTTGCGAGGATTGCTCGACAGGCCAGGCCATTACCTCCATGGATGAGCACAGCAACAACGAGGTCGACACGGTGTAGAAGGTGGTGGTGATTTCTTGGGGGCGCAGGGAAGTTCTCATGGGGGTCTGCCTTGCAATCGCATGCGTTTCTCGCTTAGGGCGTCTCTCCTACCCCGAATGAGGGGCGACCGAATGAATTGAGGCAAGTCTCGGGCGGCCCGCCGCAACGGGTTCCCGAGACCTGCCCCTGACTGTATTTCCGGGGGTAGTACCGTGTAGTCAAGAAGACTGATGCCACTGCGTCAAGAAACTGAACGATGAATGGCGATATGAAATCAGGCTGAATAAATGGCTGATTTTTTTCAGTTATCCGAAGACTCGATTGGCGTCAAATCACTGTCGGAAGAGGCAGCATAAACGTCACCAACTGACCCGCACACCGAAATTTCCCGCCATGCTGCGTTGCTGATTGCTGTCCAGGTTGTTGCTGTAGTCGGCGCTGGCGTAGACGCTGACCGAGGGGGCCAGGCTCATGATGACGCCGACGCCCAGGTCTGCGGTGGAGGCGCGCTGTTGGGTTTCGACCCGGTCGGTGTTGTCGAACGTGACCGTATCGGTGCCGGAGAATGTGTGCCATAGGTTGGCGCGCAGATACGGTTCGACGGGCATGCCGCTGACTTGATAGCGGCCCTTGAGCCGAGCGCCGACACGGCCGGTCCAGGCGCTGTCGGAATCGAATTCGACCCTGGAGATCCCATCGTCCTGGGTATCCAGGGAGATTTTCTGGTGGATGACCTGGACCTGGGGTTCCAGGACCCAGTCGGCGGCCACGGCGAATGGATAGCCGGCCTCCGCGGAGAGGGTCAGGGCGTGTCCGCGATTGTCGATCTTGAGACCACGGTCTGAGCGGTTGTCGCCGTCCAGCCGGGTGCCCATCACCACCGCATCGACATAGCCGCCGGTAGGGTCGGTGAGCGTCCAGTAGAGCCCGTAGCTGTCGCCGTCAAGTTCTATCCTGCCGGCGCGTCGGCCCTGGAAGCCCAGGTTGAAGCCGTCGACGCTACCGTTCAGTTTGGTGTGGCCGACGAAGAACCCGATGCGTTGGGTCTGGCCGCCGGACATCGGCGCGCTGTATAGGTCGTTGCCCACCTGGAAGCCTTTGATCGAGCCGTCGAACCGAGGCGAAACCGTACCGGCCCAGGTCTGGTCCAGATCCTTGCCATAGACTCGGCCCCAACCGGCGCCGAACGCACCGGTTTCGGTGAGCAGGCGCTGGTCGCCCTGGCGGTCATGGAAGGTGCCCAGAGCCATCAGGGGCAGTTGCGCCGCGGCCGGCGGCAACACCGACCAGGTGGGCACTTCGGGACGATACAGGGGAATGGGCGCGGCGCCCGGCACCGCAGCCGGTAACGCCGGCAAACTCGGGCTGGGCGCCGCCACCGGTCCGGCGACCACGGTTGAGCGCAGGTACCAGTTGTTTTCATTGCCGTTCACGCCGCCCTTGAACAAGCGGTAATCGAAAGCGCCGGCAGACACCGCATTGGCCAGCGAAAATGCACTGCTGTCGCTGACCGCGCCGCCCTGGGCCTGGACCAGCTCGATGCCGTTCTGCGTGGTCAACGCGCCAGCACCTCCTACATTCGTGACGGTGATGGCGGTGGTTCCCGTGAGCGTTCCCCCGTTGACCACCAACTTGTCGCTGGGGGAATCATCGGCCCCCAACACCGTTTGCAGGCGTAGCTGGCCGTTGTTACCGACGTAGTTACCCTGCACGGTGAGGGTGTCGTTGGTGCGGGCATTGTCGCGGGTGAGGTCCACCGTCCCGGCGTTGTTGAGCGTTGCCAGTTGGCCGGCGGTAAACGACGTGACGCTGCCCTGTGTCGAGGTCAATACGCTGCTGCTGTCGAGGGTGAGGGTGCCCGTGGCGGTGGCGCTGTCGCCCAGGACCAGGGCGTCATTCAGGTCCAGGCGCGAGCCCTGGGTGAGGTTGACGTTCTCCCAGTTGACGTAACGGGCGCCCGTGCTGGAAGTGCTGCCTTCAAGGGTCAGGATGTCCTGGCCCAAGCCGCCATTCAGGCTTGGCGTTATGGCGAGAGTCGTTTCATCGAGACCGCGCAACAGCGCCGTGTCATTGCCGTCACCCATCAAGACGGCGGAGTGCAGCAGGCCGCCGCTCCACTGCAATCGGTCATCGCCGGCACTGGCACGGATCTCGCCGATAATCTCGCCACCGCTGACGGTAATGCTGTCATTGCCGCCACTGACGCTGACGTTGCCGCCGATGCGTCCCGCCGACAGGATGATGGTGTCCTGGCCGAAGCCGGTCACCAGATTACCGATGATCTGGCCGCCCGACATGTCGAAGAGGTTGTCGTCGAGTTTCATGTCGACCCGACCGATCGTGCCGCCGCTCATGTGCGCGATATCGCCGTCTTCGAACGCATCGACAATGGTGCCGCCGGACATCGTGAACGTATCGAGGCCATCACCCTGGGACAGGGACAGGATGCGGCCGCCGGTCATGATGAAATCGTCGGTGTCCGAGCCTTGGCCCACGTCACCGTCAATCACGCCATTGGCGTGGATCTCGATGTGATCGACGCCTTCGTCAAACGTGACGTCGCCCTGGATGACGCCGCTGCCATTGGCAGGCATCGTCAGGCTGTTGTTGCCGGAAAGGTCCGTCAGCCCGGGACTGGTGCCGCTGTCGCAGACATAGGCGTCATCGCCTGCGGTTGGCGTCAGTGTACAAGCCGCCAGGGCGGGGGGAATGGGGAACAGGAAGGGGGTCGATACCCATAAGACATTGAACAGCCGCTTGAATCCATGATCGTGCGAGCTCATGTGCTATCCCTCTGCATCGGCATTCGCGGAACACCGGTTTCAGCATCGGCTGCACGACAGCTGGCACACAGGGCCTGGCAACGCTCGCTGTATGGGGTTGCACCGTAACAATGAAAGATAGGCGTCGCTACTGTCAGAACTTACAGGTGGCACGTTGTCATCAGCGACCCGCCGTCGGGTTCAAAGGTGCACTTCCACCGACAGCGGCAGGTGATCGCTCAGGTGCGTCCAGGGCTTGCTGCCGAGGATTTTCGGGGCGTGGCTGGTGGCGTTGCGCAAGTAGATGCGGTCCAGGCGCAGCAGGGGGAAGCGGGCCGGGTAGGTCCTGGCCGGGCGACCGTGGTGGTGTTCGAAGGCTTCATGCAGATACTGGCGTTGGGCGAGGGTGAGGTTGCCGCGCAATTGCCAGTCGTTGAAGTCGCCGGCGATGATCACCGGGGCGTCCTCGGGCAGGGATTCGAGCAATTGGCAGAGCAGTTTGAGCTGCAGTTGGCGATGGCTTTCCAACAGGCTCAGGTGCACGCAAATGCCATGGACCTCGGCGTGGCCCGGCACGTCCAGCACGCAATGTAGCAACCCACGCCGTTCCGGGCCGGTGATGGAAACGTCGAGGTTGCGGAACTGGCGGATCGGGTATTTGGACAGCAGGGCGTTGCCATGGTGGCCATCGGGGTATACCGCGTTGCGCCCGTAGGCGAAGTCGCTCCACATGCTGTCGGCAAGGAATTCGTACTGGGACGTCTGGGGCCAGTTGTCGTAGCGCGAGGCATGACGGTCATGCTCGCCCAGGACTTCCTGCAGGAAAACCAGGTCGGCACCGGTACTGCGCACCGCCTCACGGAGTTCCGGCAGGATGAAACGACGGTTGAGGGCGGTGAAGCCCTTATGGGTGTTGACCGTCAGCACCTGCAGCCGATGGACCGCCGCAGGTGTGCCCAATGGCACCGATTCGACAGCCCGCCAGTCGGGATCGCGAGTCACGTTCACTCCTGAATCAGACATACCTGTTCATGCGACTGATGGGGGGCGTCGGCAGTTCCGGATATTTCTGCTTCAGCCAGATTCCATGTTGATCAATCCACCGCCTTCGCGAGCAGGCTCGCTCCCACATTGGTTTCGGGTGATCGCACAACCCAGTGTCGCCACAAATCCTGTGGGAGCGAGCCTGCTCGCGAAGAGGCCCTACCTGACCCAACGCTTTCGCGGGGCTTCAGATAAACACGATCTCGTACGGCAACCCCATGCGGTCCAGGATGACTCGCGGCACCAGCGGGGCGATGCCGCTGGCGGGTTCGCCGTTGAGCTGGCTGGCGTAGGCGTGCATCGCGTGACGCTTGCGGGCGGTGGTCCAGACGTCCAGGCGCAGTTTCCGCGCACGGTGCCAGGGAATCTTGTTTTGCTCGCGCACCGGCCAGTGCCAGGCCCACACCGGCAACTCGTTGAACGTCGCGCCCACGCTTTCGGCCGCCAGGGCACCGGCGCGGCCGACGGTTTCGTGATCGCTGTCGCCGTCCTTGCGCCAGGTGCTGAACACCACGTCGCCGGGTCGTAGGTAATGGCCGATGAAGGCGGTCAGCTGTGCCTCATGTTCGGTCAGGGCCTTTTCCGGGAAGCCGCCGCGCACCCACTGCAAGCCATGGGTCGGTATACCCAGGCGATGCAGGGCGTCCACGCTTTCCTGGGGATGGGGGCGATAGATGCGCAGGCGTTCATCGGTCCACAGCGGCGAAGCGGGGTGGTTGAGGTCGCCGTCGGTGACCGAGATCAGCAACATGGGATAGTCAAGATTGCTCAGCAATTGGAGCAACCCGCCACAGGCGCCGATTTCATCGCCAGGGTGCGGGGAGAGGATGACGGCACGGGCGCCGGCAGGAATGAGTGTCTGGGTGCTGATGATGGGAATGTCGGCCAACTGGGGCGCGCTGTTCCAGATTTGCGGGTGCTGCCGGCCTTGCAAGCGAGAGGCAAGTTTCATTGGGATACGTCCTTGTTGTATTCAATCTTTCAGCCACGCATCGGGCCGACTGCCCGAGTGCCCCAAAGGGGCTGGCTGCGATCCGCAGTGCTCCGAATCCTGGAATACCGCCTGCGAAGTATTGACCATGACGCTCGATTCGTCGCGTCACTTGTGTATCTGAACTGCATTTTTTTATTCGAACTGGGCTGTGCAAGCCTGGTGGCACGCCACCAGGGCCGCGTCCCTGCGGCGCTTGATTCTCTGTAACCTTTTATCACCGATCCTGTTTTTCGTCTTCGCGCTGCAACTCGAACAACAGCAATGAGCGACCCGTGACGGAGTATTCGGAATCGAAATCGAAGCGCTCCTGTCCTTGCACCGTCGGTTGGTTGGTGTCCAGCATGCAGGTCCAGAAACTGCCTTCGGGCACTTCCGGCAGGCGGAAATTGACGATGTCATGGTGCGCATTGACCACCAGCAGCAAAGTCGCATCACCGCCCTTGCGGCGGATGCCGGTTTCCTGGGCGCGGCCGTCCATCAGCATCCCCAGGCAGCGACCATGGCTGTCCTCCCATTGCTCAATGGTCATTTCGCTGCCGTCCGGCGCCAGCCAGGTCACGTCCTTGACGCCGATGTCCTCGTTGTAATTCCCCACCAGGAACCGTCCGCGCCGCAGGATCGGGTAGGCCAGGCGCAACTTGATCAGGCGTTTGACGAACTGGAGCAGTGCCGCGCCATCTTCGCTGAGATCCCAGTTGACCCAGCCGATCTCGCTGTCCTGGCAGTAGGCATTGTTGTTGCCATGCTGGGTACGGGCGAACTCGTCCCCGGCGACGATCATCGGCGTGCCTTGGGCCAAGAGCAGGGTCGCGAAGAAATTGCGCATCTGCCGATGACGCAGGGCATTGATCTGCGGATCACCCGTCGGGCCTTCGACGCCGTGGTTCCAGGACAGGTTGTTGTTGCTGCCGTCCTGATTGTTTTCATCGTTGGCTTCGTTGTGCTTGTCGTTGTAGGACACCAGGTCATGCAGGGTAAAACCGTCGTGGGCGGTGACGAAGTTCACCGAGGCATAGGGGCGCCGCCCGCGCTGGTTGAACATCTCGCCCGAGGCGGTCATGCGGCTGGCGAAGTCGGCGAGCTGGCCGTCGTCGCCTTTCCAGAACGCCCGCACGGTATCGCGAAACTTGTCGTTCCACTCGACCCAGCCCGGTGGGAAACGTCCCACCTGATAGCCCCCGGGACCGCAGTCCCAGGGCTCGGCAATCATTTTCACCTGGCGCAGCACCGGGTCCTGGCGGCAGGCGACGAGGAAACTGTGGCGCTCGTCGAAACCGTCGTGATACCGGCCGAGGATGGTTGCAAGGTCGAAGCGGAAGCCGTCGACGTGCATCTCCGTGGCCCAGTAGCGCAGGGAGTCGGTGACCATCTGCAACACACACGGATGGCTCAGGTCCAGGGTGTTGCCGGTGCCTGAGTCGTTGATGTAGTAGCGTTTGTCGTCGGGCATCAGCCGGTAATAGGAGGCGTTGTCGATGCCACGCATGGACAGGGTCGGGCCTTGCTCGTTGCCTTCGGCGGTGTGGTTGTAGACCACGTCGAGAATGACTTCCAGGTTGGCGTCGTGCAGGTGCGCAACCATTTCCTTGAACTCGGCGATCTTGCCGCTGGCCAGGTAGCGTGGGTCCGGGGCAAAGAACGCGATGCTGTTGTAGCCCCAGTAGTTGGTCATGCCTTTGTGCAACAGGTGCTGGTCGTTGACGAAGGCGTGGATGGGCAAGAGCTCGACCGACGACACACCCAGCTTGCGAATGTGTTCAAGCACGTCGTCGACCATCAGCCCGGCGAAGGTCCCGCGCAGATTCTCCGGTACTGCGGGGTGACGCATGCTGATGCCACGCACGTGGGTCTCGTACAGGATGGTCTTGTCCCAAGGCACGCTGACGCGATGGTCATGGCCCCAGGTGTGGGCCGGGTCGATCACCTTGCACTTGGGCACGAACGGGGCGCTGTCGCGTTCATCGAAGCTGAGGTCTCCATCGGGATGGCCGATGGTGTAGCCGAACAGCGCCTCGGACCATTTCAATTGGCCCACCAGTTGCTTGGCGTAGGGGTCGATCAGCAGTTTGTTGGGGTTGAATCGATGGCCGTTTTCCGGATCGTAGGGACCGTAGACCCGGTAACCGTAGATCAACCCCGGATGGGCATCGGGCAGATAGCCGTGGTAGATCTCGTCGGTGTACTCCGGCAGTTCGATGCGTTCGAGTTCGACCTCGCCGGTGTCATCGAAAATGCACAGTTCGACCTTGGTGGCGTTGGCTGAGAACAACGCGAAATTGACCCCCAGGCCATCCCAGGTCGCGCCGAGCGGGAACGGCAGCCCTTCACGAATCCGCGAGGCCTCGATAACAGGCGGCGGGGTGGTTTTCTTTGGACGGGTCATGGGTTGCTCCTGCAAAAGACAGACAGATACGGCAAGGCGGTTGGTTCAGAGTTCGGTGGTTTCAGCGTGGCCAGAGCTGGCGCTCCGGTGAGCAGGCACAGCCCCCCTGTGGCGAGGGGATTTATCCCCGCTGGGGCGCGCAGCGGCCCTTTTTTTTGGGGGCTGCTGCGCAGCCCAGCGGGGATAAATCCCCTCGCCACAGGGTGTTGTGCCAGCCTGATCCCGAGGATCAAACCGCCGGAGGCTTGCGCGCCGCTCGTGGCTTTTTATCCGCAGGCTTACCAGCCGCTGGTGCCACCGCCGCAGCCGGTTTAGCCGCAGGCTTGGCCTTGGGCGCAGCGCTTTTTGGGGACGCCTTGGCCGGGGTGCTCTTGGCCGCTACAGGCTTGATGCCATCGGCCTTGGCGGCTGCGGGTTTAGCGGCGGCCTTGGCTGGCTTGCTCGGTGCCAGCGCTTCGGCTTCGGCCAGTTTGCGCGCCATCTCCCAATGGCGCTTTTCCTGCCCGGCAGGCTTACCTTCGGATTCCCAGATCTGATAGGCGAATTCACGAATGCGTTTATCGTCGGTACTCATCGCAATGCTCCTGACATACTCAAGATGGGATAAAGACGTTGACCGGGAAATCCCCCAGCGCGGTGCTGACCATCAACTCCCCTTGGGGTGTGACTGCTGCTCGTTTAAAAAGTCCCTTCAGTTTTCCCTCTTCCACGGCGAACGGTAGCGAAACGCGGGTGTCGCCCCAGTTCGAAGGTGTTACCCAGGGTTCGCTACCGTTTTCCAGCAGGCGGGTGGCGTGGATCGGTACCACCACGATTGCCCGCTGTTGCTCGTGCTCACGCAGGAAGGCCAGGACCCGGTCGGCGTGTTCGCCGATCACGGGGAGCGACTGATAGCTGCCATGGCGGAACAACTGCGGGTACTCGGCCCGCAAGGCCAGGGTCCTGGCGATCAGGGCCTGCTTGACCCGACCATCGCGCCAGTGGTGTATCAGCTCGGCAGGGGGACTGTCGGCCTGCATGGCCTGACGGCGGGCGTCGAAGTCCACCGGGCGACGGTTGTCCGGATCCACCAGGCTGAAGTCCCAGAATTCGGCGCCCTGGTACAGGTCCGGGACGCCGGGTACGGTCATGCGCAGCAGCGTCTGCGCCAGGCTGTTGAGGGCACCCGCCGGCGCGATGGCCTGGACGGCCTCGGCGATGGCGCTGCGCAGGGGCAGCCCTTCATCGCGCAGCAGCAGTCGTTCCAGGAACATCTGGGTCGCCTGTTCATAAGCATCGTTGACGGCCGCCCAACTGCTTTGCAGCTTGGCTTCACGCAAGGCCTTGCGCTGCCATTGCCACAGGCGTTCGTTGTAGTCCGAGAGCGCCTTGTGATCGTTGAGATCGAGGTCCAGCGGCCAGCTCCCGAGCAACGCCTGGTACATGATCAGCTCATCGCCGGCGGAGGGGGCGGCGGGATCGCTGTGCAGCGACGGCGAGAGAATGCGCCATTGCTCGACACACGCGGTATACCAGTCGGCGCGTTCGCTGAGCACCGCCAGCCGCGCCCGGGTGTCTTCGCCACGTTTGTGGTCGTGGGTGGCCGTGGTAATCAGGTTGTCGGGAAAATGCGCCTGCCGCTCAAGGCAAGCGTCATGGAACGCTTGCGGCGGGGCGCTGAAACGCTCGGTGTTGTAGCCCACGTCGTTGCGCGACAACAGCACCGCCGAGCGATACAGGGCGGTATCCTCCACAGCCTTGGCGGCAGCGGGCGAGGTCAGTTGCTGGAAGCGTACACAGGCATGGCGCAGCCGCTTGCGCTGGGTCCCACGCGGACGTTGCCGCCAGGGCATTCCACCGAGCCAGTCGGCCAGGCAGTCGAGCACCGGCCAGTCGGCTTCGCTGAGGGTCTGCCGGGCGCCTTCCAGGGCCTGGCGGAAAAACCCCTCGTCTTCGGCGCAGCGGCCCAAAGGGCTGATGTAGGTGCGGTACACCGGGAAGTGCACGATGAGTGCCTGCAATGCCCGGCGAATCGCGCCGAGGGTCAGGTCGCGGGTCATCACGTCGTCCCGGGCGACTTGCAGCAGGGCCTGGGCAACGCTTTCGAAGTCCCCGGCTAGGGAACCGTTGAGAATCTGCTGGCGAGCCAGGCGGGCTTCCTCGATGAAATGCGCCGGGCGTTCGCTGTGGCGGCTCCAGAACTCAGCAAGGGGCGCTGCACCGTTAGGATCGTGTTGCAGCAGCGAAACCTGGTTCATGAATTCGTAACCGGTGCTGCCATCGATGTTCCAGTCCCGGCGCAGCGCCTCGCCATCGCCGAGGATTTTCTCAACGAAGATCGGCAGGTGCCGCGACGGTGACAGCGCATCGACGCGCCTGCGTAATTTCCGGCAGTAACCCCGAGGGTCGGCCAGGCCGTCGATGTGATCGATGCGCAGCCCGTCCACCAATCCGTCGCCGATCAACTGGAAAATCTTTGCGTGAGTGGCTTCGAACACCGCCGGGCGTTCGACCCGCAGGCCACCGAGCTCGTTGACATCGAAAAACCGCCGCCAGTTGATGTCGTCCGCCGCCGTGCGCCAACTGGCGAGGCGATAGCTCTGGCGCTCGAGCAGTTGATGCAGGCGTTCGAAGCTCTCGGGCTGCTCGGAATCGTAACCGCGCAGGTTGTCTTCGATGGCGGTGAGGATGTCGGCTTGCGTCGCCAGTTCGCTCAACTCCTGCTGAAGCGGGCGGGCGAGGGTATGGGCGTCGGTCTGGTAGTTCAGCGTGGTGAAGCGCTCCGCCAGGGCCTTGAGGGGTTCGGCCGGTTCGGACGCCAGGGTATCGGCGGGCCTGAGCAGTTCGCCGTACTGCATCGGGCAGATGGGGAAGTGGTGCTCGTAATGTTCGACGTAGAAGCGGCCCAAGGCCGGGTCGAAGCGCAGCTTCAGGGTGCCTTCCTGCAAGGCCACGCCATAGTCGCTGCCCAGGAACGGCAGCAGCAACTGGCCCTCCATCAGCGGGTCGGGGGAGTGCCACTGGATATCGAAGAACTGGCCATAGGGGCTCAGGCGTCCCCATTCCAGCAGGTCCAGCCACCAGGGGTTGTCGTTGCCGCCGACGGCCATGTGATTGGACACGATGTCGAGGATCAGGCCCATCCGGTGTTCGCGCAAGGTCGCCACCAGGCGCTTGAGCGCGGCTTCGCCCCCCAGCTCGGGGTTGACCAGGGTCGGGTCGACCACGTCGTAGCCGTGCATCGAGCCGGCCCGCGCCTTGAGCAGGGGCGAGGCATACACGTGGCTGATGCCCAGCGCGGCGAAGTACGGCACCTGCGGTATCGCATCGTCCAGGGTGAAGCCTTTATGGAACTGCAGGCGCAAGGTTGCCCGCAGGGGTTGGGTCGACGTCGGTTTCATTGGTCACGCTCGTTCGCCTGAAGTCTCGCGCAGGCGAGTATTTCCAGACGCCGGGCGGCGTCCGGGCCGTCCAGCAGCGCCTGACTCTCACCAGGCAGGCGCCTGCGCCAATTGGGGTGAGTGTCGGTGGTGCCAGGCAGGTTGGCCTGCTCGTCGATGCCCAGAGCGTCTTCGAGTGGCAGCAGCACCAACGGCGCACGGGTATGGCCGAGGAAGCGCACGCTGGCGTCCAGCACCTGATCGGTTTCGCGATGTTCTTCGCGAAAGTTCTGCGGGTCCTGGTTCAACACATCGCGCAGGCCTTCGCGTTCACGCTCGCGGTGCCGGCGCCAATCCATTTCCGTGTGGGAGTCGATCAGGTCCAGCCGGGCGTTCCAGTCGATGTCATGACCGTGCCACCAGCCATTGAGGGTCGGCAGGTCATGGGTGCTGGTGGTCGCCAGGGCAGTGTCCGGCCAATCGAGAATGGGCTTGAAACGGGTGTTGTCCTGTTCGAACAACAGCACCCGCATGCCGAGGATCGAGCGGGCACTGAGTTTTTCCCGCAGGCCATCGGGGACGGTACCGAGGTCTTCGCCGAGCACGATGGCCTGGTGACGATGGGATTCGAGGGTCAACAGGCGCAGCAGGTCGTCCACCGGATAATAAAGGTAGGCACCATCGGAAGGCGGCGCGTCGTTGGGGATCACCCACAGCCGTTGCAAGCCCATCACATGATCGATGCGCAAGCCGCCGGCATGGGCAAAGTTGGCCCGCAGCATTTCAATGAAGGCGCGAAAGCCGTTGCGCACCAGGCCTTCGGGCGAAAACGCCGAGATGCCCCAACCCTGGCCGGAACGATTGAGGATGTCCGGTGGCGCGCCCACGGTCAGCGAGGCCAGCAGTTCATCCTGGCGGCTCCAGGCCTGGCTGCCGGCGCCATCGGCACCCACCGCCAGGTCGGCGATCAGGCCGATGCCCATGCCGCTGGATCTGGCGGCGCTCTGGGCGCGTTCCAGGCATCGGGCGATCAGCCATTGGCAAAAAGCGTAGTAGCCGATTTCGTCGGCGTTTTCCTCGGCGAAACGGGCCAGTGCCGCACTGCGCGGGTTGCGCCACTCTTCGGGCCACTGGCGCCAGTCGAGGCTTTCACCCCGGGCTGCGCGTTCGGCTTGCAAGGCTTCGAAGCGGCAGTGGTTCTCCAGGGCTTCGCCGTTGGTGTGGCGGAAACTGCTGAAGTCTTCATGCAACGGATGCTCGCCCTGGCTGAAGCCGTCATACAGGGCGCGGAGGATTTTCTGCTTGGCCTCGGCGGCCACCGGCCAGTCGACCAGGGGCTGTTCTTCCAGGTGTCGCAGTTGATTGACCAGCCCCGTGGCGTCGATGGCCGTGCGCAATGCCCGTTCCCCGAGGATCGTGCCCGGCGCGGCATACAGGCTGTTGAGGAACAACCGGCTCGACGGCGAGTACGGGCTATAGCGCCCGGTGTCGCAGCTGAACATCGCGTGCATCGGGCTGATTGCCAGGGCGTCGGCACCGCGCTCGCCGGCCACCCGTGCCAGTTCCTCCAGTGCCTGGGTATCGCCGAAGCCACCGTCGCCGGGGCGCCGCAGCGCATACAACTGTGCGCTCAAGCCCCAGGCCCTGGGCGTTGAATCATCCACCGCCTCGGCCACGCTGTAGCATCGGGCGGGTGCCACGGCCAGGGTGAAATGCTGGTCCTGGATGTGGACCTGTTGGTAGCCCACGGGGACCATCCCCGGCAGCTTCGCGTCAGCATCGAGTTTCAGGCTCAGCGTCGCGCCGTCCTCGAGCTGGATTTCGCAAGGCACCGAGCCTTCGAAATAGCGGCTCAGGTCGACGTTGGCACCGAAGTCGGCGGTGATCAACGGCGGGAGACGATGGTTCTGCTGATCCTCCTGCAGTTGCAAGAGACTGGCGTCGATTTCCTGAGCACTGCCGGCTGGATGGCCCAGGCCCGTCAGGACCGAGCGCAATACCGCCGGCGAGACTTTCTGGGCCCGGCCATTGGCATCGATCCAGTCCACCGCCAAGCCTGCGCGGCCGGCGAGGATTTCCAGTTGCGCATCGCTCATGGGCGCTCTCCAGTAATGTTGGGCAACGTTGCCGCTTGCGTCAGAGTGACCAGCGCGCTGTAGGGCGCAAGAGCACCCTGTTCCAACAGACCCATGGCTTGCTGCGGATGTTCGAAAAGAATGCGCGCCTGCGCCGGGGCGCTATGTTCGACCGGCTGCTCACTGAGGTTCAGGTCGATCCGCAGCACGCTGCCGTCCTCCATTCGCCAGCGTGCACTGATTGCGCCGTGGCCCAGTACGTCGGCCCCCAACGCCTGGATCGCCGGCAGGCGCGGGACAATCTCTTCGCGGCGGATCTTCAGCAGATGGCGGTACAGCGCCTCGCAGGCTTGCTGCTCCGGCCGACGGGACTCCAGATTCGGCCGTGAGGTGTCAAACGTGGCGGCTGCGTTGGGATCGGGAATCCGCTTGCGTTTCTCGGGGTCGGCAAAGGCACTGAAGGCCTTGAACTCGTTGCGGCGGCCCTCGCGTACCAACTCTGCCAGCTCACCATGGTGGCTGGTGAAGAACAGGAATGGCTGTTCGGCGAGCACTTCATCGCCCATGAACAGCAGTGGAATCATCGGGCTCAACAGAAGGAGCACTGTCGCCGCTTGCAGGGCCTGGGACGGGGCCAATTGGTGCAGGCGCCCGCCCAGGGCCCGATTGCCGATCTGGTCGTGGTTCTGCAGAAACAGCACGAAAGCGTTGGCGGGCAAGTGGCCGCTGGGTTCGCCCCGGGGCTCGCCGTGGCGGTTGAGATGCCCCTGGAAGGCGAAACCCTGGCTGAGGCAGCGCGCCAGTTTTTCCGTCGGCTGTTCGGCATAGTCGGCGTAATAGGCGTCGGTTTCCCCCGTGAGCAACACGTGCAGGGCGTTATGGCCGTCGTCGTTCCACTGGGCATCGTAACCCTGCTCGAGCAGGCTGGCCTGGTTGTGTTCGTTTTCCACGGTCAGCCAGACATGCCGCGCCGGGTCGACCTGCTGACGCACCCTGGCGGCCAGTTCCTGGAGAAAATCCGGGTCTTCAATCGCGTGCACGGCATCCAGGCGCAGGCCGTCGAAGCGGTACTCCAGCAGCCACATGAGCGCATTGTCGATGAAGAAATCCCGCACCTCGCGACGCCGGAAATCGATGGCCGCGCCCCAGGGCGTGTGCTTGTCTTCGCGGAAGAAACCCTTGGCGTAGCGGTGCAGGTAATTGCCATCGGGGCCGAAGTGGTTGTAGACCACGTCCAGAATCACCGCCAGCCCGTGACCGTGGGCGCTGTCGATCAGGTGCTTGAGCTGTTCCGGCGTGCCATAGGACGCCTGGGGGGCATAGGGCAGTACACCGTCGTAACCCCAATTGCGATCGCCGGGAAACTGCGCCAACGGCATCAGTTCGATGGCGGTGACCCCGAGCCCGGCCAAGCGTGCCAGCTGCTGCTCGACCCCTTCGAAGCCACCGAGGGCGCCGACGTGCAATTCGTAGATCACTGCTTCGTACCAGGGGCGGCCGGACCATTGGGTGTGTCGCCATTGATAAGCGTGGGGATCGACCACCACGCTGGGCCGGTCGATGTCTCCGGCCTGGGCGCGTGAAGCGGGGTCGGGAACCTCCAGTTCGCCGTCGATGTTGTAGCGATAGCGGGTGCCGGCGGGGCAGCGGGTCTGGATCATGAACCAGCCGTTGGCTTGGGGCAGCAGCGGTATTGAATCGCCAGTGTCGAGTTCGACACTGACGTAAAACGCATCCGGGGCCCACAGGGCGAAGCGAGTGTGCTCGGCATCAAGCAGGGTCGCGCCGTGGGTCCAGGTGTCAGGCGTCCTTGACGGCATCGATCACCTCATTGTCTGGCCGATTTACCCAGGGATTTAGCCACCAGTTGTTCGTAGAGTTCGGCGTAGGGTTCGACCGCCTGGCACCAGTTGAAAGGCGCCGACATCGCCCGGCAACGCATGGCGTTGAGCAGCTCGGGGAAGGCGAAGACCTTGAAGGCCCGGCTCAGTGCCTGCTTGTAGCTGTCCACCGTGGATTCGGCGAACAGAAAACCGGTAACACCGTCTTCGATGGTGTCCGCCAGGCCGCCGGTATTGCGTGCTACCGGCAGCGAGCCGAAGCGCTGGGCATACATCTGGCTCAAGCCGCAGGGCTCGTAGCGCGATGGCATCAACAGGAAGTCGCTGCCGGCGAACATCCGTCGTGCGTCGGTTTCGTTGAAGCCGATGCGCACGCCGATCCGACCGGGGAAGCGCAGTGCCAGCTCGCGCATGGCCTGTTCTTCTTCCGGTTCGCCACGGCCGATGATGGCGATCTGGCCGCCGGACTCGACGATGAATTCCGCCACGGCTTCGGTTAGGTCCAGGCCTTTCTGATACACCAGACGCGATACCACGGCGAACAACGGGCCCTTGGATGCATCGAGGCCGAACAGCTCGCGTACATGATCGGCATTTACCGCCTTGCCCTCCCAGTCGCCGATGGCGAACTTGCGGAACAGGTGCGTATCGGTGGCCGAATCCCAGCTTTCGTCGATGCCGTTGGGAATGCCGCTGAGCAGGCCTTGCTGGGTCTTGGCCGCGAGAAAACCGTCGAGCCCGCAGCCGAACGCCGGGGTGGTGATTTCCTGGGCATAGGTGGCGCTGACCGTGGTGATGTGGCTGGAGTAGGCCATGCCTGCCTTGAGAAACGACAGCTTGCCGTAGAACTCCATGCCTTCCTGCTGCAGCGCGTGCTCGGGAATGCCCAGTTCAGGGCAGGAGGCCAGGCTTACCACGCCCTGGTACGCCAGGTTATGGATGGTGAACAGGGTCGGGGTGCGTTGCCCGCGCCAGTGCATGTAGGCGGGTGCCAGCCCGGCCGGCCAGTCATGGGCATGGACCAGGTCGGGGCACCAGTGGATCTGTGCCAGGTTGGCGGCGATGTCCGCCGCGGCCAGGCCCAGGCGCGCGAAGCGGATGTGATTGTCCGGCCAGTCGCGACCATTGTTGGCGCCGTAGGGCGAGCCTTCGCGGGCAAAGAGTTCAGGACAGATCAGCACGTAGATCACCAGGCCGTCAGCCATGTCCATGCGCCCGATCTTGCACGGCGGCAGGGCGGCATGGCCGCCGAGTTCGCCGACGATGTGGATCGGATTGCCGCTGTTCATCACTTGCGGATAACCGGGGATCAGCACCCGGACATCATGCAGGCCGGCCATCGCCCTGGGCAGCGCGGACGAGACGTCGCCCAGGCCGCCGGTCTTCACCAGGTCGGCGATTTCCGAGGTGACGAACAGGACTTTCTTGCGGTTCGGGTTCTGGCGGACGACGGGGAGCAGTGCCTTGCCTCCGGTGGACAGCACCGGTGCCGTCGGTGATTCAGCTGCCGGCGGTAGTTGTGAACGGACTTGTTGGGGTTCCAAGGCAGCACTGATCATACGTATCTCCTGTTTTCTCGATCTGTTTCCGGCAAGCGCCAGAGCTGTTGTTGCATTGGCCGAATCCTGCGGCCAGGCGCGCAAGCGCTACGCAAGGAGAGCAAAGCGCTGTCCTTGCGGCAAAGCGAATCAGGTAATGGGGCTGTTGCAAGGACTGCACCAGCCGCTGTTGCCCTACCTCTAACCTGACCTGTCGCCGTTGCGAAAAGTTTCGACTTTTTTTCATCGAAATGACCGGTCGGTTTTCCACCCGGACCGGCAGTCTAGGTCAGAACCTAGAGCGGTGCGGTGCGCTTCGTCGTATTGTCAGACAATCACGTTTTTTGTCGGCAATGTCTTACACGACGACGGGAGATACCCGCCGACGAAGTGCACGTACCTGAAACAAAAATGCGGTAGGGGGAAGGGGTGGTTTTATCTGCGTGCGCGATCGGGTGACGGGGTGCACCATTGGAGGGCATGGAAAATAGAGGCGTTTTGATGGCCTCAGTAGATCGAGGAAAAGTACTTTTTTGTGGGAGCGAGCTTGCTCGCGATGGCGTCAGCACAGTCAACATCTTCATCGACTGACCCATCGCTATCGCGAGCAGGCTCGCTCCCACATGGGCTCTCCTGTGGTGGCAAGATCTGAATCCACTGCAAATCTCCTGTGGGAGCGAGCCTGCTCGCGATAGCGGTGCATCAGTCGACACTTGCATCGCTGGCAGAGCGCTATCGCGAGCAAGCTCGCTCCCACAGGGAATGGTGGTGGTCGTCAGGCAGTCGGGGTCAGCAGGCGGATCGGTGCGCCGGCGGCCCAGGCTTGCAGGGCTTCGATCATCTGCCCATAGAACTGCCGGTAGTTCTGCCGGCTGACATAACCCACGTGCGGCGTGGCCAGTACGTTATCCAGCGTTCGGAACGGATGGTCGGCGGGCAAGGGCTCATGGGCGAATACATCCAGGGCGACGCCGGCCAGGCGTTTGTACCGGAGGGCATCGATCAGAGCCTGTTCATCGACGATCGGCCCCCGTGCGGTGTTGACCAGCAGCGCCTCGGGTTTCATCCAGCCCAGCGCCTGGGCGTCCACCAGGCCTCGGGTGCGTTCGCCGAGCACCAGATGGATCGAGAGAATGTCTGCCTGCTCGAACAACTGTTGTTTGCTCACGTAGGTCACGCCTGCCTCGGCGGCCTGTTCGGCGCTGAGGTTCTGGCTCCAGGCGATCACCCGCATGCCGAACACTTGGCCGAACTGTGCCACTCGCTTGCCGATGCTGCCCAGGCCGAGGATGGCCAGGGTCTTGCCATGCAAATCGCCACCCAGGCCCTGCTGCCACAGGCCCGCACGCAGGGCATTGGCCTCCTGGACGAGATTACGGCTCAAGGCCATCACCAGTGCCCAGGTCAGTTCGGGGGCGGCGTGTTTGTAGCTTTCGGTGCCGCACACCTGGATGCCCAGCTCGGCGGCGGTCTTGAGGTCAAGGGCGGCATTGCGCAAGCCGCCGGTGAGCAGCAGCTTGAGATTCGGCAAGCGCCGCAGCAGGCCCTCGTCGAATGACGTGCGCTCGCGCATCACGCAGATCACGTCGAAGGGCGCCAGGCGTTCGACTAGGGTTTCGCGGTCGGCAGGGTAGTCATGGAGGAATGTCACTTGGCCGATGTCGTCCAGCACCGACCAGTCCACCACGCCCCGTGCCACGTCTTGCCAATCATCGATCACCGCTATCTGCACCGCCATGGAGCACCTCGTCAGGGAATGGGTTTGTTCAGCCAGCTCAGCAATGCTTCATGGAACCGGTCCGGTTCTTCCATCTGCGGAGCGTGCCCCAGATGAGGGAACTCCACCAGGGTCGACCGCGGGATGAGTTGGGCGACCTGTTTGCCCAGCACCTCGTAGCGACCGAGCTTGGCTTTCACCGCCGGCGGGGCGATGTCGCTGCCGATGGCCGTGGTATCGGCGGTGCCGATCAGCAACAGGGTCGGCATCTTCAGGTCCTTGAACTCGTAGTAGACCGGCTGGGTGAAGATCATGTCGTAGATCAGCGCCGAGTTCCACGCGACCTGGGTCTGTCCGGGCCCCTTGTTCAAGCCGGCGAGCATGTCCACCCAGCGCTCGAACTCCGGTTTCCAGCGGCCGCCATAGTAAGTCGTGCGTTCGTAATTGCGGATACCGTCGGCGCTGAGTTTCAGCTCCCGTGCATACCATTGATCCACGGTGCGGTAGGGCACGCCGAGGGCTTTCCAGTCCTCCAGGCCGATGGGATTGACCATCGCCAGGCGCTCCACCTGATCGGGAAACTGCAAGGCATAACGGGTGGCAAGCATGCCGCCGGTGGAGTGGCCCAGGATGATGGCTTTCTGTATGCCGAGGGCTTTGAGCAGGGCCTGGGTATTGCTCGCCAGTTGTTGGAAGCTGTACTGGTAGTGGTCGGGTTTGCTGGACGTGCAGAAACCGATCTGGTCCGCCGCAATCACCCGGTAACCGGCCTCGCTGAGGGTCTTGATCGAGTCGCCCCAGGTGGCGGCGCAAAAGTTCTTGCCGTGCATCAAGACGATGCTGCGGCCATTGGCCTTGCCCTGGGCTGGCACGTCCATGTAACCCATCTGCAAGGATTTGCCCTGTGACTGGAAGGCAAAGTGCTTGAGGGTATAGGGGTATTCGAAACCCTGGAGTTCCGGCCCGTAGGCTGGCCCTTGCGGGGTGTTTTCGGCATGGGCGAGCAGCGGCAGGGCGGCGCTCAGGAACAGGCTGGGTAACCAGAGAAAGGCGGGACGCGGCATGGTCAATCTCCTTGTGGCAGCCGGCCGATCCTGGGGCGGTCCGGTTATGGCGACATTAACCACAGGCAATCGATGGGCCGGAATGTTCAACCCGCCCTGGAGAAAATGCGCCATGACGCAGCGCAGCGATCCCCATCAGTGGGCCGGGTAATCCGCCACCACGGTTTGTGTCCCGTCCTTTTGCAGGCCGATCACCTGGTAGGCGTCGCTCATGCCGTCCATTTCCATGCCGGGCGAGCCCATGGGCATGCCCGGCGCGGCCACGCCGAGCAAGTCGTCGCGCTGGCTCAATGCCCGCACCTGATCGGCAGGAACGTGGCCCTCCACGAATTTGCCGTTGATCTCGGCGGTGTGGCAGGAACGCAGGTTTGGCGCCACGCCCACGCGCTGCTTGACTGAAGCCATGTCGGTTTCGACATGGTCATTGACCTTGAAGCCGTTCTCTTGCAGATGAGCGATCCATTTCTTGCAGCAGCCGCAGTTGGCGTCGCGGTGCACATCGATGGTGGCAGGTGTGGCAGCCTGGGCCAGGGTGGTGATGAACAGGGCGCTCAGGGCGAGCAGATGCAGGGGATTGGCCATGGGAAGCGGTCTCGTGTGGAGCGGGTTGGCGGGAGGATACCAGAGTAGCGGTTGCGAGCTGACGGGCTGCTGAGGGGGAGATGACAGAGTTGTCAGGTGGGGTGGCTGTCACTCGGGATGAACAGCCTTGTGGGAGCGAGCTTGCTCGCGATAGCGGTGGGTCAGCTTGCCGCGATGGTGGATGTGCTGCCGCCATCGCGAGCAGGCTCGCTCCCACATGGGATCTGTGCCAGACGCCAACCCAGCTGACACCATGAAACCCTGTGGGAGCGAGCCTGCTCGCGATAGCGGTTTTACATTCGACATCGATGCAAGTTGACCCACCGCTATCGCGAGCGAGCCCGCTCCCACAGGGGGAGCAGTGCTTGCAGGGTGGCAACCGTTCTCAGCGAAGCTTGAATCGGCCCATGATTGCATTCACCTGGCTGTTGGCTTCCAGCAGTTGCCGGGTGTTGTTTTCGCTGGCCAATCCGCCTTCCACCAGTTCCTCCACCATATGGCGGATCTGCACCATGCTGCGGTTGATTTCTTCGGTCACGGCGCTCTGTTGTTCGGCGGCGGTGGCGATCTGGGTGCTCAGGCTGTTGATCTGGCCGACGGAGCCGGCCATTTCATCCAGGCCGGAGTTGACCCGGGAGGTCGCGTCGGCAGCCGACTGGCAACTGGCCTGGGTGTTCTCCATCGCCGCAACCGACGAACTCACGCCTTGAGTCAGGCGGGTCAGCATTTCGTTGATTTCCGAGGTACTGGCCTGGGTGCGGGCGGCGAGGGCACGCACCTCGTCGGCCACCACGGCGAAGCCGCGACCTTGTTCACCGGCCCGGGCGGCTTCGATGGCGGCGTTGAGCGCCAGCAGGTTGGTCTGCCCGGCGATGGCACCGATCACACCGAGAATCTCGGTGATGCGTTGCGCATCCTGCTGCATGCTTTCGACCTTGCGGGTGGCGCTGGCGACTTCATCGATCAGTGCCACCACGCTGTTGGAGGCCTCGCCCACCACCACGCGAGAACGATCGGCATGTTCGTTGGCGCGCTGGGTGAACGCCGCTGTCTCGGCGGCGTTCAGGGCCACGCTTTCGGCCGTGGAGCTCATTTCGGTGATGGCGGTCACGGTCTGGTCGGTTTCCGAGGCGTGGCGCATCAGGATTTCGCTGGTGTGGGCCGACGTCCGCTGCAGGTTGTCCAGGCTCGAAGCCATGGCACCGGTTGCCTGGGTCACTTCGCCGATCATGTCTTGCAGGTAAACGATGAAGCGGTTGACCGAATGACCAATCGCTCCCAGTTCGTCCTCGGCACGGATGGTGATGCGCCGGGTCAGGTCGGCATCGCCGGTGGACAGCGCATCGATGTTGCCCTTGAGCATCTTCATGCGGCCGGTCAACTGACGGATCGCGTACAACTGCATCAGCACCAGCAGGATGACCATCGGGATCTGCAGCAGGCTGAGGGTGTTCAGTACGTCATCGCGCTGGGCGGTGATCAGGCGGGTTGGCAAGGCGGTGGCAAGGAACCAGGGCGTGCCTTCGATAGGACGCATGAAAAACGTGCTGGCTTCGCCCTTGTTGTCGAACTCGACGCGCTGCAGCGATTGATCGCGTTTAGCCAGGCCAGCCTTGACCTGAGCGGCAAACGGCGAAGCGGCTGCCAGTTCGCTGATGTTCTTGAGCACGATCGGACCGCTGATGCGCGAGCTGTTGCTGATGATTTTGCCGTCGCCTTCGACAATCAGCATTTCAGCATTCAGGTCGGCTTCCTTGCGCGCCACCAGGTCATTGAAGAACCCCAGGGTCACGTCGATGGTGGAGACGCCATACGGCACGCCGTTCTTCTGGATGGCCATGGCGCAGTTGGTGCGCGGTTCGGCGCTGGCGTCATCTTTATACGCGGCGGCCCAGGCGCATTTGCCGGGTGGGGTGGCCATGCCGCCCTTGTGCCAGGGTTGGTCGTAATAGTTCGGCGCGGCGTCGCTGTTCCAGAAGGTGTTGACCACCAGTTTGCCGGAGCCGTCGCGATGCCAGAAGGTGCTGAACTTGCTGCGTCCTTCGGCTCGCTGGTTGGGCAGCGGCCAGATCCCGCCACCGAAGACTTTCGGTTCGCCGTATTGATCCACCAGGCCCGGGAGTACCTTGTCGATGGCATCGCTGTCGAGCAACGGGATGGTCTGGGTGATGCTGCGTTGCTGGGCTTGCACTTTGTTCAGCTCGCCCTGGATCTGCTCCGCGACTTCGCCGATGCGATTGAGCGCTACTTGCTCCTCGGTCTGGCGCAGCTTGGGCGCGACCAGGTAGCTGATGCCCACCACAGTGAGGATGGACAACACGAGGATGAATAGGACCAGGAACAGCGTGTAGCGGGCCTGAATGGTGCGGAATGAGGACATTGGGGTGTTCCTTGCTCGAAAGCGTCTTTCGGGGCGGTAGACGTGTCTGTATCGGCCCCTGGCCATAACGCTTGAATGGCGCACGCCTGGCGAGGGGTACCGTTCGTCTACAACGTTGCCCGTCATGCCGCCGAGCTGACCCGCGTGCCTCTCCAATTGCGCGTATGGGCCTGCAGCTCATCGTGCAGCCGCTGCATCGGCCCGGCATGCAGGTCGAGCTGGCGAGCCTGGGCACCACGGTGGAACAGCGCCTGCCAGTTCAGCTCGCCTTCGAGGGGCAGCATGCCGGTGAAGATGAACCCGGCGGCCATCAACCGTCGATAATCATCGGGGAACTGCCGGCGCAGTCCGAGTCGTACCGAGATCGACCATTGGGCCGGCAAGCGTTGCAGTTGCCGGGCCAGGTGCCGGCTCATCTGCCCGGCGACGACGTCGATACGCCCGGGTAACGAGCTGATCTGCAACGGCTGTGTCGGAGTGGGGGCGTCGTCGAACGTGGTTCCAAAATGCGCAACCAAGGGGGCCATCAACCATTGGCACGCGGCAGGCCATTGCACCTGCGGCAGCGGACGGTGATGATCGCCGATCAACTGACAGCCGACCACAATGGTCTCGGCTTGGGCCGTGGCGAACGGCGAGGGCACATGGTCGGGCATCAATCCGGTGTCATGGAAACCGAGCCGCTGCGCCAATCGCTGGCTGTAGCGGTGGCTGGTGACTTGTTTGATGGATAGCCTCACGAGGCCGAGGTCCTCACAGCGCTCCAGTAACTGCCGACCCAGGCGGGTAGCAATCTGACTGCCCTGCAGTGCAGGGTCCACTGCCACGAGTGCCAGTTCTGCATCATCCCGGTTCGCGGCAGGTCGGCACAACGCAGCGTGGCCAACCACCCGGTCCTCCAGCACGGCAACCATGGAAAACCACTGTCGATGCTGGTGGTGCTGGCAAATCATATGTGGCACGTAGACGTCCGGCGAAACGTAGTGATCGCCGTATACCCGACGGAACAGTTCACTGGTTCCGAGGGCATCCGTGGGCCTGAACGCCCTGATGACCACGGCGCTCATCCGGCCGGCCTCGCTGCCATCGGGCCATAGACCCTACGGTCGATGACCGGCAGGTGTTTGCCGGAGCGTGGGTGACGCTCCAGGTCCTGCGCCTGGCAGGCATGCACTTGCAGGTCGAGTTGATCGATGCCCGGATGGTGCTGGATCAAAGCGGATTTCAGCGCCTGGGACAGTGATTCGCAGGTGTTCGCGGGGTTGTCGGGGGCCCATTTGAGCACCATACGATCAGTGTTTCCGGCGGGCTCGATGATCAGTTGCCATTGAAGTTCGCCGCCGATGCCTTGGATGATCTCGCTGATCTGTTGCGGGAGCAGCGAAGCCACGCCGACCCGCACCCGCTGGCTCTGTGCACTACGTCCCGCCAGCTCGAACTTGCGACGAGGGGTGCCGGCAGGCTCGCGCCAACAGGCCCGGTCACCCACGGGGTAACGCACAATCGGCATCAGGGTCCGGGTGAAGTTGGTCACCACCAGATTGCCGGGGCGGTCGCATGCCTCGATGAGCTCGCCGCTGACTTCATCGATGATATCTACCCGCGTCTGTTCGTCGAATACGCGGTGCTCGCCGAGCCTGCAATCAGGGGCGCTGGCCCCCACCAGTCCGGCGTCCACGCTGGCATAACCGATGGAGGTGAAGCGTGCCTGGGGAAAGGCTTGTCGCAACATCGGCAGTTGGCGCTCGAACAGGTGCTCCCCGCCGAACAGCACGGTGGTGATCCCGGGCAGCGTCCGACCCTGCTGATTCAGATGACTGGCAATCGCCAGTAGATGGGCCGGGACGCCCGCCAGCACATTGATACGGTGTGCGGTCACCGCGTCGGCCAGCACCTCGGGTTCTACCGATCCGGTGAAGGGGAACTCGGCAATCGGGAGATCAACCTGGCAGAGGGCGCCATGAATGAACAGGAAGCTCGCATACAGGTCCCCCGAAAAGAACAGGTTGGCAATTCGATCACCCGCTTCAAGCTGGGCGGACAGATGGCGGGCGAAGCAATCGAGCATCTGTTGCCATTCCGAGCGGGTGTACACCGACAGTTTTCCCTGACTGGTCGTGCCACCGGTTTTATAGATCAGGGCATCGGTGACTGGAGCGGTCAGTACATCCCAGCTGTCCAGGTCATGGCTGCCGCGCCAGTAATCGCGGGTGTCGACAATCGGCAGGTCCTCAAAAACGCAGCCTTGCGCGGGTAGATGCTTCCAGTGGTTCTGGTAATACGCTGAATGCAGGCGGATATGGGCCAGCCATTGTTCAAATGGGAACGCAGTACTCATCAGGGGGCTCTCGGGCTATGAAGTTCGCTGGATAAGTGGCGGGCGAAGGGCGATCAGCCGGGTCTTCTGGAGTCAATCACCAGCGGGACTTTGCCGCTGTGTCTGTTATGTTCGAAGCGTTCGGCCGGGCAGTGCCGGACTTCCAGTACCAGCAGGGCGGCATCGACCGACGCGCACAGCGGTTTCAGGGCCAGGACCCTGCGCCGTACCGTTTCCGCGGCGCCGTCGGCGCGGATCAGCAAGCGCTCACAACCGCTGCTGTCGTGATCGAGGACAATTTGAATGGCGACCCGGGCCAGCTCGACAAGCTCCCGGGTATTGATGGACTCCGTGGCAACACGCAGCACGCGACCGTGACGCTGGCGCAGCTCGAACCTGGGTGACTCCAGGCCACAAGGACAGGGGCCTGGCAACCAGCGTCCGCAATCGCCGACGTCGTAGCGCTGGAGAGGATGCACCTGGCGCTGCCGGGTGGTGAACAGCAAGCGTCCGGTCTCCCCCGGGCTGATCGGAACATCCTGATCCAGGTCGATGATTTCCAGGTGCTGGATGTCGTCCATCAGATGGAACACGCCATCGTCGCTGGCGGCGCAGGCATGGCCGAGGGGGCCTGCGTCCACGCTGCCGTACAGGGCCGAGCGAATGCTGGTGACGCCGCAGTCCAGGAACAATTGCCGGCTGGCGTGTCCCAGGTGCTCGCCGCCCAACAGCACCTTGCGCACCCCGCCGTAGCCTTGAAGGGCTCGCTTCTGGCTCGAGAACAGACGTTGCAGGGTGCTCGGCATGCCGATCAACGTGTTGATGCCGTGGGCGACGATCATCTCGGCGACTTCGTCGAATGCCTGGTCCGTCGGTGCCCCCATGGGGTAGTGCACGACGCTCATCTGCTCGAGTATTTTCGAGAAGCTGAAAAAGCCGCCGTAGAGGTTGCCGCCGTAGAACAGGTTCATCACCCGGTCCCGCGCAGGGTCCAGGCCGGCCGCGCGCAGTCCGTCGGCGGCGGCACGCATGTGGCGATCGAAATCGCGATAGCTGTAGCACGACAGCACGGGTGCGCCGCTGCTACCGCCGGAACGGAAGAACAGCTGCGCCTGGGCGTCGATGGGCAGCGCCATGAAACCTGCCTTGTCCATGATCGGCGTCGAAGGGTCCATCGGTATCGGCGCTGGAGAAGCGTCCAGCGTGACACGATGGTTCGCGACGTGGGCTTCAAGGCCGACCGACACCCGGCGGCTCAAGCGTTGCAGCGCGTAGACGCCATCGTGGGGCTCGCCGTCATAACCCTGTTGAATCTCGCGGGTTGCCGAGAGACGGGATACGCCGGCGGCTATCAGGCGGCGTGTCAGCGTTGGCGCCTGCTCCGGTTCACAGATGAGTGCGCAGCTCTGCAACACGTTCCGCCAGGGCAGCAGGGTCTCGGTCATGGCCGCTTGGGGGACTGGCCGCAGCAGCAGGGTGCGGAACAGCGGCGACGGCGACAGCTCGCGATGATGTTCCCAGAGAATGCGCCAGCCATCACCGGCCCAGACTCGGCCTGCATGCTCCGCGAAGCTGTGGTCCAATCGGGCAAGCGCCGTTCGGGTGGTGACCTCGCAGGCTTCGGCCGTGGTCAGCGCCAGCGCCGGCCATTGTCCGGCCCGCCGTTCGAATGCGGCGGCCAGGGCGTCGCCCACTTGCTGCATCACGCCGGGCTCGTCAGTGTCTACCAGCAGCCATTGCGGGCTGGAGCAGGCTTGCTGGTCGAGGCGACAGATTTCATCCACCAGGCTGTCCAGTGCCTGGGGGGTGGCGGCGTGAGGCGTGGCATAGGCGAAGCTGACGCGATGCCCCCAGTCGATCCAGCGACACCCGCTGGGGATCTGCTCGCGAAGGGCCTTGAGCGCCGTCTCGCCGCCCCAGGCGCTGACCCCCTGTGCCAGGGCGAAAAGACGCCGGCTGTCGTGGTGGGGCACCGGCAATACCGCCAGGTAATCACAGAGCCGGCCACTGTCGTCGCACGCCAGGAAAGCCGCCAGCAGGCGCGCCGTCAGATCCCCATCCCGTGTGCTCGGGCGTATCCAGTTGATGTTGCCCGC
Source organism: Pseudomonas sp. B21-056 (assembly GCF_026016325.1). Lineage (NCBI taxonomy): Bacteria > Pseudomonadati > Pseudomonadota > Gammaproteobacteria > Pseudomonadales > Pseudomonadaceae > Pseudomonas > Pseudomonas sp. B21-056. The sequence continues at coordinate 3,136,201 of NZ_CP087203.1, forward strand.
CAGCAGGCTTTCCAGGGCCGCGCAGAACGCCAGCAGCGGCGCGTTGCCCGGCGTGACGTGCACCACCAGGCCCAAGGGCTGCCAGCTTTCAAAGGGGCCATCGCTGTAGTCGATGCGCCGCAGCGAGCGAGGGTCTGGTCCCAGTTCCCGTGCGAGTTTCACGCTCAGTTGCTCGCGCCCGCAGAACGCGATCAGCGCCTGGCGCTGGTCCTCGTCGAGGAACGAGTCCCGTCCCGCCGCGCGCAGTGTTTGAGCGAACGCCTCGGCGCAGTCGAGCACGTTGTCACTCGACGGGGACGCAGCCAGGAGGGCGGGCAGTTGCGCTTGCAGGCGTTCGAGGGCCTGGTCGAGTGTCAGGCTCCCCAGCAGTTGGCCGTTGATGAGGTACATATCAGTGCTCCTTGATCAGTTCAGCGGCCGCCATGGCGCAGCTTCGGCTGGCGCTGGTGCCGGCACGGCCATGCAGCTCGAACCACTGGGTGCTCGCACCGCATTCGCAGTCGGCGGGGTGCAGGGTCGCGAGATCGCTCATCACCACGGCATGGGCGGGGCTGGAGGAGATATAAGGCGAGACGAACGACAGCAATCCGGCCTCGCCGAACGGCTGCACATTGAAGTTCGAGGGGTGACGGATGAAGACTTTCGAATAGACCGGTACATGAAACCGATGACGGGCACATTCGATGTAGGGCACGGCGTGCTCGACAGCTCCATAGCCGTCGCGGCACCGATGGGCTTCGATGCCCAGTTGCCGGGTGATGCGCTCGTAGACCTGATGGCGAGGCATCTCCTGGGCGGCCTGTTTTTTCCAGCCGCCGCCAAGAAATACCAGGGACGCAGGCGCGAGTGTCAGGTCCGGGACGGCGGTCTCGCGCATGCGCTCGAGTACGTGCCAAAGCAGCGCCGGAAAGCCGAAAATCCTCACCGGCAGGCCTTGCTCGGCGAATGCCTGCAGGGCGCGGATGACACCGAAAACGTCGAACTCATGACCGCTGCCGGTGCGTCGCAAGGCATAGACAACGCTGTTGGCCGGGGCGAAGCGACACAGGAACTGATCGGTATAGGCCGTACCGAGGCGATTGTCCGGTTCGGGTTCATGGCTGAGCAACAGGTAGTTGCACGGCGAGTCCGGCGTGGACCAACCGTAGTGATCGAAGATACGCGCCACCATCCCCTGGGCCGCCGCCATGCTGCGTGCGTCATAGCGCATGCGACTTTTCTGGCCGCCGGTACCCGAAGAAGTCAGCTCCAGGGCTTCCTCGCCAGTAGGACTGACCAGCAAGCGCTGCTTGAAGTAGTTGGCGTAGATGGGCGGCAGGCGCGACCAGTCCGTCAGATGCTCCAGGTCCGCGGCGGCGAGCCCGTTGGCGTTGAGCCAGTCTTCGTAGCCGGGGGTGTGGTGGCTATGGAACAGGCTGATCTCGGCCATGGCTCGATCGAACAGCCCGCAGGGTACCGAATCGGGGCTATAGGGTTGCGGCAATGCGCACAGCGCATCGGCGTGTGGGAAATGAATCATCGGATAACTTTCCTCAGGGCGGCAACATTCAAACGTGAGCGACCGGTCGCGACATGAACAGGCGCAACGCCACAGGACAGCTGAGCCCGGCGATACCGGCCATCAGGGCGAAGGATTCCAGGCTGCTGCCGGCCCCCAGCAGCGCCAGCACCGAACCGGCACCGCTCATCACGGCGATGGAGATCATCCCGATCATGGCCGAGACCAATCCTTTACTGTCGTCGCTGGCAAACAGCGCCAGTCGATACAGCACCGCATTGCCCATGCCGAGGCCGAGGGCGTAGACCGAAAGGCCAATGACCAGCACCGGCAGGGAAAGGGGCAACTGGCTGGCAATGACCAATGCGACCAGGCCGGCGCACAAGGGCCAGACGCTGCAGCGGAGTACACCGCGCACGCCCACCCGTTCCACCAGGGCATTGAGCAGGAGATTGCCGAGGATCACGGCGGCGAACACCGGGATTTGCCACAGCCCATACACCATTGGAGAAAGGCCTTGTCCTTGAATCAGCAGCAGGGGCGACAGGCCGATCCAGGCGATCAGTGGCAGGCTCATCAGCCCCAGCGCAACGCTGGCCGTCATGAATCCGGTGTGGCTGAGCAATGCGCGATAGCGTTTGATCAGTGCGCGCAGTTCGAAAGGAACGGGGGACGGCTCCTGGCTGCCGGCAGGTGCCGGCCTCGGCTGGCGCGGCATGAACCCCCAGAGCGCCAGCCAGCTCACCGCCCCGAGGCCGGCCAGCAGCAGGAACAGCTCGCGCCAGGACAGCCATTGCAGCAGCAACCCACCCAGCAACGGCCCCAGCAACGGAGACAGAAGGGCCAGGTTGCCCAACAGCGCCATGATTTTTACGGCATCGGCCTCGTTGAACATGTCCTGTATGGCGGGGTAGCTGACCGCAATCACAAAGCCCAGGCCCATGCCCTGAACCAGGCGAAGGCCGTTGAACCCCTGCATGTGGCTGACCTGGGTGATCGCGGCACACGCCAGCACGAACCCGGCGCAACCTGTGAGCATGAACGGGCGACGTCCATGGCGATCCGACAACGGCCCGATCAACCACGGCAGCAGGACACCACCCAGCAGGTAGAGGTTGAACGCGTAGGGAATCTGATCCGCAGCGGCACCGAGTTCTTCGGTGACTGCGAGCATGGCGGGCATGATCAGGTCGCTGGCCATGTAAGTTAATAATTCGAAGAGCGCGATAGCCAGGCAAAAACCTGTCAATCGTTTAGGCGAGAAAGTTGTCAGCAAGTTTGCATTCCCAACGTTTATTTTTGAGTAAAGAGGTGAGCGCCTCTTATTCGAGAATACGTGGGGGGCGATAAAGCTTGAAAGAAGGGCGTTTCAGTCGCTAACGGGTAGAAATATGCCTCATGCTCGTAAGAAAAATGCCCGCAATCGCGGACATTTATTCCCGGTGAAAGTAAGTAATTTACAGATATATAAGTGGGAGAAGTCAGAGCATGGATTTGCTCACTACAGACGCTTCAACACCGCCATGAGGGAAAGTTCCTAGCGGTGCTGGTCGAAGCCAGGACCACCCCGATGCCCCGGTCCGTCTCCATGACTGTGGCCCGGTGGGAAAAAGAGACAGCCGCTCAGCGTCAGGATCGATAACAGCGGAAGCAGCAGTGACATGCGACGAAACATAAATAAAATCCTCATGATTGAACACCGTGGTTGCGCGACAGCGCTTCTTCGGCTGTACCATGGGACCCCGTTTGCTCCCTCTTGTCCCTGGAATCGGGTAGGCACCTGGCAAGCGAACGGATACAAAACGGATACATTCAGGAACCGGCAATGACTCATTCGCAACGTTTGAAATACTCGATTCTGATTGTCCTCGTTGTCCTGGCGATCATGCTGGGACTGTCGTGGATGCAGAACAAAGGCATGATCAGCGAGCAGCTGTTTCAGTACATCGCCATTGCCGTGGCGGTGATCGTGGTGGTGGTCAACGGTGTGATGCGGCGCAAGGTCAAGCCCTGAGCATCACTCCCTGGCCTGGAGCACGGCCATGGCCTGGTGGTGCAGGGTGTAGCTTTTGTCGGGATTGAGCGTCACCACGCCTTCGCTGCACAAGCGCTTCAAGACTTCGCGGACGCTGAGAAAGGACAATGGAATGTCCAGCCCCAGCAATTGACTGTGCACCCCCCGCACACCCAGGCAGCGGTTCTCCACGGTAGCCGTGAGCAATACGTCGATGACCTTGAGGCGAACCAGGCTGGTCCTGAGCCCGAAGCTATTGAGCAGGCGCCTGATGTGCTCGTTGTTGCCTCGCTCCGTCGCTTTGGCAACCACGTTATTGGTACTCGTCATCGAGACGCCGGTCGACCCCGGCTTATTCCCCATGGGCAGTTGCGCGTTTTGCATGCAAAAGGTCCTTACCAGCCTGAATCAGAAAAGGTCACGCGTGCTCCTTCAGGAGGAACGGCCAATCATGCGGGCCGTGATGTGAAAAATTCGCCGGAATGTCGTCAAACTCCTGTGGTCAGTCGAGCTGTCGCCCCAATTCACAAATGAGCAAGGTCAGGGAGTCGGCGTTTCGAAGGATGACGTCGATGCGCTTGTCCGCCGAGTTGATGTCCAGAAAAACATCACGGGCCTCGCTCATGGTCCTGGCGCCGGTCACTTTCAGGATCTCCTTGGCGGTAGCCTTGAACTCGGGGATAAGCTCCAGGCTCTTGAGCGTACCGGCTGCGGTATCCCATCCCATGAACAACTTTGAACGTGGCGTAGTCAGCGACAGCCCATTGAGTTGCTGTTCCTGCTGGTAGTCATATCGGAGCCGTCCGTAAGAAGTCGCTTGCGAAATCAGGTCGAGAAAGGGCAGTACTGCATCCAGGTAAACGATGTCATGCGTATCGAAAAGCTGGTGGGTAATTTCGTGAATGAGGGTCGCTCCCTGGGCATGGGCATCGACATTGAATGACTCGGGGACGATGGCCCTGTACGAGTCCAGGCCTATATCGAAGAAAAGCTGGGTGAGATAGATTTTTCCGGCCGCACTGGGTTCGAGCACAAAGGCCGTTGCCGTGTCGTCGGCGTTCTTGAGGTTGCCGATCACGATGCGTTTTGCGTTTTTTGATTCCCAGGACGGATCCGCCAATACCTGGCATATCGGCGCAATTGCAGTCCGTAGCTTTTCGATCAGACCGGCATCGACCTGGTTAACGCCAAAAAAGCTCTTCAGGAACGTATCCAGCCGAGAACCCGGCGGGACGTGTTGCCTGGCTTGGTCGAGATTATGAAGTGTGTTGAGAGAGTAATACCTGGCCGCCTCCAGCGCCTGCACGATTGCGTTGGCATGGTGAGGGTATTTCCTGCGGATTTCAGCCATGCCCTTGGCTTCGATGTTCAGTGTGTCGGCAGCCTTGTAGTCACTGTACGAGTTCGCAAGCGACGACATCACCTTGCCGTAACGAATGGTCTGTCGTTGTGGATCGATTGCCCAGTCCTGACTGCCGGGCGACCTTTTCAGTATCGGCCCTTCACCCTTTTCATGGACGACCCGCCAGACCTGGTTGGCTTTCGCCACCTGGAACACCTTGCCGGCAACGCAGGCATAGAGCTTGCCGGAGCCGATGGCCTTGTAGGTCCCGTCGATTAGGTTTTTCTGCAGATCGCTGAGGCTCACATCCGTGGCTTCGAAGGCTTGCAGGTTGGTACGCAGCGCAGCGGTAGTGGCGATATCCCTCCAATGGACCGGAGTCGCAGGGGCGTTTTGCGAGACGGGGCCGATGGGGTCGAGCAGCCCGAACGTATCCTCTCGATTCAGAAAACCCAGTGACACCATCTCGGCGGCACCGGCAATGAAATCATGCAGGCCTGCTTTCCAGTCATGTCGCTGCAACGCTTCGGAAGAAGACTTGAAGTCCTGGTAACTTTCCCACAGCGTTTCGAAAAAAGTCAGCTTGCCCTGCAGCTGTCTGCCTACGAACTTGGCACCGACGCTGAGCAGATGCCGAACGGTTTGCCAGTCGAACTGACGTTTCCTATCCGTTTGCGTGGTCAGCAGGTCCGATAACAGCCGGATATTGTCATCGAACAACGCATCGAGGATGTTCGTTTGGATCGGATTCGAGGCCAGGGTGATTTCCGATAGCTGCCCGACCGTGGAGATGAACAGGTTCCTGAAAGCGCTTTGCTGGTTGGCGGGCAATCGGCTGATCAACAGGTCTTGCAGCGGCCCTGGCTTGTTGAACGCGCTCATGACACTCGCTTCGTCCTCGAACTCGGTAAAGCTCGGACCGGCATGGTAAGGGGAATAGAGGACGTGGGGCGCCTTCGTCTCGGTGCTCGAGCCGATCAGGTAAAGCCCCAGAGCCTTGATTGCCGCAGCGCCGTCGGTTTTGATCAACTCCAACGGCCGAATCAACGCGCTGGCGCCTTTCACCGCCTGGCGAGCGATGGCGTCCGGCATGTCCAGCACCTGGCGAACCAAGTCAAAGGCTGAAGGGGAGAGGTACTGTTGCAGGCACCGTGCATGAGCGTATTGCAACAGTTGCCAGGGTAATTGCTGGCGGAAGCGCTGTTTTCTCTGCTGAACGTCCTGCGTCGTGCCGGACAGCTTGTCCAGTACATGTTGTTTGTACGAGGTGGCGATATCCAATGACAGCAACAACTGTTTGACCGCCGCCTCGTTCAAACTGTCAGGCAGCTTCTGCCTGGAAGTCGAGGAAACCTTGAATCCGGTTTTTTGAGTGACCTCGATATGATTCAGGGCGAACTCGTTCAGCGAGCTGGGAGGCCCCGCCAGTGCGAGGTTCGGTGTGATGTGAATGGTGGCCGGGTCAAGGTCCTTTTCGGTGAAACGAGCGTCCAGCAATGCTTTCAGTTTGTTACGCGTAAAGGCCTGCAAGAGCTCGATACCGTCCAGGTAGTCCTTGCCATCGACCACGCTGCTTCTGTATTGCTCAAGCAGATCAATGTGCAGGCGCTGGTCTTCAAGGGAGGCCATGCCGAGCCAGGCGGGCAGCTTCTGTCGCCACCAGTCCGCCTGGGCGATTTGTGTCGCGCGTGCCAGATTGGTGGGGGCGCCCCGGCTCAGTAGCGCTTCAAGGCTTTTGATCAGTGCGGGTCCGGTCAGTTGCCAGTCCCGGGTTTTCAAGGTGTTCAGATAGCCGTGTTCGAGCTCGAACAACCTGAGGAACGAATTCATCCGATCCAGCAACACGTTGTCTTCGATCAACTCAAATGCCTCGAGCTGATAGCACCCGTGGGGCTTGCGTTGACGAGCGGGCAGGTTCGCGAGCAGACCAAAGCGCTTCCGAGAGTCGAGCAGGTTTCGGTTCAACTGTTTCGTCGCGACGTCGACGGAGGGGAAAACCTGCAGGCCGTAGGTTGGTGTCCAGAGGATGCCCAGGCCTGAATAGGGCGTATCCAGCCCTCCGCGCTCGGTCAGGAAAAAACAGTTGGCGAGGGGGAGGGAGGCTGTGTTGCCCTCATTGGTGTATGCAAGCCTCAGCGAATAGGCGTCGGGCCGAAAGCCTTTGAGCCCTATGCGCTGCCGGCGATTCGGATAGTCGGAGTCGTAGGCAAACACGCTGTTGATGAGATGCTCTGCGGCCGGTGGCAGTGTCCCGTCGAGTTTCCTGAGCTCGGCCTCGGCACGTATTCCGAGGGAAAACACGTTGGTGAGTTCGGGCAGCAATCTTCTCAACTGACTGTGCAGTGAGATTTCATTGGAGAGCGGCAGTTGGGCGAACAGCGTGGTGAAAGCCTCTTCGACGGTGGTGTAACTTTTGATCTTTCTCTTCAGTTGATCGGCCATGAAGTTGGACGGCCGCGAGTCTCCGTAGAAGGCCGGCAGGGTGCCCCAGTGCCCATCGGTTCCATGTTCCAGCAGGTTCTTGTTGATCAAGGAGCGAATATCCAGTGCCTTGTCGACCAGGGCCTGGAGGTTCACGGTGCCCTGGCGGGACATCTCCAGTGCGTAGTGAAGGTTGTTGATCTGTTTGCCGATGATTGCATCCGCCAGGGATTCGAACACCGGCGACGTCACTGACCGTCCTGATATTTGTGGCTCGTCAAGGCGCAGGAAGCGGTTGCGCTCTTCCAGGCTCAGCAGACTGTAGAGTTCCTCCTTGCGCGCAATGCTGGTCGGCGTGGCGAGCAGCATGTCCTTGAATCCGAGGTAGTTGTCCACTGTCTGCAAGCCATGACTGGGCCTGTAGAGGTAATGCCCTTTGCCGCTGATCATCAACGAGCCGGCGAGCTCCACATAGAGCGGCTCGTATTCCCATAGACGAATCGTTTCGATGAACAGGGGCGTCTCGTCCTGGCGGGATGACCCGAACAAGCGGAGCAGCTCCTGGCTTTGCGCGTCGGTCAGTTGCCTTTGTTCCCGCTGGCTCAGGATGGTTGCGCGCAGGGCATCGCTGAGGACCTGCGAAAGCAGCTTGCGACGTGAGGTATGGAAAGGCCCGGTGGCGTCCCAATAGGCGTTGATGCACTCGGTGAGCCTGGGTATCAGGTTTCCAGCGGTGACCCGCAGCAGGCTTTCCCATTGCTGCGAATTATGAGGTGATGCCGTGATTCCCGGGTGGATGAAATCGATATCGTGTCGGGCTGGCCGGCCCTGATGGTGGAAGTACACCAGGACCGCTTCGGACAGTGACAGGTTGTTGGTCACTTTGCCCATGGTCGGATCACCCAGCGCTGCATCGACAGAAATGGTTACGCGGGCCTGTTGATGGTCAAGGTTCGCCAGTACCTCATTCAATGCCTGGCCAAGCATCGAGGTCAGCGAGGGCAGTTTGATCAGCTCGTTTACCATGGTCAGCGCATTGAGGCTTTGAGCGTGCTCGATGGATTCGACCTGGGTCTTGAAAACATCTCCATCTATTGTCCGTCGGGACTGCCTGATAACGGGGCTGGCGTTCAGTTCGGCGCGCTGGGCAATGGACAGGAGCTGGAACAGATCGTCACGCTCGGCAGGGGCCGCAAGCATTTGCTCAATCTTTGTCTGGAGCGCCTGGGGGCTGTCGAATTTCCGGATTCCACCCAGCGGTGTGTAGAGGAATGCAGGCTTGGGAGGGGATGTGCCGGCGTCTGGCAAGGTCGTCAAGGTAAAGCAGCCGGCCAGCGGAATCGGAGCCTGGCCCTCGGCCTGGAGCAGAATGACCTCGGCAGACATCGATGGCGTTTGCGCGGCACGCAGGGCGTGGCTGGGCAGGGCTGCGTGGTGCAGCCAGTCGAGGTCGGTTTGCGTCAGGCCATGGGGAGCGGTCAATTCGTCCAGGCGGGTGGCGCCGAGGACGTCGGGAAATAGCAGTGGCGTGGTTTCACTGGTCATCGTTGCTTCTCGATCAAGGCGCCATGGGCAGCCCATACATGGATGAAGCGACCAGCCTAGAGAACGGTGACGGCGCGCAGGTGGTACATAGTTACCGCACGAAAGGCTTCAGATCTGTCAGGCTGTGGGGAGCGCGTGCCGCGCCTGCGGTGAAAAGATTGACAGCGTGCGCTTGAAGCGGTGTTTAATCCGGGTTTGTCCCTCCCTCACTGTGGCTACCTCCAACAATCATTCTGGAGCTTCAGATGTCCGCGCTATCCGATCATGCCGGTTCCGGCCCCCTGTCCCTTGACGCCCTGGTGGGCCTGCTGGAGAAGATTTTCCTGCGGCACGGCACCTCGGCTGACGTCGCCCGCACCCTGGCTGAAAACTGCGCCCGCGCCGAGCGCGACGGTGCCCATAGCCATGGGGTGTTTCGCATGCCCGGCTATGTCTCGACGCTGAACAGCGGTTGGGTCAACGGTCAGGCAGTGCCGGTGGTTGAAGACGTCGCATCGGGCTTCGTCCGGGTGGACGCTGGAAACGGTTTCGCCCAGCCGGCCCTGGCCGCCGCACGTCCGTTATTGGTGGAGAAGGCCCGCAGCGCCGGTATCGCAGTGTTGGCGATCCGCAATTCCCATCACTTTGCCGCCCTCTGGCCGGATGTCGAGCCGTTTGCCTACGAAGGGTTGGTGGCGTTGAGCGTGGTCAACAGCATGACCTGCGTGGTGCCCCATGGCGCGGAACGTCCGTTGTTCGGCACCAATCCCATTGCCTTCGCCGCGCCGCGGGCCGGTGGCGAGCCGATTGTCTTTGACCTGGCCACCAGCGCCATCGCCCATGGCGACGTGCAGATTGCCGCGCGCAAGGGCGAGTTGTTACCGCCAGGCATGGGAGTGGACAGCCTCGGCCAGCCAACCTGCGACCCGAAGGCGATTCTCGACGGCGGCGCATTGCTGCCGTTTGGCGGGCACAAGGGATCGGCGTTGTCGATGATGGTCGAGCTGCTGGCGGCGGCCCTCACCGGCGGCAATTTCTCGTTCGAGTTCGATTGGAACAATCATCCGGGTGCGAAGACGCCGTGGACCGGGCAGTTGTTGATCGTGATCGACCCGAGCAAGGCCGCCGGGCAGGACTTTGCCGAGCGCAGCCAGGAACTGGTCAGGCAGATGCAGGGCGTGGGATTGCGGCGGCTGCCAGGGGATCGCCGGCATCGGGAGCGCAGTCATTCCGATCAGCATGGGATTGTGCTGGATGAGCAGACACTGCAACAGCTGCGGGCGTTGGCAGGATTGTAGGAGCTGTGTAGGAGCTGTGTAGGAGCTGTCGAGTGCAACGAGGCTGCGATCTTTTGATCTTGCTTGCACTGTCGACTCAATCGCCTGGGACAAGATCGCAGCCTCGTTGCACTCGACAGCTCCTACACAGGGTGGCGATCAGGGACGGTGCAACGTTTTACAGTCTGTGTTTAACGCCGTCCGAGCAACAAGCCCACCACCAGCCCGAAACCGGCGGAAATCGCCACGGTTTGCCATGGATGACCGCCGATGTAGACCTCCGTGGCATCGACCATGGGCCGGGTGCGTTCCCGGGCGCTGGCGACCGAGTCCAGGGCCTGCTGCAGTTTCTGAGAGATCTGTCCCCGCAGGTTCTCGGCGTCTTCGCCGACCAGCGAGTCGCTGCTTTTGAGCAGCTTCTCCGACTCTTCGATCAAGGCCTTCAGTTCACTGAACACCTGATCCTTGATTTGCTCTCCGTTCGCTTGCGCGCTGGGTCTACGAGCCATCGGGTTACTCCTTGATTGATGATTGCCGTGAACAATGGAGTGCTGCGCTTTTGCAAAAGTTGCAGGGTCTGGCGATGTCAGCACGGTCCAGCCTAAATGATGGTTAAGACGTTTCCTCGCAAGGTGTAAGATGTCGCCTATTTGCGCAACAGGTAATTTCCATGAGTTTCAATCTGGCTGACAAGCCGCTGGCCGAGCGTGCCGCGCTGGAAGACGAAAAATCCCGACTGTTCGAGCTGTGGCAGAACAACCTGGGCAAGGCCAAGGGCGACGCCGCGCGGTTGTTCGGCGAACGCTCCAAGCGCAAAGGCAAATGGGCCGAGTGGGTACGCGCCGAACTGGACGGCATGTCGCCCCCCGAATACGCCAACATGGTGCGCAGTGAGGTCAATCGCCTGATGGCCGCCAATAAATAAACCTTACGCAAAGGTCGTGACGATGGCCTCGCGCACCTTGGCCACTGCCGGATCCATCTGGGTGTGGGTTCGCCACCCCAGTTCGATGGGATAACGTGGCAAGGCGAGGGGGCAGGGCAAAAACGCCAGGCCGCCGAGTGCCGCAATGGCCCGTGCGGCGTGCCCCGGAATGGTCGCCACGGCCCGGCTGCCCTTGAGCAGAAACGGCAACGCCGCAAAATGGGTGGTCGAGGCACACACCTTCCGGCTCAGGCCGAGCCCGGCCAGTCCTTCGTCGGTGATGCCGATGAAACCACCCGATGACACCAGCAGATGTTCGCGGGCCACGAAGGCCTCCAGGCTGAGGGTCTGCTGGTGCTCTTGCAGGCTGGCCGGGTCGACCAGGCAGGCATAGTCGCCTTCACCCAGTACCTGGCGGCTGAGCAATCGTTCGGTGAAACCACCCGCCGTGATCGCCAGGTCGAAATTGCGCTCCATCAGGTTGCGACCGACGATCTGGCTGTGGGTCTGGCGAAAAATCAAGCGCAACCCCGGCGCCCGTTGCGCCACTTCCTCGATCAGGCGCCGCCCGTAGGCCACCTCGAAGTCGTCGGACAGACCGACGATGACCGAGCGGCCTTCGTAATGACGGGTATCGGGGTCGATCATCGCCAGGCTTTGCCGGCATTTGTCCAGGGCTTCGCTGATCACCGGTTTCAGTTGATTGGCCCGCAACGTCGGCGCCAGGCCGCGACCGGTGCGCACGAACAATTGATCGTCATACACGTTTCGCAGCCTGCGCAGGGCGGCACTGATGGCCGACTGGGTCACGCCCAGGCGCAGCGCGGCCCGGCTGGCGCTGGATTCGTCGTGCAGGGCTTCGAAGGTCTTGAGCAGGTTGAGATCGAGGTTCTCGATATTCATCAGGTTCATATCGTTTAGCAATGTAGAGGGCTTTATTCATGATCGGTCGACGCCTGAGAATCAGCAACACCTGATGACCAAGGAGTTGAACACCCATGCCCAAATCCATCGTGGCTGCCCTGCAGATCGGTTCCTTGCCCGGCGGCAAGGACGAGACATTGGCGCAGATCCTTTGTTACGAAGACGCCATACGCCAGGCCGGTGCTCGCTTGGTGGTGATGCCCGAAGCGCTGTTGGGCGGTTACCCCAAGGGGGAAGGATTCGGGACCCGGTTGGGTTACCGGCTGCCGGAGGGGCGCGAGGCCTTCGCCCGCTACTTTGCCAATGCCATCGACGTGCCGGGTGTCGAGACCGAGGCGTTGGCCGGGCTTTCGGCGCGCACGGGAGCAAGCCTGGTGCTCGGCGTCATCGAGCGTGCCGGCAGTACCCTGTATTGCACGGCGCTGTATTTCGAGCCCGATGCAGGCCTGGTGGCCAAACATCGCAAACTGATGCCCACCGGCACCGAGCGGCTGATCTGGGGCAAGGGTGACGGTTCGACCTTGCCGGTGATCGACAGCCAGGTCGGTCGGCTCGGCGCGGCGGTGTGCTGGGAAAACATGATGCCGCTGCTGCGCACCGCGATGTATGCCAAGGGCGTGGAGGTCTGGTGCGCGCCGACGGTGGATGAGCGGGAGATGTGGCAGGTGACCATGCGTCACATTGCCCACGAGGGGCGATGCTTTGTGGTCAGCGCCTGCCAGATCCAGGCCTCACCTCAGGCGCTGGGCGTTGAGGTCGAGCACTGGCCGGCGGATCGTCCGTTGATCGCCGGCGGCAGTGTGATCATCGGGCCCATGGGGGATGTGCTGGCCGGGCCGCTGAAAGACACCGCTGGGCTACTGACCGCCGAAATCGATACCGATGACCTGGTGCGGGCGCGTTATGACTATGACGTAGTGGGTCATTACGCCAGGCCGGATGTGTTCGAACTGGTGGTGGATGAACGGGCCCGGCCCGGCGTGCGCTTCACGGCGTGAATCACCAGGTCGCCGCGCGTCCTCGCAAGTCGAGGGTGCCGCGGTCGACGAAGCGCATGGTGCCGAACAGTCCCCCGGAGAGTTTGCCCTTGAGCACATAGGGCAGTTCATCCAGACCCTGTGCCTGACTCAGGCCCAGGGTCTGGCGCAGCACCGAAAATGCCGAAATGCTCACGGGGACACTCAGTATCGTTTCGGAAAACCGTGGAATGGAACCGCTCTGGTCGCTGACGCCGGTGGCCAGCGTGCGGTCGTTGACCTCCAGGTCCAGCGCCACGCCGTTGTATTGGATGGCGGTTTCGTTGGGATTCTGCAGGCGCAGCTTCACGGCAAAACGCATCTCCAGATCTTGGCTGGGCAGGGGCTCGATACCGACCACGTTGATGTTCAGCGGGTCACGGTGGGGGAAGAGGGCGCAGGCGCTGAGGCTGAACAGTGTCAGCAGGAGAAACAGGCCGGGGATTCTGCGCATGGGCGTACTCTCATAAGTTTTGGTCACGATAACTCACAACCCAAAGGCAAGCGAAGAACCCTGTGGCGAGGGGATAAATCCCCTCGCCACGAAGTACTCCAAATCCAAATAGGCGTTGGGCTCCTGACAGTTTCTGACAACAGCCTCTGCTAATCTGCAGCAACTTTTTCTTCCGGATCGCTCATTGTGTCCCGTACCACTCGGCTGCTCACTTTGTTGCAAGTCTTGCGCGGCAAGCGCTGCCCGGCCACCGCCGCGACGCTGGCGGCAGAGTTGAAGGTGTCCGAGCGCACGCTCTACCGCGACATTGCCGAGCTGACCGCCCTGGGGGCGCCGATCCAGGGGGAGGCGGGCATCGGCTATGTATTGCGCAGCGGCCTGTTCCTGCCGCCACTGATGTTCACCGCCGATGAAATCGAAGCCATCGTGCTGGGCTTGCGCTACGTGGACCAGCGTGGCGACGAGGTGCTGGGCAAGGCTGCCGCCGACGCCCTGGCGAAGGTTGCCGCGGTGCTGGCCCCTGATGTCCGGGACGCCTTGCGCAATCCCACGGTGCTGCCCGGTCCGCCGGGTTATGGGTATCCGCAGAATACGGTGGAGTTGAACGTGTATCGCCAGGCCATCCGCACCCAGGCGAAGCTGCACATCGATTACGCCGACGTCAACAACACCCCGAGCCAGCGGCTGATCTGGCCCCTGGCCCTGGGTTTTTTCAACGAGGCACGGGTGGTGGTGGCCTGGTGCGAACTACGCGGTGCCTACCGGACCTTTCGCACCGACCGGATTGCCTCGGCGACCGAGCAGGGCGAGCGCTATCCCGGCAGGCGCAGCGACTTGCTGCGGGCCTGGATGAAGTCGATGCAACTGGACGATACCGGACGCTTCACTCCTGACAAGAACTGACATGAGGCTGTTCTAGCATGGTGCCAGATCGATAAAACAAGGAGCCGTACCATGTCCAATCCCGTCTCTTCCCTGGCCCCGGCCATCGCTGGCTACATCGCAGCCGCCAACGCCCGTGACAGCTCGGCGGTGACGCTTTTTTTCGCCGAGGACGCCAATGTCTTCGATGAGGGCCAGCACCGGGCCGGCACCCAGGCCATCATCCAGTGGATGGACGACACTTCCCGTCGCTTCCAGCCACGGGTAGAAGTGCTCAACGTGCAGCAACGCACGGGCAAGGTGCTGGTCCACAACCTGATCTCGGGAACCTTCCCCGGCAGTCCGCTGGAGTTGCGCTATACCTTCCGGCTCGATGAGCAGGGCAAGATCAGCCGGCTGGATATCTCGATTTAAGCAGGGAGCTGCTCTGGCCCCTGTAGGAGCTGTCGAGCGCAGCGAGGCTGCGATCTTTTGATCTTTCGCTTGGGACTCAAGTTTCGCTTGGGACTCAAGTGTCAGGGGAAAGATCGCAGCCTCGCTTCGCTCGACAGCTCCTACAGTGGCCGGTCCACAGGGGTTGAGTTGATTCATAGGCCTGGTGGCATGGCATACTCAGGCCCTTCATCTTCCGGACCCGGGCCGCATGACTTTCGACTCCCCCTTGAGTGCCTGGCAGCACGCCATTGAACACCACGGCTTTGTCCAGGACGAGGCCCAGGAGTTGGCGATCATGGCCCTGGAGCAATGCCACAAGGCATTGCACGAGGGGCGCAAGTCGATCAAGGGCGTTTATCTCTGGGGGCCGGTGGGGCGCGGCAAGACCTGGCTGATGGACCGCTTCCATGACAGCCTCAAGGTTGCGGCCCGGCGCCAGCATTTCCATCATTTCATGGCCTGGGTGCACCAGCGTTCGTTCCAGCTCACGGGCACGCCGGATCCGTTGCAAGCCCTGGCCAGGGAGCTGAGCCAGGAAGTCCGGGTGCTGTGTTTCGACGAGTTGTTCGTCACCGACATTGGCGATGCCATCATCCTCGGTCGCCTGTTCCAGGTCATGTTCGAACTGGGCATGGTGATCGTGAGCACTTCGAACCTGCCGCCCGAGGAACTCTATGCCAACGGCCACAACCGTGAGCGGTTCCTGCCGACCATCACCGCGATCAAACAGCACATGCAAGTCGTGCCGGTGAACGGCTGGCAGGATCATCGCCAGCATCCGGGCGCGGTGCAGCAACGCTATTGGCTGCGTGAGGCCGGGCAACCCGACCCGTTGGGCGAGGTCTTCGAACGGTTGAGTGCAGGGCAACCAGCCAGTGGTGATCCGGTGCAGGTCGGCCATCGCCTGCTGGAACCGGTCAAGGCCAGCGACACGGTGCTCTGGAGTCGCTACCCGGATTTGTGCGAGCAACCGTTCTCGGCCCTGGATTTCATGGGCCTGTGCGACCGCTTCAAGGTCATCCTGCTCAGCGATGTGCCCAGCCTGAGTGCCGAGCAACGCGAAGGGCGGATTGCCCGTGGCACGGAGGACGGTGTCGAGCGGGTCGAGGCGGGGGACCGCGAGCTGCCGCAACTGTCGGTCCACGATGACGGTGTGCGGCGTTTCATTGCCCTGATCGACGAGTGCTACGATCGCAAGGTGCCGCTATACCTTTCGGCCCAGGTGCCGATGGATCAGTTGTACACCGAGGGCTATCTGCAATTCCCGTTTCGCCGTACCCTCAGTCGCCTCCAGGAGATGCAACTGCAACGTTTCGGTCAGCCCGCCTGACCTCTACCCATCGACGGCCCCATCCGTCGGTACTACCCGCCGTACCCGCCAAGAGAGATGCAAGGTCATGGAAGAAGCCAAGGACGTTCTCGTACTGCAAGCCAGCTACACCAATCCGGTTCACGCCGAAGCGATCTGTCACGTGCTCAATGGCTATGCGGAGGACCCCATGGGCGGTGGCCAGTCACTGTCAGCCGAGGTCTTGCTGCATCTGCCGGAGGAACTGGCCAAGCGCCCCCACGCGTTCAGCGTGCTGGCATTCGTCAATGGCGAGCCGGCGGGGCTGATCAACTGTTTCGAGGGGTTTTCGACCTTCGCCTGCCGGCCGCTGGTGAATATCCATGATGTTGCCGTCATGAAGGCGTTTCGCGGGCTGGGCCTGAGCCAGAAGATGTTGCAGAAGGTCGAGGACATCGCGCGTCAGCGCGGTTGCTGCAAGATCACCCTGGAAGTGCTTGAAGGCAATGCCGTGGCCCAGGGCAGCTATTCGAAGTTTGGATTCGCCGCCGGCATGTTCGACCCGGCCCATGGCCGCATGCTGTTCTGGACCAAGCCCCTGTGACAGGTGCCCTCTGCATATGTCGAATGTAGCGACGCCTTCGCGAGCAGGCTCGCTCCCACATTGATCTAGGTTGAACACAAATCCATATTCACCGACGTCCCCCTGTGGGAGCGAGCCTGCTCGCGAAAGCGCTGGAGCAGTAACGACAGTGCCGGGTGTACCGACACTTTTGCGGTTACTGCTGCACCAGCCTGGCCGCCGGTGCCTTGGGCTGCATCAGGCTGAAGTCGATCAGCGCCTTGTGCTGCCGTTGGTAAGGGTTGCCGATCAATAGCGGTCGGGCCTGGAATTCAGCGCTGACCAGGCTCTTGCTGCGGTCCAGTTCATCAAAACTCAAGCCCGCCAGATCTGCCCAGGTATGGATCAACTGAGAGCTGCTGTAAGGCCGTGACAGGTCGCCCGCAAAGTTCCAGTCATGGGTTTCACGCCACTTGGGCGAAGCCCAGGCCATGAACGGAATGGTGTACATCGGCGCGGTGGGTTTGCCTTCATTGCGACCAAGGGTGTCATGGCCCGCGGAGTCGAATACGTCTTCACCGTGGTCCGACAGGTACAACAGAAAACCGTTGGGGTCGTTCTTGGCGTAGTCCTTGATCAGGCTGGAAACCACGAAGTCGTTGTACAGCACCGCGTTGTCATAACTGTTGTAGGTCGGCACCTGGTCGTCGCGCAGACCTGCCGGTACACCCTGGCGGTCGGTGAACTTGTTGAAGGTCGGCGGATAGCGGTACTGGTAGCTCATGTGAGTACCGAGCAGGTGCACCACGATCAGCTTGCGCGGCGCGGTATCGGCCAGGGCCTTGTTGAACGGTGCAATCACATCGCCGTCGTACTGGGCAGCGTTCTGGTTGCGGTTGTTGTTCAGGTACACCTGCTCATCGGCCTGCTGGGAAAACGTCGTGAGCATGGTGTTGCGCTTGGTCATGGTCTGCTGGTTGGTGATCCAGAAAGTCTTGTAGCCCGCCTGTTTCATCATGCTGACCAACGAAGGGGTGGTCAGGTACAGGTCCGGATTCTGCTCGTCAGCAAATGTCAGCACTTGTTGCAGTGCTTCGATGGTGTACGGACGTGGCGTAATCACATTGTCGAAGACCGCCAGTTGGTCCTTGAGTTTGTCTAGCTCCGGTGTGGTTTCTCGCGGGTAGCCATACAGGCTCATGCGCTGCCGGTTGGTGGACTCGCCGATCACCAGCACCAGGGTAGCCGGCTGGTTGGTCATGGCGTCCTTGAGGTTGCGCAGTGGTTCAATCTTGCTGGCGCTTTGCAACATGCCTTGCATGCTTGCCAACTGCTCACCATAACGATGGTAGGCCACCAACATCTGCCAGGGTACGGCCGGTTCGATGCGGTCTTCGAATTTTTCCAGGCCGCCGGCGAATGTGCCGGCACGCTGGGTTTGCTTGATCAATGGATAACCGACGACGGCGCCCAGTATCACAACTGCCGCCACCATGGCCTGGCCCCGGGGCAGGTACACCGGGCGCAGACGTGTCCAAAGGAAGTAACCCATGGCGGTATGAGCGAGGAACGCAGGCACCATCCACCAGGCAAAATACTGCGTCATGTACTCGCCGGCTTCGGCCACGTTCGATTCGAACATGATGAAGATGACGCTTTGGGAGAATTCCTGCTGATAGATGAAAAAGTAACCCAGGCTGGCCATGGAGCAGGCCCACAGCACCACACCGATCAATGCGGCAAGCAGGCGGGTCCGGGCGGGGAAAAGCAGCATGGGCGCCAGCCACACGGCGCTCACGACGAACGCTTGGCGAAAGCCTGAGAAGCCGGAGGTATCGCTCACCAGGATGAGCAACTGGGTGATGCCCGAGAAATACCAGAAGAATAGGAAGAGCCAGCCGAATCCGGCCCAATCGAAACCTTTCGCAGTCGTTTTGCTGCGTTTGAACAAACTCATCAAGAGAAGCGCTCCAGCCTTATCCACAGAAACGAAGTTGCTGACACCGGATGGGCGACCGCAGGCACACGCCGAGCAACCTTAAAGGTCGGGAGTATCCCGGGCCTGCTGTGAAAACTTTGTTAGTTTTCAACCATAAAGTGTCGGTCTGGTGCGAATGCGGGTGGGGCGAAGAGAGTTATCCCGGCTGGGTGCAAGGATATTGTCGTAGGAGCTGTCGAGCGGAGCGAGGCTGCGATCTTTCCACCGAGCATTCGAATCTCAAGCGAGATCAAGATCAAATGATCGCAGCTGCGCCAGTTCCTACAGACAATTATCGAACCAGGGCCTGGCCCTGATGGGAGAGTTGGGCGTGCTGCAATTGCATGCGCAACTGGGTCACTTCATCGAACAGCAGATCGCGTTCTTCCTTGAGAAGGCGCAATTCGTCGCGACGAATGGTCACGTAAAGGGTTTGGGGAGGACGTGCGGTAACGACTGGGTCCATTGCTCACCTCGCAAATGGCTACATCAACTATAGAGATGCCGCCAGCTTTTTTGGTCGACACCTCTACTATCGGCGCCGATTCTGATTTCTTTTGCTCGTGAATGGAACTTTTTTATTTTTCATGGTCGCCGTGCCTTCGACCGGATTTGAAGCGTTATCCTCCTTGTGATCGCACGAATTAACCGGAAACTATGCAGCAAGGCTCTGGACTAACCTCCTTTGGTCGCAGCCAAACCGTTTCGAAGCTAAACCTTTGACATACCTTTATTTGTAGTAGGGAGCATCAGCACATGCAACTCGGGATTATTGGACTGGGCCGCATGGGCGGCAATATTGCGCGGCGCCTGATGCTCAATGGGCACACCACAGTGGTCTATGACCGCAACACCGCGTTCGTCGAAAACCTGGCCCAGGAAGGTGCCACGGGCGTGGCTGACCTGCCGGCGCTGGTGGCCGGCCTGGAAAAGCCGCGGGCGGTCTGGGTCATGCTGCCGGCCGGCGCGCCCACCGAAGACACCATCAATGCGCTCAGCGAGCTGCTGGAGCCCGGCGATGTGATCATCGATGGCGGTAACACGTACTACAAGGACGACATCCGTCGTGCCGCGGCCCTGTCGGAAAAAGGCTTGAACTACATGGACGTGGGCACGTCCGGCGGTGTCTGGGGCCTGGAGCGCGGTTATTGCATGATGATCGGCGGCGATGCCGACGTGGTGAAGCGCCTGGACCCGCTGTTCGACAGCCTGGCGCCGGGCATGGGCGACATTCCCCGTACCCGTGACCGCAAGTCCGACGACGACCGCGCCGAACGCGGCTATATCCACGCTGGCCCGGCCGGGTCGGGACATTTCGTGAAGATGATCCACAACGGCATCGAGTACGGCATGATGCAGGCCTTCGCCGAAGGCTTCGACATCCTCAAGACCAAGTCCAGCGAAAGCCTGCCGCCGGAGCAGCGTTTCGACCTGAACCTGGCCGATATCGCCGAAGTCTGGCGCCGCGGCAGCGTGGTTTCGTCCTGGTTGCTGGACCTGACAGCCGATGCCTTGGCCAGCGATCCAAAGCTGGACGGCTTTTCCGGTGAAGTGGCCGACAGCGGCGAAGGGCGCTGGACCATCGAGGCGGCCATCGAACAAGCGGTGCCGGTGCCGGTGCTGTCCAGTTCGCTGTTCGCCCGTTTCCGTTCCCGCCAGCAGAGCACCTACGGCGACAAGATGCTGTCCGCCATGCGCTTCGGCTTCGGCGGCCACGTGGAGACGCCGAAAAAATGACCTCGATCGGCAGGAAATCCAAGGCAGAACCCGCGCCGTCGACCACGTTGTTCCTGTTCGGTGCCCATGGTGATCTGGTAAAGCGCCTGCTGATGCCGGCACTGTACCATCTCAACCGTGACGGGTTGCTGGGGGATGGACTGCAGATCATTGGTGTTGATCACAACGCCATCAGCGACCTGGACTTCGCCAGGAAACTCGAGGATTTCATCCGTCACGAAGCGGCGAGCAAGGGCGGCGATGCCGGCCGGGCGCTCGACCCGGTGCTGTGGGCCCGGTTGGCCAAAGGCATCAGCTACGTGCAGGGTGACTTCCTCGACGACAGCACCTATGCCGAGCTGGCGGCGAAGATCGCCGCCAGCGGGACCGGCAATGCGGTGTTCTACCTGGCGACCGCGCCGCGCTTTTTCAGCGAGGTGGTGCGCCGCCTCGGTGCGGCCGGGTTGCTCGAGGAACAGGCGGATGCCTTTCGGCGGGTGGTGATCGAAAAACCGTTCGGCTCCGATCTGCACACCGCCGAAGCGCTCAATGCCTGCCTGCTCAAGGTCATGAGCGAGAAGCAGATCTATCGGATCGACCATTATCTGGGCAAGGAAACCGTACAGAACATCCTGGTCAGCCGTTTCTCCAACAGTTTTTTCGAAGCGTTCTGGAACAATCATTACATCGACCACGTGCAAATCACCGCCGCTGAAACGGTCGGGGTGGAAACCCGTGGCAGTTTTTATGAACACACCGGAGCCCTGCGGGACATGGTGCCCAACCACCTGTTCCAGTTGCTGGCGATGGTGGCCATGGAGCCGCCGGCGGCCTTCGGTGCCGACGCGGTACGAGGGGAGAAGGCCAAGGTGATCGGGGCCATTCGCCCCTGGTCGCTGGAGCAGGCCCGGGCCAACTCGGTGCGCGGCCAGTACAGCGCCGGCGCAATCGGCGGCCAGGCGGTGAACGGTTACCGCCAGGAAGCCAACGTGGCAGCCGACAGCGGCACTGAAACCTACGTCGCCCTGAAAGTCATGATCGACAACTGGCGTTGGGTCGGGGTGCCGTTTTACCTGCGTACCGGCAAGCGCATGAGTGTGCGGGACACGGAAATCGTCATCTGTTTCAAGCCAGCACCCTACGCGCAGTTTCGCGACACTGAAGTCGAGGAATTGCAACCTACCTACCTGAAGATACAGATCCAGCCCAATGAAGGCATGTGGTTCGATCTACTGGCCAAGCGGCCGGGGCCGGCCCTCGACATGGCGAATATCGAATTGGGCTTTGCCTACAAGGATTTCTTCGAGATGCAACCATCCACGGGTTACGAAACCCTGATCTACGATTGCCTGACCGGCGATCAGACATTGTTCCAGCGTGCCGACAACATCGAGAACGGCTGGCGTGCCGTGCAGCCGTTTCTCGATGCCTGGCAGCCGGACGTGACCGTCCAGCCTTACAAGGCTGGAGAGAATGGCCCGGCGGCCGCCGATGATCTGCTGACACGCGACGGTCGCGCCTGGCATGACCTCGGATGAGTGATCAGGTGAAACACTCCATCCGTTTTCTGCTCAGCGACATGGACGGGACACTGCTCCTGCCCGACCACAGCCTCAACCAGCGCACCATCGAAGCTGTTCGCTCCCTGCGCGAGGCCGGCGTGTTGTTCAGCCTCGCCACCGGACGGCCGCCCCGGGCAATGTTGCAGCAGATCGAAGCCCTGGGTGTCGACTTGCCCACGGCGGCGTTCAACGGCGGTACCCTGGTGCATCCGGACGGCAGTTTCCTCGCCGTGCACTACCTGCCACCCGAGGCGGCGTTGACGACCCTGGCGTTGTACGCCGATCAGCCCGGCATCGAGGTCTGGGTGTTTGCCGATGACCATTGGCTGGTGCGTGACGCCAACGGGCCGATGGTGCCGGTGGAAACCCGCGGCCTGGGCTATCCGCCCGTTGAAGTCGAGAGTTTCGAGCCCTACCTGGAGCGCATCGACAAGATCGTCGCCACCAGCGCCAACACGGATCTGCTGGTTGAACTGGAGGCGCGCTTGCATCCGCTGCTCAAGGGCCAGGCCCAGGTGTCGCGTTCGCAGCCGATCTATCTGGACGTTACGGCGATGCAAGCCAACAAGGGGGAAGCGCTGTCGACCCTGGCGACCTTCCTCGGCGTGCCACTGGAGCAGACGGCGGCCATGGGGGACGGCGGCAATGACCCGGCGATGTTCCACCGAGCGGGCCTGTCGATTGCCATGGGGCAGGCGGATGAGGCGATCAAGCGCCAGGCCGATGTGATTACCGCATCCGTCATCGAGGATGGCGCGGCGCTGGCGATCGAGCGGTACATCCTCTCCCGATAATTTACATAGAACCCTGTGGGAGCGAGCCTGCTCGCGATGGCGGTGAGTCAGTCAGCCTGGATGTCGACTGATACGCCGCCATCGCGAGCAGGCTCGCTCCCACAGTGGCTTCATCTCTATCTACAACCGAGCCCTACAACCAATACGTCACCGCAAACCACCCCAAGCCACCCATCACCACGGTATAAGGCAAGGCCATCCACACCATCCGCCCATAGGACAGGCGAATCAGCGGGGCAATGGCCGACGTCAGCAGGAACAGGAAGGCGGCCTGGCCGTTGGGCGTGGCAACGCTGGGCAGGTTGGTGCCGGTATTGATGGCCACTGCCAGAGTCTCGAACTGTTCGCGGCTCATGTGCCCGGAGACGAAGGCCTGCTTCACCTCAGTGATGTAGATGGTTGCCACGAACACGTTGTCGCTGATGGCCGACAGCAGGCCGTTGGCGATGAACAGCATGCCTGGCTGCTGATCGGCGGGCAGGGCCAGTACCCATTGGATCAACGGCGTGAACAGCTGTTGATCGTGAATCACCGCCACCACTGCGAAGAACACCACCAGCAGCGAGGTGAACGGCATCGCGTCCTTGAAGGCGTTGCCCAGTCGATGTTCATCGGTGATGCCGGTGAACGCGGTGATCAACACGATGACGGTCAGGCCGATCAGGCCAACTTCGGCAATATGCAGGGCCAGGGCCACGATCAGGATCAGCGCGGCGATTCCCTGGACGATCAGGGCCGCGCGTTGGCGTGAGGTGCGCTCGCGGTTGTCCTGTTCCGCGTAGTCGGCCAACACGGCGCGAACGTTATCCGGCAGCAGCGTGCCGTAACCGAACCAGCGCAGCTTTTCCAAGGCCAGGCAGGTCAGCAGCCCAGCCACCAGGACCGGCAGCGACACGGGTGCGACCTTCACGAAAAAGTCCGCGAAATGCCAGCCCATTTCATGGCCGATCAGCAGGTTCTGTGGCTCGCCCACCAAGGTGCACACGCCACCCAGCGCGGTGCCGACGACGCCATGCATCAAGAGGCTGCGCAAAAAGGCCCGGAACTGATCCAGGTCGCCATGGTGCAAGGAGGGCAGGTCGTGGTCTTCATCGACGCTGCTGTCCTGGCGCGGGTCGTTGCCCGAGGCCACGCGGTGATAAACCGAATAGAAACCTATCGCGGCGCTGATGATCACCGCCGTGACGGTCAACGCATCGAGAAAGGCCGACAGGAACGCCGAGAGGAAGCAGAACATCAGGGCCAGCAACGCCTTGGAGCGGACGCCCAGCAGCAGACGGGAAAACAGAAAGAGCAGCAGGTCCTTCATGAAGTAGATCCCGGCCACCATGAACATCAACAGCAGGATCACCGGAAAGTTGTGCAACAGTTCGTCGTACAGCGCCTTGGGCGTGGTCATGCCCAACGCCAGGGCTTCGATCAACAACAGGCCGCCGGGCATCAAAGGATAGCACTTGAGGGCCATGGCGAGGGTGAAGATGAATTCCACCACCAGCATCCAGCCTGCCACCACCGGACCGAGGTTCCATAACACCAGGGCATTGACGATCAGGAAGGTGACGATGCACGCCTTGTACCAGCGGGGTGAGTGCCCAAGGAAGTTGTGGGCGAAAGCCTGGGCCATGGAACCGGACATCGGCTGCTCCTTTTATTTAGAAGCGCGCAACTTGCCGTAAGCAATAAGGAATATCAAGCGTAGGAATTCGCACCGCCCCATCAGCAGTCGGTGCTTTCCGGGTCAGGCCCAGTGCCGGGTCACCACGGCTCGGTAGGTACCGTGGAGGGAGTGGCCACCCACCAGGATTTTTCCGTCGGTTTGCACCGCGAGTGAGGTGGCGGTGTCCAGGCTGTAGCCGAGTCGCGTGCGAACCCAGCCTTTGCCGTGGCCGAAAACCGGGTCGAGGTTGGCGTCTGGCAGGTGTCGGGCCAGTATGAAGTCGGCCTCGATACCGCCGATGGTGGCTCCGGCGGTCACCAGTTTTCCATCGGATTGAACCTGGGCGGCGGTCCACTGGCTGGCGTTGTGTCCGATCTCCAGGAGCCGGCAGTGCCCCTGGTTGCAGTGACGATCCGGTTTACCGTCCTTGCGCACCTTCAGGGACAGGCAATGCATGGGATCGCGACTGCTGCCGAACGCCTGCAGGTCACCGTTCTGATGTTGGACGATCTGGTTGACCATCACGCTGCGCTCCTCGGCGGTGATGGACAGGAAGCCGTTCTCGCCGAAGCTGTCATCGAGTTTGCCGCTGGGGTCATAACGAACCATCAAGCCTTGCTGGGGCAGATCAATGGCGCCACCCACCACGATATTGCCATCGGCCTGGAGCGCGAGACAGCTCAGCCAGGTGTTCTTGAGCAGGCGCCGAACCATTACAAAACCACCCCTGTTGAACGAGGTGTCCAACGCACCGTCCGGCAGCAACCTGATCAGGACGCCGACATGGTCGGAAAATTGATAATGATGGTTGGCCAACAGGAGTATCCGGCCATCAGGCTGCACGCGCATATCGCAGGCTTCGAGGCCCGGTATGCCAGGCGGCAGCCAAGGGTCGCGCAGGCCTTGGGAGAGGTTGCCTTCGATCCGGATCACTTGTCGTCCGGTGTTGCCGAAACCGGGGGCGGGGCGGCCTTGCGCATCGAACAGCGCCAGGCCAGGTAGGGTGCAATCGGCGCTTTGGTAATGCAGGCCGGATAACAGAATCTTTCCGTCGGGCAACTCGGTCACTTTGCCTGCGGTCGCTTCGAAACCATGCTCAAAAGAGCCGATCACACAGCCACCGGTACCAAAGCCTGGATCGGCCGAGCCGTCGTGATTGAGCCGGGCGAGCCCGAACCGGCTGCCGTGGGGTGTCTCGATCCTGGCCGCCACCAGAATTCTTCCAGTGCGGTCGAGGCTCAGCCCGGTGGTCAGGCTGGACGTGCTGCCGGGAAAATGAACCGATGCCTTGCCGGTATTGGCAAAGCCTGCATCCAGTTGGCCGACGTGAACCGTCGCCATCGGAAGCTCAGGCGCGAATTGATTGAGCATGCATGCCTCTCCTTGCGCGTCGACCGGCCCGGAGGGGCGATGACTGCATGAGGGCAACATTCAATCCCTGAACGTGACAGTGCACAACTGTCAGACCTTGCACATATAGCGGCGAATCGTGCCAGAGCAATGACTTTTTGGCTCAGTGCCAAGCCTGCTATCAATACAGGCTCGGACTTTATACAAAAAAGCCGGTGTTTATTCCGGCATGGACCAGGACTGCAACTTGTAACCTTCCTGGCTCAATTCGGCGCGAGCCTGTTTCAACAGGTCGGCCAGTTGGGCTGGATCGGTATAGGCACTGCTTGGAATCTGAGTGCGGCCAATATGGGTATTGGTGCGGTCGACGACGGTCAGGCTCAATTCGCCGTTGCCATCCTGTGGGGCCCAGGCCACGCACTGGAAAGGTTTAAATGCGCGGTCGGCAATCAAAAGAGCTTCGTTGATACGGAGCGGGGCGTTCATGGCGTTCTCTCATAAAAGTGCCCAATCAGATGATGTGCCGTCGGGTGGGCGGACCGTGCGGCGGGTTACTTGTACTGATGTTCCGAACCGTGGGTCAGGTCACACAATCCTTGAATAAATTTCGATTTTCTTTCAGACCCGGAAAATAGCCTTTTGTTTGAAAGCTCCATGAAAGATTTGCGAAGACTGTAACTAACGAAACGCTCGCTTATAACCGCTTTGGGGCAGTTTCAATAATCAATTGATACAAGGATGCGTCAACTTCTTGCTACTGTTACATGCAGGTTCGCCAATCGACTGTTTCTATTCATATTTCTTAATTTTGGCGCCAAGGATCAGTCATGGTCGAAGCCAGTACGTCACGTCGTCTGCTCGTGGTTGATCCCTGCGATGATTGCCATCGCCTGTTGCCGGGTCTGCGCACCATCGGCTGGGAGGTCGAGAGTTGTTCCCTTGACCATGCCGGTGATCGAACGTGCGATGTGGGGCTCCTGAGATTGCAGCCTTTTCATCTGGAACGCCCGGAAGCGGTCAAGGAGTTGATCAGCCGCAGTGGTACCGAGTGGATCGCCGTGCTCAACCAGGAAGTGCTGCGCCTGAAGAATGTCGGCGATTTCGTCTGCGAATGGTTCTTCGATTTCCATACGCTGCCCTTCGATGTATCACGGGTCCAGGTGACGCTGGGCCGGGCGTTTGGCATGGCGCGCCTGCGCGGGCAGGGCTCGGTTCATATCCATTTGCCCGAGCACGAGTTGCTGGGCGACAGCAAGCCGATTCGCGAATTGCGCAAACTGTTGAGCAAGCTGGCGCCTACCGAATCACCGGTATTGATTCGTGGCGAGAGCGGGACCGGCAAGGAGCTGGTGGCACGTACACTGCATTCGCAGTCCCTGCGTCGCAACAAGCCGTTCATTGCCATCAACTGTGGCGCCATCCCGGAACATCTGATCCAGTCCGAATTGTTCGGCCACGAGAAAGGGGCGTTTACCGGCGCTCACCAGCGCAAGATCGGGCGCATCGAAGCGGCCCATGGCGGGACACTGTTCCTGGATGAGATTGGCGACCTACCCCTGGAGTTGCAGGCCAATCTGCTGCGATTTCTGCAGGAAAAACACATAGAACGGGTCGGTGGCAGCCAGCCGATTGCCGTCGATGTCCGGGTATTGGCGGCTACCCACGTGGATCTGGAAGCGGCCATCGAACACCGGCTGTTTCGCGAAGACTTGTACTATCGCCTGAACGTGCTGCAAGTGGTGATGGCGCCCCTGCGTGAGCGCCATGGCGACTTGTCGATGCTCGCCAGTCACTTTTCCCATCTCTACAGCCAGGAAACCGGTCGCCGGCCGCGCAGCTTCAGCGAGGACGCCCTGGTGGCGATGGGCATGCATGACTGGCCGGGCAATGTCCGGGAACTGGCCAACCGGGTCCGGCGTGGCCTGGTGCTGGCCGAGGGGCGGCAGATCGAAGCCCGGGACCTTGGCCTGGCCAGTCATCAGGGGATCGTGGCACCGATGGGCACCCTCGAAGACTACAAGACCCGTGCCGAACGCCAGGCACTGAGCGATGTGCTCAACCGTCACAGCGACAACCTGAGCGTCGCGGCCCGGGTGCTGGGCGTGTCACGGCCGACGTTCTATCGCTTGCTGCACAAGCATCAGATCCGCTGAGCCATTCCCGGTATAAGCCCGCTCCCACAGGGTTCTGAGTTGAACTGACAACCTGTGGTCGTCCGCAAAACCTGTGGGAGCGAGCCTGCTCGCGATGACGGCAGCCCAGCCACATGTCTGCAACTGACCCACCGCTATCGCGAGCAGGCTCGCTCCCACATGGGACCCGGTTGTACGCAGCATTTGTGTACGCCACCAAACCCTGTGGGAGTGCAGCTATTGGTCAGAAGATGAATTTGAGTAGCGCGATCACCACGACAAGGCCGATCAGAAAAATGATGCCAACGGTACTGCCAAGAAACTTCAACATGGGAGAACTCTCATCGGATGGGCTTAATGGTCTAGACCCCTGGTGCGGTAGCTCGTTTCGATTATTTTTCGGCGGCACCCAGCTATCCGAATCGGCGGCACGACGCGCCGCAGGAGCGCCTGGAGCTTTTTTTGTCGGATTTCCAATGTGACGTTACCGAGCTACCGCTTTGCCCATTAATGTGCGGAGCTGAGCGAAAAAGTAGCAAACCTGCACGGTTTAACCGTGACAATGGAGTAGTCTGCCGGCCTGCCTGGCTATCTCCAATTCCGTCAAATCAATCACTTGCACATGAATCGCGTGTATTGGCATGCATCCTGCTATTTTGAATCCATGGATAATTGGATACAAAAATTCAAAGGGTGCAAACCATGCAATTTGCTCCGTCTTACGCTGAACGTCCCCCGATAACCGCCGAGGAAGAGGCCTACAACTTCCTGCTGGAGGCCATTTGTGGTGGCCGCTTTCATAAGGGCGATCGGCTGATCGCCGAGGACATCGCCAGTGAGATCGGTATGAGTCGGATGCCGGTGCGCGAGGCGTTCCGTCGCCTGGATGCCCAGGGCCTGGTCACGCTTCGGCCCAATCGCGGCGCCGTTGTCAGCGGCCTGGACATCGACGAACTGCAGGAAGTGTTCGAGATGCGCAGCGCCCTCGAAGGCCTGGCGATCCGGGTGGCGGTAGGGCGCATTGGCGATCGCCAGTTGGCGGCCCTGGAGCGCTTGCTGGACGAGATGGACGACTACCGCGACGAAAGCGCCGAGTGGGTCAGCCGCCATCGGGCGTTTCACGAATACCTGTGCAGCCTCAGCGGTCGCCCGAGGTTGCTGAAGCAGATCAGTGCCCTTTATTCCCTGGTCGAGGCGCCCATGCGCCTGTGGTTGCAGCACGTGGAGAAACCCATGAGCGCGCGCCAGGAGCATGAGGTGATTCTCGAGGCGATACGCGCCGGTGACGCCGACAAGGCCGAGGCGGTAGTCCGGGCGCACATCGAAGGCACCATCCCTGAGTTGATCGAGTTCCTGCAATCGAAAAAATAATCAGAGCAGGCACAAGCCTGCCGGTGTTCTGACTCTGAGTACTGCCCGTTACCCACGAACTGGAGTGTCTGGTCATGCATAAGCCTCACGTGTTGATTGCCGCAATATCCCTGGGACTCTTTGCACAGTGGGCGTCTGCTGCCCCCGTGGTGCCGGAGCGCCTGATCAAGGCTGACAAACTCGTCTACTGCTCGGGCATGGATTCGCCGCCGCTGGTGTCCTTCGATGAGGCCCAGAAACCCAAGGGACTGACCGTCGACCTGGGCCTGGAAATCGCCAAGCGCCTGGACAACAAGAAGGTGGAATGGCGGGTCGTGCCGTTTTCCGGATTGCTCCCCGCGTTGTTGGCCAAACAGTGCGACATGATCGTCGACCAGCTGTTCGACAAGCCCGAACGCCGGGAAGTGATCGACATCGTCAACTACATGTACTCCAGCCAGGCGGTGGTAGTGCCCAAAGGCAACCCGAAGGCAATCAAGACGCTTACAGACCTTTCCACGCGCAAGATTGCAGTGCTCAACGGCTCCACCATCAAGACCCTGCTCGACGCCGAGAATGAAAAACTGACCAAGGCCGGCAAGCCTGCGATGAAGCTGGTGGTCTACAACACCGACACCGATGCGTTCCAGGCACTGCGGATCAACCAGGTCGATGCCTATGGCACCACCGTGGAAACCGCCGGCTATTACGCTGCCATGGCCCCCGACCTGTTTGAAGAAGGGGTTCCGGCCTTCAGCCGGATTCTCACCGGCATCGGCATTCGCAAGGACGATCCGCAACTGAGCGCCGCGGTGCAGCAGGTGATCAGCGACATGCGCAGCGATGGCAGCTACAGCCAGTTGCTCAACAAATGGCACGTCGCCGGCGACACTCTCGATTGAGGTAAGCGTTGATGAACTTCAATTGGGATGTGTTCTGGCAGTACCTGTTGCAGCCCAGTGGGGTCTACCTCACCGGGCTCTGGCTGACCTGCCTGATCAGCGTGCTGGCGATGTTGCTGGGCTGTGTCCTGGGCCTGGCGGCGGCGCTGTTGCGCTTGTCGAAGAACCCGTTGCTGCACATGCCGGTGCGCTTTTATGTGTGGCTGATGCGCGGCACGCCGTTGCTGGTGCAGATTGTCTTTCTCTACACCGCACTGGCCGCCGGCGGGATCTTCCGCTTCGAGGACGTCGACCTGTTCGGCCTGGTGATTCCCGGCAATATCCAGGCGGCGATCATTGCCCTGGGTCTAAACGAAGGCGCCTACATGGCCGAGATCATCCGCGCCGGCATCGGCGCGGTCGACAAGGGCCAGTATGAGGCCGGGCGTTCCCTGGGCATGACTTTCGCCAGGCTGATGCGCCGCATCATTCTGCCCCAGGCGTTCCGGGTGATCGTGCCGCCGCTGGGCAACGAGTTCAACGTGATGCTCAAGAACACCACGCTGGTCAGCGTGATCGGCGTACAGGAACTGCTGCTCAGTACCCAGATGGTCACGTCGGCGACGTTCCGGGTGTTCGAGCTGTACCTGGTGGTGGCGATCTACTTCCTGTTGCTGACGACCCTCTGGGGCTTCTTCCAGCGCTGGCTGGAGGCGCGCTTCGGTCAATCGGACCGGCCCTCGTCGCCGCCGCCGGCCGCGACGCGGATGTTCGGCCGTAGCACCCTGAAATTGCTGAGGGAACGTTAACCATGGCGCACAAAAGTGAAGAACTGATCATTGAGGCGCTGGATGTCCACAAGTCCTTCGGCGACCTGGAGATCCTCAAGGGCATTTCCCTGCAAGTACGCCGTGGCGAGGTGGTGGTGCTGATCGGCGCCTCCGGGTCCGGCAAGACCACCTTCATCCGCTGCATCAATCTGCTGGAGGACATCCAGGGCGGACGCATCCGTGTCAACGGCCAGGCCATGGGTTACCGGGAACGGGCCGATGGCAGCCTGGTGCGCGATTCAGAGCGCAACATCGCCCGCCAGCGCCGGGACATCGGCATGGTGTTTCAACGCTTCAACCTGTTCCCCCACATGACCGCCCTGGAGAACATCATCGAGGCGCCGATCCAGGTGCTCGGGATGCCGCGCGCCGCCGCGCTGGAACAGGCCCGCAGCCTGCTCGCACGGGTCGGCCTGGCGGACAAGGCCAGCCACTATCCCGCCATGCTCTCCGGCGGACAGCAGCAGCGTGTGGCGATAGCCCGGGCATTGGCGATGAAACCCCAGGCGATGCTGTTCGACGAGCCCACCAGCGCCCTCGACCCGGAAACCGTGGGCGAGGTTTTGCAAGTGATGAAGGAACTGGCGGAAGAGGGCATGACCATGGTGGTGGTGACCCACGAAATGGGTTTTGCCCGCGAAGTGGCTGACCGTGTGGTGGTCCTGGACCAGGGCGAGCTGATCGAGCAAGGACCGCCGGAGCAGATTTTCAGCCACCCCAGCCATCCGCGTACCCGGGCTTTCCTCAGTCGCGTGCTCTGACCTGTTTCGTTTGTGAAGAGATTTTGTCATGTTGAAATTTTCTGCTCATGAGTACCCGTATCCGTCGCAACGCCAGAGTGTCTTTGCCCGTCGCGGCATGGTCGCCGCCTCCCAGCCCCTGGCCGCACAAGCGGGGATCGAGATCATGCAAAAGGGCGGCAATGCCATCGACGCCGCCATCGCCACGGCGGCGGCGCTGACGGTGGTCGAGCCCACCGGGTGCGGCATCGGCGGTGACGCCTTCGCCCTGGTCTGGTGCAAGGGCCAGTTGCACGGCCTCAACGGCAACGGGCACGCACCGGCGTCCCTGAGTGTCGAAGCGGTCAAGGCCGCTGGCCATGAACGGATGCCGCTCTACGGCTGGACACCGGTGACGGTGCCCGGTTGTCCATCGGCCTGGGCCGAGCTGTCGCAACGCTTCGGTAAGCTGCCCTTTGCCGAGCTGCTGCAACCGGCGATCAGCCTGGCGCGGGAGGGCTTTGCGGTGTCGCCGGTGGTTGCCCATCAATGGCAGATCGCCTTGAACGAGTTCACACCTCATCGTGACCAAGTGCTGAGTGCTTGGTTCGACACCTTCCTGATCGAGGGGCGAGTGCCGCGGGCGGGGGAGATTTTCCGCAACCCGGCCCAGGCCCGTACCCTCGAAGAACTTGCCACCAGCCGCTGCGAAAGCCTCTATCGCGGCGCCTTGGCCGAACGCCTGGATAGCCATTCCCGGGCCACCGGCGGCTACCTGCGCAGTACCGACCTCAGGGATTATCGCGCCCAGTGGGTGGAGCCTATCCGCGTCAACTACCGAGGCATCGACGTCTGGGAGATCCCACCGAGCGGGCAGGGCCTGGTGGCGTTGATGGCGCTGAAAATACTCGAAGGTTTCAGCTTCGATCACCGCGACAGCCAACAGACCTGGCACCGCCAACTGGAAGCAATGAAGCTGGCCTACAGCGACGGTCTGCACTACATCACCGATCCACGGCATATGCGCGTGGCGGTGGCCGACTTGCTGAGTGACGATTACAGCGCCCGTCGCCGCGGGCAGATCGGCGAGCAGGCCCAGCCACCCAAACCTGGCGATCCCCACGCCAGCGGCACGGTGTACCTGGCGACCGCCGACGAAGAAGGCAATATGGTTTCGTTCATCCAGAGCAACTACCACGGCTTTGGCTCCGGCGTGGTGTTGCCCCACAGCGGGATCGCCCTGCAAAACCGCGGGCAGGAATTCAGCCTCGATCCGACGCACGCCAACTGCCTCGCGCCGGGCAAGAAGACCTTCCACACCATCATCCCCGGCTTCCTCACCCAGAACGGCCAGGCCCTTGGCCCCTTCGGTGTCATGGGCGGCTACATGCAGCCCCAGGGGCACGTGCAGATGGTCATGAACCTGGTGGACTTCGGTTTGAACCCACAGGCGGCCCTGGACGCGCCGCGCTGGCAGTGGCTGGGCGGGATGAAGGTCGGCATCGAGCACGGCGCTTCAGCGCATCTGGTCAACGCCCTGGCGCGACGCGGCCATGAGGTGCAGGTCAGCAGTGACCTGACCGACTACGGGCGCGGGCAGATTATCCTCCGCGACCCGGTCAGTGGTGTGTTGTGCGGAGGCACTGAGCCTCGGGCGGATTCGCATATTGCGGTTTGGTGACCGCCTCCATTCCCTGAAAGCGGCTTTGGAAGCGTATCAGCGGCGATCCAGCCAGACCGTTTGGGCGTTGCAGAACTCTCTGAGCCCAAAGTGAGAGAGCTCCCGCCCAAAGCCGCTTTTCTTGACACCGCCGATGGGAACGCGGGGATCGGTGGCGACATAGCCGTTGATAAACACACCGCCCGTGATCATGCGCGCGGCCAGATGCCTGGCCTTTTCAACGTCAGCAGTCCAGAGGCTGCCCGCTAGGCCGAACTCGCTGTCGTTTGCCAGTTCAAGTGCGTGTTCCGCGTCCCTGGCAACGATCAGCGAGGCGACCGGTCCGAACAGTTCCTCCACGAACGAGGTCATCCCGGGGCGGACGCCTGCCAGAATCGTCGGCTCGTAGTAATTGCCGATCCCTTCTATTTTGTGACCGCCCAACAGCAGCTTCGCGCCTTGGGCGACGGTTGCCTTGACTTGTCCGTCCAGCTCGTCCCGCAGATCGGGGCGCGCCATAGGGCCAATGTAAGTGGCGCTTTCAAGCGGATCTCCCAGCTTGAGCGCAGCGACTGCATCAACGAACTTGCTCTCGAACTCTCTGGCCACGCTTTGTTCGACGATGATGCGTTTGGCGGCAATGCATACCTGGCCGCTGTTTTGAAAACGTCCGACAACGGCGGCTTTCACGGCCTCATCAATATCCGCATCAGCCAGGACCACGAACGGGTCGGACCCACCCAGTTCCAAAACACATTTTTTCAGCGCCGCACCGGCCTGCGCGGCAATGGCTGAGCCTGCACGGACACTGCCAGTGACAGCCACCGTAGCGATGCGTGGGTCTTCGATGGCCCTGGACACCGTCGACGGCGTCACGTTGATGACCTCAAAAACGCCGTCGGGCAGCCCGGCATCCCGCCAGGCTTGTTGAAGCCTATAAGCGCAGCCCATGACGTTGGGCGCATGCTTGAGGACATACGGGTTGCCGGACAGGATGATCGGCACCGCGCCCCTCATCACCTGCCAGAACGGGAAATTCCAGGGCATGACCGCTAGGACGGCCCCGAGCGGCCGGTAAGCGACATAGGCTTTATTGTCCTCAACCGATGTAGGCTCAGGTTCCAACATGCGTGGCCCATGCTGGGCGTACCATTCACATAACGCGGCGCATTTTTCCACCTCGGCACGCCCCTGAACGACAGGTTTGCCCATTTCGTTCGCAGCCAGCTGAGCCATCCCTTCAGCCTGGGCGCGGAGCTGGGAGGCGAGGTTGAGCAAGACTCCGGCCCTGACTTCTACCTCAACGTCCCGCCATTGCTCAAAGCCAGCTTGTACGCGAACCAGGGTCGCCTCCATTTCGCTGACAGACTCATAGGGATAACGACCGATCTGTTCGCCGTTGGCCGGGTTGATGGAGAGGGCAGCGTCAGAGCTATCGAAGGTCATCGTGAGGTCTCGGGAAGAAATTGTGGAGAAGGGCGCAGGGCACAAGCAGGCTCGCTTATGGCAGTCGCCAGTATCGATGGATTCAGGTTGTTTTCAATCAGACCCATGTACGGATCTATAAGAAGGGCTTGTTCGAAGTTATGAATGGCGTCGGTGCGTGTCGCATCGTACAAAAGCCTATTGGCATTGTTTTCGATCGTACAATTGCTGCCTGTACAGCATGCAGGTCATTCTCGGAGCAGCCTGATATATGCATTACGGCTCACCGTACGATAAAAACAAGGGGAATATGATGAGTTATGTTTGGACTCGACAGCAGTTGGACGAATACCGGAGCTATTACGATAATATCCGCACGCACCACAGTTACAGTTATGTCAATTATTCCACCACCGCTGAGTTCGTGCGGAGCGTGCTTCCGCCGTGCCTGAATGTTTGCGAGAAACCGATAGTCTCGGTCGGATTCCTGTCGTTCATGGAGTGGGTGAATGGCGTACCGAATCGTATGGGACGCGACCGTGCCGCCATTATTGGCGTCAATGCCGAATATAAAGGCGTTGAAGGCAGTTACTATTTGACCGTTCTCGAAACGGAGGAAGTCAACATCGTCACCGGGCGTGAGTTCTGGGGGATGCCAAAAAAGCAGGGGACGATTGATTACTTCGAAGACGGCGACAACTTTCATGGCATCGCCGGCAGGAAGAATCATGACCTGATCCAGCTCAATGCTTGCTTGGGGGAAGAACAGGGCGGCATGAGTGAAATGCCCGAGTATTATTTCGACCTGCGCTGCGGTTATGAAGTGAATGCACGCTCAATCCGCAACCCCGAACTGGTGATTTTCAAGAATTCCACATTGATCAAGCGCTTCCGTCCGATCACTCACTCGCAACTGCAGCTCACCGGCTCGCCATTCGACACCGGCGTAGGTACGGTGCCGGTCGGAGACTTTATAGAGGGTGGCCATCTCGGCGGGGAGACATCCTACATTGTCGAGCAGGTGGTGGATCTGTCGAAGGATGGCGTTGATTACGCGCCCTATCTGATGGGGCGACTGTACGACGACTGGCCGGATGTCCGTCGATAAGGGCAGCGATAACACCCGGCGTCTACACCTCGTCCGTGAGTAACATGGGGCGAGGTGGATTCATCAGCGTGTTGCTCCAGAGCGCTATCGAGGTATCGAGCATCTGTGCCCGGATCTCAGGGGTGAGGCTGGGTTGCCATTGGTAAAAGAAGTTACCTTCAATCATCGTTGCGATGAGCCCGCTGTAGGTATCGACAGCGTCCGGATTCAGTTGGGGATTGATCTCACGGACGAGGTACCTCAGGCCGGTCAGAAAATACTCGTACTGCTCGATCATGACCTCTTTGATGCGTTCATCCTGGGTCGCCAGTGCGCCCATCTGGAAAAACAACCTGCCCGTGTAATGATCCAGGGTCGCCGCCACATTTTCCCGAATCGCCAGGGCCAGCTTTTCCATAGGCGGCGTATGGCTGTCGGTGTAGATCTCCTGGAAGCGGAACACAAAAGACTCAAGTTTGGCCTTGATCATCTGCAAGCAAAGATTTTCGGTATTCCCGCAGTAATGCTGCAGGGTGCTCAGGCTGATGCCCATTTCCTTCGCCACCTTGCGGGCGGAAAACTCCGCGTAGCCGTCACGGATGAACACTTGCGCCGCCGCATCATTTATCTCTTCGATCTTTCTCGACCTTTTCTGAGTGCGGCCATATTTGACCTGGCTCTCTATCTCTTGGTCTTCGGTGGCAGCAGGCGAGGGCATATCTGATCCTATCCAGTCATCCATTTATCCCCGCTAGCCTACCTCGCCCACGGGGTGAGGCAAGCACATTCATGTCATGAATCTAAAATTAGGTCATACGACCTATGTTGGTGCTTTTCTACACAGTAATGGGCTATGATCTGGGTACATCTGACTCATCAAGGAAGAGCTCGCCAGCCTCTGCGGCTCACGATTGCCGCTGGCCGTGCGCCCATCAGCGCCATCGTTATTCATGGCAAGGTTATTGCGTTGGAAGACTTTCACCGGACCCGGCCCGCCGGGCCAGCCCTATCATTCACTCGATGTACTGACCATGCCCCTGACCTTGAACGATCTGATCCTGACGCCTGAACTGCGCACCCGTGTCATATGCGGTGCGCAGCGGTGCGACGAAACAGTGAGCTGGGCACACGTCTGCGAGCTCGCTGACCCATCCGAATGGCTGGGGAAGGGGGATTTGCTGATGACCACGGGCATTGGCATTCCGGCGGATCCAGGCGAGCAGCGGCTGTATGTCGAGCGCCTGCACGTCGGTGGGCTGGCAGGGCTGATGATTGGTGACAACATGCAGGCCCCTGCGGATATTGACGAACTGTTCGCGGCGGCCAAGGCGTTGGGTTTCCCGGTGTTGATGACCGAGTATGGTGTTCCGTTTTCAGCCGTTACCAAGGCGGTGGTGAATGCCTACAAGCAGTTGGAGAACAATCGGCGCAACGCCATCACCCACGTGTATGAGACCGCCCGCATCAGCATCCAGGGCTTGGGGCTGCCGGGGCTGCTCAAACGCCTGGAGGTCGACGTAGGAGCGGTGCTGCATCTGGTCGACCCACGCTCCTTGGACCCGTGGATGGCTGGATTGGCTGAGCTTCCTGCGCTCCATCGCGAGGCCATACTTCAACGCCCGAGAGCCGCCCACGGCACTCCCATTGTCCAGCGGTGTGCGGTGGCGGACGGTGAAACCGTGCTGGTGTCCGTGCCCTCTCACCGCGGTTGCCTGTTGGCTGCCCACAGTGCGCAAGCACTGGACTACGGTCTGCTGCATCACGTCGTTGCCGTTATCGGTATTGAACTCGAACGACTCAGGGTCGACCGGGAAACCAAGTTGCGCCAAGGGAGCGAACTGATCGACGACCTCCTGCACAAGCGTGTGCTGCCTCGGCAGGCAGAAGAACGGCTAGAGGCATGTGGTGCGGATGTTTCACGCTTGAGGCTCGCAGTCGCCCGTTTGGGCGCGCTGTCGATCGAGGAGATTGACGAGGCGCTGGTGCGGCATGGCATCGACCTCATATTAAGGGTGCAGGGCGAGGAGGTCTTTGCGCTGTTCTGGGCGGATGAAACTGTCCGCGACTTTCAGTCCAATCTGTTGATCAAAGTGGGCGTGAGCGATTTCCTTGAACATGTGGACGATTGTGCCAATGCGCTGCGCGAAGCACGCCTGGCGCTGGCCCATGCCACCGAGAATGGCCCGCTCAGTTTCTACTCGGACACTGGGGTGAATTCTCCCTGGCTGCCACAAAGCCTGCATGATGCAACCGAGGCGTTTCGCCGGGTCCTGGGACCGCTGACGGATTATGACGCTGCTCAAGGCGCCCAACTGTTGCACACCCTGCGTACGTTTCTGGAAAACAACCGATCCTGGATAAATACCGCTAACAAGCTGCATATACATAAACAGACATTGGTCTATCGAGTGCGCAGGATCGAGGAGATTACCGCCAGGTCTTTGGATTCGACGGATGACGTCGCCATATTATGGTTTGCGCTCAAGTCGGCGGATATCGCTGGCATTTCAAATCTATGCGCCGCGAGTACCGAGAAGGAACCCCATATCCGCAAGTTGCCCTCGGAGGTGCCTGACTCAAGATGAGTGAGTGTTTGTCTTGCAGATATCTTTATGCCAGCAGTGGGTAGGCTGTCGCGTATTTGTTGTAGTTCCAGCCCCTGAATAATAATGCCTGCGCTTTAATCGGCGGATGTATCGCTGTTCGTAATAAATGACATGGACGCGTCCGTGCCAACTTTGAAGCCTATACGATCATACAGCTGCTTTTTGCATTTTATTATGTTCGCACCATTGTTGGTGCACGGGTCGGTGAGCAACTCTAGTTACAGGGTTCGGGCTTGGGTCGTGAGTCCCGGACGCTATAACTAGACCACCGCACAAGGATAATAATCATGGGCTTTGTTAAAACTCCTGAAGAAGTAAAAGAAATCCAGGCTTTGCTGTCCAAGGGGCGCTTTACAGTAGAATCCGTTTCCATCGAATTCGAAACCACGTTTGAATTCTTGCGCTCAGTGCTGCCGCCATGCTTCGAACTCCCTGAAAAACCGATTGCAATCGCCAACGTCTCTCGCTGGCAGAGCGCCCTGTGCGGCGAGTTCGATTGTGGCGTTATCTACCTGAATTGCCGTTACAAGGAATTCACCGGCACGACCATGCTGACCCTCTTCGTCAGCGGTGACATGCCGGTCACGATCGGGCGCGAGATGTGGGGCGAGGGTAAAAAGCTGGCCTCGTCGCAATTGTATTTCGATGGTAACGATGCCTACGGCTACACCGAGCGCAACGGTGTACGCCTGATCGAAATCAACGCTGAGTTCGGCCCGGACCTGGGGCCACTCGATACCAGCAACTACGACTTTGAAATCAAGGCCCAACCTCACGTTACCGGTATCGGCTTGCAGAACGACGTCGTTCTCAACTGCATGAAGACCGAAGAGTCCTATCGCGTAACGCGCGTGGGCAAAGGCACCCTCAAGCTGACCGGCTCCACCATGGATCCGCTGGACACTATCCCGGTGGTGTCCGTCGGCGAAGCGTTCTATGCCGAAGGCGCCTCTTCCTGGACCGTGCCCTGGTTTGATGAATTGCCAAACCGCGATGCGTATGTGCCGTACATCTACGGCCAGAAGTACGACGATTTCCGTTTCTTTGCAAAACCAAAACGGTTCGCCGAGTAAGACTTTATTCAGCACTTCTCATAATAAAAAGCGAAGGACAGCAAGACGCTCAAGTGGATCCTTTGGGGCCGTGCCCCAAAGGATTGGCGTTCGACCTTGAGTGTCTCCCAACCCCTTCAGATAAAGGAGAAAACCATGTCTCGCTACAGTCCCGTCAATGACCAGGGAAAATGGCTGGCACTGTTCCTGTGCTTCCTCGCCACCGTCGCCATTTTCATACCTTATGTCGGTTATTCCACCCAGATCGTCACTATGATGACCGATCTGAACATGACTTATACGATGGTGGGTACGCTGGCTTCGGCTTCTGCAGTGGCCGGCGGGATCATCCTTCCATTTGCCGGCATTCTGGTGGACCGCTGGGGTGCCAAGAAGATCAC
Source organism: Pseudomonas sp. B21-056 (assembly GCF_026016325.1). Lineage (NCBI taxonomy): Bacteria > Pseudomonadati > Pseudomonadota > Gammaproteobacteria > Pseudomonadales > Pseudomonadaceae > Pseudomonas > Pseudomonas sp. B21-056. The sequence continues at coordinate 3,175,963 of NZ_CP087203.1, forward strand.
CGTCCTGGGTCTGCTCATTTCCGCAATCGGGCAGGTCGCCTTCGCCTACGTTCCTTCATTCGAAGCGATGTTGATGTCTCGCATCTTTCTCGGTGCCGGCATTCCGCTGTTGTTCATTGGGCCTTACACCCTCGCGCTGCGCTGGTTCGAGCAGTCCGGCAAAACCGGCGTGGCCATGGGCGCCATGCTGGCAACGGACGGGATAGGCACATTGCTCGCCCTCTATGCCTATTCCCATGTGCTGAATGCCTATGGATGGCGTGACGGTTCGGCCCTGGGGGCCATCGCGTTGGTGGTGACGATGCTCATCAGCCTGTTCTTCCTGAAGGAACCCAAGCATTTCGCGACACCTGCGACTCAGGCCGAGGTCGGCAAGTCATCTGTCATCCGGGACTTCATGGCGGCCCTGACTCACCGCAACGTGCTGGTTGCCGCGGTATTTCTGGTGGGCGTCTGGGGTTCCTACGCGGTGGCCATCTATTGGGTCCCGACCATCCTCATGGAAGAAAACGGCTGGAGCGAGAGCGATGCCGGCCTGATCGGTGCCCTGTACCCACTGGTGGGCATGATTTGCGCGGTGACGTTCGGCTTGATGTCCGACCGGCTGGGCCGACGCAAACCCCTGATGCTGATTTCCGGCGTGGGCATGACGGTAGCGTTCTTCGGCTGTGCCGCGGCGCTGTCGATGAAAAATTACCCTTTGCTCGCCGCCATGCTGCCCATCTCTGGCCTGTTCGCTTATGGCGGTATCCCGCTGGCCTACTGCCTGGCAGCCGACTCGGTGGGCATCAAGCTGGCTGCCACCGCGAACGGCATCATCATGAGTCTGGGCTTTTTGCTCGGTGGCGTCGTGTACCCGATGGTCCTGGGTGTGATCAAGGACGTAACTGGGCAATACACCGACGGTTTCATCGCCGCATCCGTGTCGCTGGTCGTGTTGAACATCGTGGCCATTTTGTTTGCCCGTGAACATGTGGCCACTGCGCGCCCCGCATATTCGTAAATCGATATTCAAGTGCAATAAAACTTAGAAAAGAAGCAGGAGTTGAAGATGAACATTTATTACGATGGCAAGTTTGTACAAAGCCAAGGCGCCGCCATTCAAGTAGAGAACCCGGCGACGGAGGAGATATTTGCCGAAGTCGCCGAGGCAACCACCCGCGAACTGGATGCCGTCGTTGCTTCTGCCAAGTCTGCACAACGCAAATGGGCTCGCGTAGGAGCGGGCGAGCGCGCCGAACTGTTGCACACCTGCGCGGTTCGTCTCAGGGAACATGCACCGGAACTGGCGCGCCTGCTCACCCAGGAAAGTGGCAAGCCCTTGCGCGAAAGCCTCGATGAGGTCGAGTGGAGCGTCGATGCCTACCGCCATCTGGCCGAGGTCGCGCGTACCCAGGGCGGGCAGGTTGTCCAGCCAAACATGGCGGGCCAGATGAACCTGGTGTTGCGTGAGCCCCTGGGCGTCATCGTCAGCATCCTGCCATTCAACTTCCCGGTTCTGCTGATGACGTGGCAGGTGGCGGCGGCGTTGGCGGCAGGCAACACCTGCATCATCAAGCCTTCCGAAGTCACGCCGATGACCGCGCTGCTGTTGGCGAAGATTTTCGACCATTTGCCGCCCGGCATTTTCAACGTCGTGACCTGTGGCGCCAAGGGCTCTGCCTACCTGGTTTCACATCCTGACACGCACATGATCGCATTCACCGGTTCGGTGCCTACCGGTCAGAAAATCATGCAGGGCGCGACCGAGCGGATGAAGCCGTTGCTGCTGGAACTGGGCAGCTCCGATCCGTTCATTGTCCTGGATGATGCCGATTTCGATATGGCCGTGCAGGCCGCCACGTTTGCGGCGTTCTTGAACTGCGGCCAGGTGTGCACCGGCTCCGAGCGCTTCTTCATCCATGAAAAAATCTACGATGACTTCATGGAGGCGCTCGTCCAGTCGGTTTCCAGGCTGCGCATTGGTGATCCGATGGGCGATGTGGACATTGGTCCGCTGATCAACAAGGCCGCGCTCACTGGCGTCGAAGGCGGTCTGGCTCACCTGCAGAGCCTGGGCGCAAGAATCCGTCATGGCGGCAAGCGCGTTGATTTCCCACGGGGTCATTTCTTCCAGCCAACGATTGTTGAAATCACCGACCCGAACAAGCAGCAGCCGCGCCATGAACTGTTCGGGCCGCAGGCGACGTTCTGCAGGATCCGTTCGCTGGATGAGGCCATCGATCACGCCAACAACAGTGATTTCGGTCTGGGCTCGAGCATCTTCACGTCCAGCCTGGAATCGGCGATGCGTGCCGCCACCGAAATCGACAGCGGCCACGTATGGATCAACGACCCGTTGAAGGACAACGTTGCCGCGCCATTCGGCGGCAAGAAAATGTCGGGGCTGGGCCGAGAGCTTGGCCTGGACGGCATCAATGCCTTCACGGACGTGAAACACGTGCACATGCAGTTCAAGCCAAGCGTGCAGGGCTGGTGGTTTCCGTACACCCGCCCGGACATCTGAGTCAGCCACGTTTCATTAGGTGCTGTGCGGTGGGAGGAGGGCATCAAAGCCTTCCTTTCCTGCGCACGGGAGCTGCGCTGTTCCTGGCGTCTGGCGTAACTCCTTTCCCGCGTGAACTGACACTGACAACAAGAATTTATGCGCAAGCAAATCGCGGAGCGTTGGCATCATGAACAAGAATATCGGGACTGAGCGTGCGACCGGCCTTGAAAGCCGCGCGCCGCTGGTGGAGTCAAGATCCATCGATTATGTGCCCCTGAGTGAGCGGCATGGTCGTCTCGGCGACCAAGCCACCATCTGGTTCGCCGGCAGTGCCCAACTGCTCAGCCTGGCAACCGGTGCCATCGGGATTGCCCTTGGACTCAACCTGGCCTGGACCTTGATCGGCCTGGCCCTGGGTACCTTTCTTGGCACGCTGCCTGTCGCTGCGCACGCGAGCCAGGGCCCGCACCTGGGACTGCCGCAGATGGTGCAGACCCGACCTCAATTCGGTCGCTATGGCGCACTATTCATCTGGCTCGTGGCGGTGTTGGTCTATTGGGGCTACATCGTCTTGAACGTGAACCTGATGGGCGCCACGGCTGAACAATTGCAACTGAGTTCAGCGACAACCGGCGGCGTGGTATTGGGTTTGATATCGATTGCCGTGGCGATCTTCGGCTACAACCTGTTGCACGTGGGGCAACGCTACACGACCTTTGTCCTGGTCGTGGTGTTGCTGATCTACGTTGCGGGCCTTTTGTACGGCGGCCATCTTCCGGATGGCCTGTTCAGCCTGGCCGGCAGTTTCCAGTTCACCCCCTTTCTGATGGTCACCTCCGCCGCGTTGGCCTATCAACTGTCATGGGCGTTCTTTGTCTCTGACTATTCGCGCTACATGCCGCCCACCACCAGCCACCGATCCATTATTGCCTACACCGGCCTGGGTGCCGGGCTGGGCGTGTTCGGCATGGAAGCGGTCGGCGCCATGAGCGCCGCGCTGTACCCGAAAGAAGCCATTACCCTGGGTTTGCAGCTATCGGGCGATCTGGTCTATCCCGGCTTTGGTGCCGTCGTGCTGACGGTCGGTGGTATTGCACTGCTGATCTTCAATGGCATGTGCGCCTACGGCGGGGCGCTGACGTTGATCACTGCGCTGGACAGTGTGCTGCCGACGTCTCCCAGCAGAGCGCTGAGAATCAAGGCCATTGCGCTGATCGGGGTGACTGCGACAGTAGTCGGCGTTCTGTTGCCCGCAGACTTCCTGAATACCACCTTCTATACGGTCCTGGCGGTGTTGGCCTATCTGATGGCGCCTTGGACGGCGATCAACCTGGTGGACTATTTCATCGTCCGAAAAGGCCGGTACTCGGTCAGGGAAATCTTCAACGTGCGGGGCATCTATGGGAAGTGGAACTGGCGGGGTATCGCCGCTTATGTCCTGTCTTTCCTGGCGATGATTCCGTTCATGTACCTGTCGTTCTACCAAGGCCCCATCGCCCGCTATTTCGGCGGCGTCGACTACGCCTTTTTCGTCGGCATCCCTGTTGGCGCGATGCTCTATTGGCTGTTCTGTTTGAACCTGGACCTGAAGACAGAGTTTGAAGTGATCAGCAACGCCGACGACAACCTTGACCGCGATGCCGCTCCGATCGTTTAGCCACACAACGGGCGTCAGCCCAGGCGTTTACCTAACGGGATAATAATAATGACTCAGGCAAATACTTCTTTTGGCACTGGCGACCCCGTGATCGGGGAGAGCCTGCCCGGCACTGAACAGAAGGTATCGTTAACCCGCGTAACCCTTCTGGGACTCTCCGGACAGCAGCTGGGACCTAGCGCCGCAATCGCGGCAGGCTCGATGCCCCTGTATGCAGGCAATGCCTCATGGCTGGCGATGGCGCTCGCGTTGCTGGCCGCACTTTGCATGACGGCAGCGGTAAACGTGTTCGCCCGCAAATACGTGGTGACCGGCTCGCTGTTGTCCTATGTGGGGATCTCCCTGGGACGGGTACCTCAACGCGTGGTTGCGGCCTCCTATCTGGTGGGGTTCCTGGTGGTCTGCGCGGCGCTGTCCGCTTGCTTCGTGACGTTCAGCAGCAGCTTCCTGCACAGCGTCGGCGTGACGTTTGCGCTGTCAGGCTGGTTCCAGGCCGCGACGGCCATCCTCATCTCGATCCTGGCCGGCGTCTTGACCTGGCGGGGGCTGGACGCTTCGATTTCGATCACGGCCTGGTTGTCGTTTCTCCCGGTGCCGTTGCTCGCCATCGTGACCGTCATGGCCGCGTCGAAAACCGGAATAGACCTGCAAGCGCAGCTGACTTTGCAGGGAACATCCCTGTCGAGCCTGGCCGAGGGAACTATTGTCGCGTTGGCCTATTTCGTGGGCTGCGATGCCCTGGCAGCGCTCGCGGCCGAAACGGACGACCCGAAAAAGAATGTACCGCTGTTGCTGCGCAACGTGTTGCTGATCACCGGGCTGGCATTCGTCGCCATCCTGGTTTTGAGTGCGCCCTTGATGGGGCAAAACCTTGAAGCGCTGGGTAACGGCGAGTCACCCACGCAAATCCTGGCCACGGCCGCCGGCATGGAGTTCCTGCAACTGCCCATCGACTTCCTGTTGGGCGCCGCTACGTTCGCAAGCCTCGTAGCCTTCATGAACTACGGCAGCCGGGTGTTTGCGACGGCATCGGTCGACCGCTTCATCCCGCAGATTTTCTCCAGGATCCATCCCCGGTTCGGTTCACCTACCGGTTCAACGGTGCTGATGACGCTGGCGGCTGCCTGCATTCCTGTCGCCTTGCAGCTTCTGGCTGCAACGCCGCCGCTGCAATCGACCGCCTATTTGTCGACTCTCTATTCGCTGTTCTGGATTGCGCCTTACGTGCTGCTCGGCTTTGGCGCCATCAGGGAAATCAGGATCGACGGTCAATCCAGGCCGGGTACGGTCCTCGCCATCGGGCTGGGTGTCGCGGTGTTCATCGCATTGCTGATCTACAACTTCGCGGCCAATCCCGGCGGAGTGTTTGGCGCACTGCCTTACATCATGGTGCTGTTGACCGTCATGGCCTTTGTCGGCTTCACCGTGGTGGACGCCGTCAGAAAGTAGGTCTGCCCATAGGCTCCAGCGCCGGTGAGGTCTCTCACGTAACGCCTGGAGCCGCCGTTGGTTTCGAGGAGATGACGATGAGCCATTTTATTGCAGCGGTTCTGGTCACCGGCGCTGGTTCAGGAATCGGCCAAGCCACCGCTGCCGAGTTCGCGCGCCAGGGTTATTACGTGGTGGGTTGTGATGTTTCCGAGGCAGGTCTGGCTGGCACGGCAACGCTGATAGGGGCTGAAAAATTCCAGGGTCAGGTTGTGGATGTACGCGATGAAGCACAGGTACGCAGCGCGTTCGAACTCGTCGCAAAGCAGGGCATTCCTTTGCATGCCGTCGCCGCCTGCGCAGGTGTTGCGCGCACGGGGTTGGTGCATGACCTGGAGCAGGAAGAATGGGACTTCACCCTTGGCATCAATCTCACCGGAGTCTGGCTGACGGCGAAGTACGCGATGCCGATTTTCCTTGAACAGCGCAAGGGCGCCTTTGTTGCGGTCGGCTCGGATGCTTCGGTGCGGGGGGCTTCCGGGTATGCAGCTTACTGCGCCTCCAAACATGGCGTGCTGGGCCTGGTGCGCTGTCTGGCCCTGGACTACGGCTCATACGGTATTCGCTCGAACCTGGTGTGCCCGGGGTTCGTCCAGACACCTATGATGGACAGTTTGTTTGCTGAGGCTGAAGACCCGGTGGCCGAGATGCAGGCTTATGCGAAAGAGGTGCCGCTGGGCCGCTTTGCGCTGCCGTCGGAAGTGGCAAAGGCAATTTTCCACCTGGCTTCGGACGAGGCGTCGTACACCAATGGTGCGCTTTACTCCATTGATGGTGGCGCGACAGCGGGGCATTTCGGTTGATTCAGGTTACAGCAGGGAAACGCTGAGATGCCTTGCACCCGGTACCATCAATGGTATCGGGTGCAGGCCCAATGAAGGAGAGCAGTAGCAACCCCGTTTAGGCACGGAAGCGTCGAACCACCCCATCCAGTTCAGTTCATGATGTTGGCGTCTATGTTGATGAACGGAACACCGAGCCCTTTAGGTTGCAATGCCGGATGCAAACGTTCAAAGGCTTGCACAAGGGAATCATACATGGACGGTTCCATAGGCGTTACGCACCGTCGAGTGGTGTCCACATGCAGCATCATATGTTCACCGGTCGCTACGGTTATATTTCGATTGGTGTCGATGATGTATTGATACAAATGCAGCCTTGTATGATCAAACCCGATGATTTCCGAGAACACCACGAGCGGAGTGTCTTTTCGGCATTCCCTCAGGTTCCTCTGCTGCCCTTGCACGTTGAAAAAACTGTAGCCTTTGAGTCGGTATTCTTCGCTGAAACCAATCGCTCGCAAGAGAACTTCCCCTGCATCCGCCAACAACCTGTAGTACTGCCACTCCGTCATATGGCCGTTGTAGTCGATCCAGCTCTCAAGAACGGTGACCTCCAGGGTTTTTAGCGCGCTGCCTTGAGGAAGGTCGTCCTCGGCAGTCGCCAGGAAATTTTGGCGAGGCATCAGTCAACCCCCATGATGTCGGCATCCATTTCAATAAAAGCGCCTTTCTCAACGTTTATTTTGCTGATAACGCCAGAAACGTCAGAGAGAATGGATTGCTCCATCTTCATGGACTCCATGATTGCGACTACATCGCCTGCCTTGACCCATTCACCTTCGCTCACGCAAAGATCCATGATCATTCCTGAAAGGGGCGCCCGGATGCCTGCGCGATAGGTCGGCGTTTCCAGGGCGTCTTCTTCAATGGCGTCGACATTCATTGCTGCCTCTGCGGACACCAATCCTGGTGAGTCGTTTGCATCTTGTATCTGCCGGGCACTTTCAGACAGTCCAGCCAGTTCGGAATCGATCCATCGTGTATAGACCTTGAATTCTTCAGCCGTGGCAGCAATGAATTCTCCTCGTTCAAGGATTGCACGATGAAGGGGGACGATAGTCTTGATGCCCTCGGCGTGGAACTCGGCCAATGCCCGTCTGGCCCGTGCAATTGCCTCGGATCGGTCGCTACCCGTAATAATCAACTTGCCAATCAGGGAGTCGTAATAGGGCGGGATCGTATCGTTTTCCGCGTATCCAAAGTCGACGCGCACACCAGGTCCGGCCGGGAGATGCAGTGCTCTGATTTTGCCAGGGACGGGGCAAAAGCCAGACCATGGATCCTCGGCATTGATGCGAAACTCAATGGAGTGTCTGCAAATCGCGGGGGGGTTCAGGTCCAGCCGTTCACCTTCGGCAATTTTGAACATTTGGCGAATGATATCGACGCCGGTGATCTCCTCGGTAACCGGATGTTCTACCTGGACGCGGGTGTTCACTTCCAGGAAGTAGATGTTCCCGTCTGGAGTGACCAGAAACTCCACGGTCGCGGCGCCGCAATAACCAGCTTCCTTGAGAATGCCGATCGAGGCCACGGTAAGTTGGGAAACTTGCGCTTCACTCAAGAACGGGGCGGGGGCTTCCTCTACCAGTTTCTGCTGGCGACGTTGCAGCGTGCAGTCACGGGTAGAAAGTACAATCACGTTGCCGTGGCTATCGGCCAGGCACTGGGTCTCGACGTGCCGTGCATGTTCGGCATACCGCTCGATGAAACATTCGGGACGTCCGAATGCAAGGGTCGCCTCGCGCTGGGCCGCTGCCAGTTGGGTTTCTACTTCCAGGACGTCGCGAACAATCCGCATCCCGCGTCCGCCGCCGCCGTTCTGGGCTTTGATGATGGCTGGTAGGCCATGTTCCACGACAAAGGACCTGGCATTTTCCACGGTCAGGGAGCCGTCGTCGATTGAAGGGAGGAGCGGGGCACCGACTTTCTTAGCGATCCTGCGAGCTGCGACTTTATCGCCCAGCATCGAAATGGCTTGGGCCGATGGGCCGATCCAGATAAGACCTGCTGCCTCTACCGCAGCGGCGAACAATTCATTCTCGGAAAGGAAACCATATCCGGGGTGAATGGCATCTGCCCCGGACTTCATGGCGATATCCAGAACTGCCTGCTGATTCAGGTAAGTGTCCAGGGGCGAGGTGCCCTTGAGGATGTGTACTTCATCGGCCGCTCGCGCATGGAGGCCGGCGGCGTCTGCTTCTGAGGCAATAGCCACTGAGACATAGCCGGCGTCGCAACAAGCCCTGATGATCCGCAGGGCGATCTCACCGCGGTTGGCTATAAGAATTTTCTTCACAAGGTTCTCCGTCACTCAATCAGTTGTCTACAAGCACCGCTGCAGAATTTCTCCACGTGATCCAACAAGGCTGACCCGGTGGTGGGATCTGGGATTGGACGCACTCGACAAGAAGCTCACGGTGGTTCGGGCAGCTCACCGTGATGAGGCTACGGCTCCCAAGGAACAGCTGGCGTTTGATCGTCACGCTGACAGGCGTAGCAAACTCCGGGCTGGTATCGGATCGGGTCGAGAGCTGGATTTCCTCGGGGCGGATCACAACAGCGAGCCGGCCTTCGGGACCGTGTTCGACGACGGCAACCACGGGGATCGCACCTAACTCGGTGCTGGCCAAAACCGTACCGTCGTCCCGGCGATTCAGCGCGCCGACTTCGATGACATTTGCTTCTCCGAGGAACTTGGCGACAAAACGAGATCGTGGGCGGAAGTAAAGCTCCGTTGGGCTCGCGTATTGAAGGATCGAGCCCTGATCCATGATGGCGACCTTGTCCGAAAGGATGAACGCTTCTTCCTGGTCATGGGTGACGTAGACCGCAGTGATACCGGTGCGCTGCTGGACTTCACGAAGATCCTCCCCAAGTTGCTGGCGAAGACGTCTGTCCAGTGCCCCCATCGGTTCATCGAGCAGCAACAACGATGGGCGATAAGCCAGGGCACGGCCGATAGCAACACGTTGCTGTTGTCCGCCGCTGAGTTCGCCGACAGCGCGATCCGCTGCATGGGACAACTCGATGAGATCGAGTATTTCCTTGACGCGAGTCCTTCGGTCATTGATCTGCCACTTATGCACCCTGAGTGGGTATTCAATGTTCTCTGCGACGCTCATATGCGGGAAAAGCGCGTAGTTCTGGAACACAAATCCAATGTTGCGAGCCTGAACAGGCAGGTTCGTAACGTCCTTGCCGTCAATGAAAATACGACCCGAGGTGGGTGAGATAAGCCCGGCAATTGTCCGTAGCAAGGTGGTTTTTCCTGAGCCTGACGGCCCCAGAAGGGTGCAAAAGGCCCCCCCGGGAATTTCGAGGCTCGTCGCCTTCAAGCCGACATGACCATTGAGAAAGGTCAGGCCAACACCTTCCACCGTGATGCTGTTGGCGCGAGTGGCATCGTTTTCATGTCTAGGCCTGGCCTCCGTACTGGAAGCGAGAGTGCGCGGGAGCGCTGTCTGCGAGAGTGCCATTGAACATCTCCACTCAGGTTGGATTTCTATTTATTTTTGGACGCTCGTCATGCCAAAACGAGGATTTTTCCACTTTTGAGTTGCCTCTCAGTGCATTTTTTAACCTGCATTCACCTTTTATTCAAGACAGTCGTCATAAAAAGTTAAGGATTTGCTTGCTGGTCCGTTTTTTATTTGGTACACCTGTAATAGAAAAGCGCTCACCAACAAAACCAAGAGGGTCGCTCCATGCAACGGTTTCCCAAGTCGATTCAAACGCTTGTGCTTTCGACGCTTGCACTGTCGCCTGTCATGGCGTTTGCCGCTTCCAGCGGTGTGCTGCCAGAGAGCGTCCGCTCAAGCCTTTCCGGCACTCTCACCTGGCATGACGGGTCAGGTGGTGGCACCACCCGTGCTCGTGAAGAGACCCTCATCAAAGACTTCGTGACGGAGACAGGATTGAAGGTAAGAGGTGACTTCAACTCCGATATGACGAAATTTTTCGCAGCAATGGACGGCGGCGGCCGAGTGCCGTGGAGCATGATCGAGTTCCCGACCAAGGGCGATTTCCTGAAGGCGCGTGATGCCGGGTATCTGCAAAAGCTTGACCCGCGCTTTGTCGATACGTCGAAGCTGCGAGAAGGTTCGTACGACGAATATGGCGTGGATGTGATGCGCTATGGGATCGTGTTTACCTACAACACCGACAAGTTCAAGGGCGCAGAAGCTCCGACGGGTGTTCGCGATCTGTTTGATACCAAGCGTTTCCCTGGCAAGCGTTGCCTCTTTAAATATCCCCAGTTTGGTGGCGTCCTCGAGTCGGCGCTGATCGCCGATGGTGTCACTCCAGCTCAGTTGTACCCCATTGACGCTGACCGGGCTTTCAAGAAGCTTGATAGCATTAAGTCCGATATTGTTTGGTGGTCCAACGGGGACGACGCAATTCGGTTGATGTCGAGTGGAGAATGTTCAATGGGCATCGCCTGGAGCGGGCGCGTCTACGGTGCTGTAAAGCAGGATAAAGCGCCGCTTGCTATCAAATGGCAGGACTCTCTCTATGCGGAAGCCGTTTATGCGGTGCCTAAAGGCGCCCCAAATGCTGATGCTGGCCAAGCCATGATTGGCCATTGGATTCTCGATGTCGAAGGTCAGAAAGCCTTTGTCAAGAAAGCCACCTACACAACCGACGTCAAGGCGTTAGATAAGAATGCCTACGGTGAGGACATGACATCGTGGATTGTCGAAGGAGAGAATCAAAAAACTGCAATCCATGAAAATGCCGAATTTTACGCAAAAAATATTGCAAGCCTGGTTGAGCGTTTCAACCGCTGGATATCTTTAAAATAGAGAGTTACCGATTATGCCTAGAATTGTGGATCACGAAGAAAGACGCCGCCAAATCTGCGATGTGTTACTTGACGTTGTTGCCGAGGTCGGCATAGCTGATGCAACTATCCGAGGTGTGGCGGCGCGTTCAGCATGGTCTGTAGGTGTAATCGGTCACTATTTTGCAAATCGTCATGATTTGTTGCTGGGAGGGCTCCGGCGTGCGGCCGAAATACTGGCTGAGCATAACACCCGTATCCTGTCCTCCCTTCAGGGAATCCAGGCACTGGAACAAATACTGGAGGGTAGTATTCCGCTGGATGGCCGCCGATTGGCGTTAAGTCGAATTTTTTTCTTCTTCTACATCGAGGCGATGAATGATGAAGTGCTCCGTCAGGAAGTGGAAAGCTACTTGTTTGGCTGGAGAAAGTCCGTAGCCCGCGCCATCCACCAGGCACAGGACATAGGTGATTTACCAGCAGAACTTGATCCAAAACAAATTTGTGCTGATCTAGTGGGATTAGCCGATGGGTTGAGCATGCATGCCCTGTTAGACAGTCGAGTCATGTTGCGTCTACGCGAGCAATCACCGGTTAGATTCTGGATTCGTCGTTTAATAGATCATTCCGTGGCAAGCGAAGTTGGCAAGGATAATCAAACTTCCAAATTAGCGATGGCCCCGTAATTAAAATATTTGCGTGAGAGCAGTAAGATGACGCTTGCAAACACCTCGATTTCTGGCTGGACCGTTTCGTCTATCCTGGGGGATTTCGGCCCACAGGCATTACACCGTCCAGACAAATTGGCCATGGTTTGGGAACATGGCTCCAGGACATATGGCGAATTGAGAAGCCGTGCGCTTCGGTTAGCTAATGCGCTGCGCGAACTCGGTTTGGAAACGGGGGATCGAGTGGGCACATTGATGTTCAATCGGGGCGAGATATTCGAACTGTATTTTGCATGCGCCTATGCCGGCTTGACCTTGGTACCCATTGGTTTTCGACTCACGGCGACGGAAATCGCGTCCATCGCCGGCGATTGTGAGGCGAAGGTGATTTTTACTGAAACCGAGCTCAGTGGTGTCCTTGGTGATGCGATTGAACAGTTGAGTTACCGCCCGAAGGTCATCGCGCTGAGTGCTACCGAAGGGGGGGAGCGGTACGAACGGCTTGTAAACGATGCGGCACAAATCAAGGTGCCATTCGCAACTGATATCCAGATGATTTTGTATACGTCTGGCACCACCGGAAAACCCAAGGGCGTGGTGATGCGCTCGGTAGCCGTGATGTGGGCTGCAATGCAACAGGTCACCCAGATACGAGGCCTGGATGACCGTGCGGTCATGCTGTTGAACGCGCCCATGTACAACACTGCAGCGATGAATGAAAGTTCAATCCCCACCTTTCTGGTTGGCGGAACAGTCGCAATACTTCCCAGTCGAGGCTGGACGGCGGAACGATTTGCCGAGTGCATTGATAAATGGCAGGTGACGCACGCTTTGGTATTTCCCTCCATGTTTCGAACAATGATCGAAGCTGATGATAAAAGTGCACTTGCACTGGGATCCATGAAGTGGTGGTACACCGGTGGCGAGAACTGTCCGCCCGCGTTGATCGCGGAGGCTCGTCGTCGCTGGCCGCATGTTCAGATGTCCATTATTTACGGGTCTACCGAGTCAGGAATGCCCACCTTGATTGAGGGGGACGATATAGACCTGCACCCAGGTTCAGTAGGTCGTTGCGTACCCGGTCAATCGATCCGTTTGTTGGATCTGGATGGGAACGAAGTACCAACCGGTGGCGTGGGTGACGTCTGGACTTCAGGACCAGCCGTTATGACCAATTACTGGAAAGCTCCTGAACTGGATGCCGAAACAATCAAGGATGGCTGGTTAAAAATTGGCGACCTCGCGCGCATGGACGAAGAGGGGTGGATTTACATCGTGGGTCGCAGCAAGGATCTGATCATTTCCAAAGGCCAGAATATTTACCCCGCTGAAATTGAAAATGTTATCCGCCAGTTTCCAGCGGTTCTGGACGTTGCCGTTGTTGGGCTTCCTGATGAAGAGTTTGGCGAGAGCGTCTGTGCCGCGATTGTCCTGCGGGAAAATACTGATGCCGGCAAAGAAGAAATCATGAACTTTGTCTTGTCCAGGCTGGCATCTTACAAGAAGCCAAGACACATTGTTTTCATGGCCGATTTTCCAATTAAGAACTCAACTAAAGTTGATAAAAAAGAATTGTCGAAAATCTGTGCTGATCAACTTTTTGCTCAAGTAAGGTAAAACAAAATGTCACTTACTCCGCATCCTGAATGGGAATCGCTCCTCGAAGAGTTTAATCGCCGTCGCGAGATAGCACTTGCCGGCAGCGGCCCAGAGAGAATCGCTCGGGAACATCGCTATGGGCGATCTACTGCCCGAGAGCGCATTCTGAAATTGGCAGACGCTGAAACGTTCGTGGAGTTTGGCACTTTCGTTGTCACCCCAACCAGCGATGGCTCACCACTGGCGTCAACCTTCGTATGTGGGATTTGCGAAATCGATGGCCGTCCAGTCGCGGTCGGCGCGGAGGATTACAGCGTCGAAGGTGGAGGGACAGGGGTACACCTTGCGCGATACAAGGGGGGTTGGGGGGGATTCATAGAGGAGTTTGCCTTTGGCTACCAGATCCCCCTGATCATGCTTATCAATGGGGTGGGTGGTTCGGTGATTCTCCAGGATGCAATCGGTTACCCCGAACTGCAATCCGCCAACCCGACGTTTCCCATGTTCGATTTGCTTCATAAGGTACCGGTCCTTGCCGCCGTGCTGGGGCCAACGGCCGGCAGCTCCGCTGCACGGGCGCATATCTCCCATTTCTCGGTCATGACCAAGGATAACGGCTGTCTGTTTGCGGGTGGTCCTCCTATGGTGAAACAAGCCATCGGCCTGGAAATCGACAAATTTGCGCTGGGGGGTGCCGATGTTCACACACGCAGTTCCGGCCTGATCGATAACGAGGTGGCAAACGAAGATGAGGCGTTGCTTGCAATCAAGCGGATGCTGGAATTCTTGCCTGATAACGTTTCGAGTTATCCCGCCATCAAGCGTGACTGGGCGGCAGGTGATCAGGAGCGCCTCCTGAGCATCGTCTCGCCAAGTCTCAGGCGTGCCTTTGATGCGCACGCAATGATCAATTGTATCGTCGATGAAGGCAGCTTTTTTGAAGTTGCGCCGAACTATGGCCGTTCACTGCGTACAGGCTTTGCGCGAATCGAGGGGCACACGGTGGGAATCCTCGCGTCGGACTGCCGCTTCATGGCCGGTTCGCTGGACGTTCCTTCATCATTGAAACAGCAGAAGTTTGTCGAATTGTGTGATCGATTCCATGTACCCATCACGTATTTCGTCGACGTCCCCGGCTTCTTGGTCGGGCCTAAATCGGAAGAGGCCGGGGTGCTCAAATTTGGCGCCTTGGCGCTGCGAGCCATCCAGCAGGCGAAGGTCCCTGTCTACACCATCCAGGTTCGTCGCTCATTCGGTTTGGGCGGTGTGGCGACAGGCAGCCGCAACCCTATGAGTGTCAGGCTCGCCTGGCCGAGCGCGGCTTGGGGCGACATGCCGATCGAAGGGGGTGTCGAGGCGGCGTTCCGAGCAGAGCTGGACGCCGTCAAGCCCGAAGAGCGCGCAGAGCTTAAAGAAGCGCTCACCAAACGTTTCGAAGCGCAGACCTCCATCTGGCGAACGGTAGAAAACTTCGGCGTCGAGGAGATGATTGATCCCCGGGACACCCGTAACTATCTTGCGCGGTTGGTTAGCCTGGCCTATCGAGTCCCGCTCAACTCGTCTCAAGTTTGACGGAGTCCGTGATGGCGACGATATCTGCATTAGCGACGCCCCGCGGGGCACTGACGAGGTTGGCATTGCTGGCGCCACCTTTATTGATCATGTTCTTCTCGCTGGCATGGCCGCTTGCAAACGTTCTTCTTCGAAGTTTCAACGAGAAGGGCAAGGCGGCCTTTGAAGGAACGTTGTATCTGGGGAATTATCTCGCGCTCGTTCAGGATGAACTGTTGCGCCAGGTGGTTATGCAAAGCTTGAACCTGGCGATTCTGTCCACCACGATCACCATTCTGCTGGCCTTTCCAGCGGCGTACATTATTTCAAGATTGTCCAAGCGATTGTCTTCCTTGATGATGGTGCTGATATTGATGCCTTTCTGGGTTTCAATCATCGTCAGGTTGTTCGCTTTTACAACAATTCTGGGTAATGAGGGGATAGTCAACTCCATTGCCGGGGCAATGGGGGTAGGGCCATTTCCACTTCTTTATAATACATTTGCGACTGTGACCGGGATGGTGGCTTATCTTTTGCCCTATATGATCCTGATCTTGATTTCTGCGATGAGTTCTATAGACACCTCGCTGTTGACCGCCGCGCGCACCATGGGTGCGTCGGAACGACGGGTGTTCGCCGATATTTACTTTCCGCAAGTCAAGCCGGCATTGTTAGGCGGCGGCGTTATCGTATTTGTGCTTTCCCTTGGGTTTTTCTTGACGCCTTCCATTTTGGGCGGCCCCCAAGACATTACCATTCCGGTATTCATCCAGCAGCAGGTTCAGGTTTATCAGTGGGGGAAAGCTGCCTCCATGGGAATTGTTCTTCTGATCGCTTCAGTTATCGGCTACATGGTTGCATTGCGAATCGGCGGCAAGGGTATGCTTTCACCTGTACAGCAGGGTTCCAGAGGCGCTACTGCAAGGGATCCGTTGCAGCTTACCCCGGTAACCATGATGTGCCTGTTTGTCCTATGTATGGACGTCATCCTGTTAATTTTGCCATTACTGGTCGTGATACCGACGTCTGTAACGGAAACTACGCAGATCCACTTTCCACCTGTCGGCTTCAGCCTTAAATGGTTTGAAGAGGTGTTTACTTCCGATATCTGGATGGAGTCGTTTTTCAAGAGTGTGCGCGTTGCGTTCATGACCGCTCTCTGTGCGACTGTCTGCGGTTTGGCGTTGGCACGGGTGGGAACGCAAACGGCTTCTCGCATGCTTCAAACAACCATACAAGTGGTAGCGATAGCTCCGCTCATTGTGCCCGTCATACTATTGGGTATCGGTATTTATGACGTTCAAAGCAGAACAGGTTTGATCGGTACGGACATGGGGCTGGTGATTGCCCATACGATTCTTTGCATGCCGCTGACCTTCCTGGTTCTAGGGAATGCAATTTCGAGAGTGGATATATCGCTTGAACAGGCAGCCTGGACAATGGGGGCCGGTAATGCACGCGCTTTTTTCTCGATCGTTATTCCGGGCGTATTCACCGCGATTCTGGGCTCTCTCATTATTTCGTTTGTGACGTCTTGGGACGAAGCCGTATTGGCAATGTTTCAGACAGATATTGATAAAACGTTGCCTGTAACAATTTATTCCTACCTGAAGAGCGGCATTACACCCGCCGTGTCTGCGGTAGCAACCATTGTGACATTGCCTGTTCTTCTCATCGCGGCCTACATCGCAATCAAGGCAGTTACAGGTGCCCGCCGTATTTAATGAGTTGGAGAAAGAAGATGCCGATTGAAAAATTTCCCAGCGGTACTTCCAGTATCGTAGGCGCTTTTGAGTCGCCTCGGCGCAAGGCGCCAGGGATACATCCCTATCAGATTCATGCCGAGGTCATTGCGGGCGCCCTGGATGACGCAGGGTTGACCCTGGACGACGTCGATGGCTTCGCCACCGCAGCAACCTTTCCCGCAGAGGCGGGCTGGCAGCTCAGTGCGGTGGAGATTGCCGAGTACGTGGGCATCAAGCCCTCCTGGGTCTGCAGCACCGATATTGGTGGGGCTGCCCCGTTGAGTCATGTAGGCAATGCTGTGGCTGCAATCCAGGCAGGACTTTGTGAGGTGGTAGTCATCAGCTATGCCTCGTCAGGAAGATCGTGGCCGCTTCCTGCGACGGACTTCAATACCGGACAGACTGGACCGGGACAATTCGAAGTGCCCTACGGCATGTCCACCATTTCGGCCTACGCATTGGCAGCCACACGGTATATGCATGCTTATGGCGTTCGTCCGGAACAACTTGCCCAGGTTGCGGTGCAGGCCCGTGCGAATGCGAGTCTCAACCCGCACGCCATGTATCGGGATCCGATCACCGTTGACGATGTGATGTCGTCGGCCATGATTTCCACTCCTTTGCGCAAACTTGATTGCTGTGTCGTGTCGGACTCCGGCGGCGCGATTGTCGTTACCTCACGCCAAAGAGCACAAGACACACGCAATGGCGGGCCCACCGTCCTGGGATTCGGCGAGGCCATCAGTCACGGTCAAATGAATCAAATGGCCGATCTGACAACCACCTGCGCAGAGCACTCCGGACGACGGGCTTTCGCCAGCGCAGGTTTGCGTCCGGAGGATATTCGAGTCGCCCAGCTTTACGATTCCTTCACCATCACGGTGGCGCTTACCCTGGAGGCGCTTGGCTTTGTAGGCCGAGGAGAAGCGGGCGCTTTCATCGCAGAAGGTGGTATCAGCCCAACCGGACGTCTCCCGATCAACACCGATGGTGGTGGACTCTCGTCCAACCACTCCGGCCGTCGCGGCATGTACGCAGTTATCGAAGCTGTTCGCCAACTTCGTGGAGAGAGCCCAGGCGTGCAGATTGACGCCCCGGAGTTCTGCCTTGTTAACGGTACGGGCGGCTGGCTATCTGCCGCTGCGACACTGATTCTTGGGAGTAATCGATAATGAACCTCACTGATGTCATGCCGGTTCAAGATGCAAACTCTTCAGTCTGGTTTGAGGCTGCGAGCAACGAAAAACTCCTGCTTCAGCGCGACCCACTGACGGGTAAGAGCCAATTTTATCCTCGTGCACACGTCATGGGCGCGCCCGAGCGGACACCTGAATGGTTCGAAGCTTCAGGCAGGGGGACGCTGTATTCGTATTCAGTCGTGCATCGCTCCATACATCCTCAATTTACCGGTATGACACCATTTGTCATTGCTTTGGTGGATCTGGAAGAGGGTGTGCGTGTTACCACATGGATCGTCGATGTTCCGGTCGAACGGTTGCGCTGTGATATGGATGTAAAAGTCGTCTTTCGTGACATTCACAAAGACCTGAAACTGCCATGTTTCACCGAGGCTTAAATGGAAATCACTTTTGACGCTATTGAAGTTGGTTCCGTCTATCAGTCAGCGGGTCGAACGATTACAGAAGCAGATATCGTAAACTTTGCGGGGCTTAGCGGGGATTTCAATCCTCTTCATATGGATGAAGAGTGGGTGCGAGAGAATACCAACTTTCCTTCGCGCATTGCCCACGGGTTGCTCATTCATTCGGTGGGCGAAGGCTTGGCTTGTCAGGAACTGGGTTCCTGGAAAATTCTTGCCTTTCTGGAAACTCAACGTCGAATGATTCGGCCAGTCACTCCTGGCGATCGTATCTGCCAGCACTACACGGTTAAGTTAAAAACGCCAAGCTCCAAAGACCCGGCTCGAGGTGTCGTTCAGGTGGACGTTGTCATTCTTAACCAGAAAGGAGAGCCGGTGCAGGAAGGTTACAACAAGTACTTGATTGGAGGCGGTGAGTGATGCGCGGACTTAATGGGAAAATTATCGTTGTCACCGGAGCCGCTCAAGGTATCGGCCGTGCTACTGCGTTACGGTTGCATGAGGAAGGCGCTAAAGTCGTAGTCGCCGATCGCAATAAAGCTGGAGCGGACTCGGTTGTATCCGAAATCGCTGGACAAGGTGGGGAGGCTTTCGCGGTTGACTTGGATGTGGGAAGTCGCCAGAGCTGGGAAAGCGCAGTTGGCGCTATCGTGGCGACCTATGGGCATATCGACGGGTTGGTGAATAATGCCGGTATTACTCGCGATAGCTCATTGCTGAAGATGACTGACGAGGATTGGGAACTGGTCATTGATGTCAACCTGCGGGGTGCCTGGTTAGGTTGCCAGGTGGCAGTGCCTCATCTCAAGGAGAAAGGTGGTGCCATAGTGAATCTTTCTTCTGAGTCGCGCTGGGGTGCGTTTGGCCAGTCTAATTACTCGGCAGCCAAATCTGGTTTGGTGGGGCTGACCAGAACATTGGCACTTGAACTTGCTCGCTATGGTATCCGAGCGAACGCCGTTGCCCCCGGCACCACGATGACCCCAATGATCGAAGCCGTTCCGGAAAATGTGAGAAAGGACTGGTTGCCTGGTATTCCGCTTCGCCGAGAGGCTGATCCTTCGGAAATTGCGTCGTCCATTGTGTTTTTGCTATCTGATGATGCGAGTTACATTACCGGACAAGTCCTTGGGGTAAACGGCGGGTCGGCGCTTTAACGCCTGTTCGAGGCAAGTCCGGATACGCTGTATTTAGTAACGATTTAAGCTGACTATTGGGTGAGCTTTGATCGAGGCTTGCAGGTTCTTAATTAAGTGAAAAATCGAAACGCGGATACTTTTCGCCGCGATCGACTGTGGGCGAAATCAACGTTATCAAAGGGGCGGCGATGAGCAACAAAGCGATTCATATCTTTGTACGAAGCCCCCCGTGCATTTGCATTGAATAGACAATTGTTTACTCCGGCTCATGGGCTGAATGTAGCTCTATCAATCGCTGTTAATGGAATTCGTAAATGAAACGTTCCTTATGGTTGGAGGAAATTGCCTCCGAGCTGACTCCGCTGCCTGCCTTGGAAGGCAATCTGTCCGTGGATGTCGCCATCGTCGGCGGTGGCTTCGTTGGGCTTTGGACAGCCTTGCAGTTGCTGGAAAAAGATCCGGCTTGCCGGATTGCGATCATCGACCAGGATATCTGTGGTGGCGGCGCCTCCGGTCGCAATGGGGGCTTCGTCATGTCCTGGTGGCCGAAGATCAGTTCGCTGTCGGCCCAATGCGGCAAGGACGAGGCGGTGCGCCTGGCGCGCGCCTCGGCGGCGGCCATCGGTGAGATCGAGGCGTTCTGCGCGGCCCACGGGATCGACGCTCATTTTCGTCGCGCCGGCTGGCTGTGGACGGCCACCAGCGATGCTCAGCGGGGTGCGTGGAACGATGTCCTGCAGACCTGCCAGCGACTTGGCGAAGCGGTGTACATGCCGTTGTCCAATCGCGAAGTCGCCCGTCGAACCGGCTCGCCGATGCATCTGGAAGGCGTGCTGGAGATCAGCAACGCCACCGTGCAACCGGCACGCTTGGTGCGCGGCCTGCGGCGTGTGGCGTTAGAGAAGGGCATCAAGATCTTCGAGAACACCCCCATGATTGGCCTGGAACGTGGCAAGCCTGCGGTGTTGCAGGTGCCGAAGGGGCGGATTGTTGCGCAGAGTGTCGTGCTGGCCAACAACGCGTGGGCGGCGGCGATCCCGGAGCTGCGCCGCACGATCCTGCCGGTGACCAGCACGATTGTCGCGACCGCGCCGATTCCCGATCGCCTGGAGTCGATTGGCTGGACAGGCGGCGAGGCCATTACCGATTCGCAATTGATGGTCGACTACTACCGCACCACCCAGGACGGGCGAATCGCGTTCGGCAAGGGCACCGGGATGATCAGCTACGGCAGCCGGGTGGATGCCAGCTACGACGATAACCCGCAACTCAGCCAGGACACCGAGCAGGATTTCCGACGCACTTATCCGCATCTCAGTGACGTACCGGTTACGCATGCTTGGTGCGGTCCCATCGACCGGACGTTCGATAGCCTTCCGGTGTTTGGTCATTTGGAGGGCGCTCCGAACATCGTGTACGGCATTGGCTGGAGCGGCAATGGCGTGGGGCCGAGCCGTCTGGGCGGCCGCATTCTCGCCAGCCTGGCGCTGGGGCTGGATGACGAATGGAGCCACTGTGGGTTGGTCGGGCGCAAGCCGAAGCTGTTTCCCCCGGAGCCGTTTCGATATGTCGGCGGGTTGATGGTGCGCAGTGCGGTGCAGCGTAAGGAAGCGGCCGAAGCGGACAATCGCAGCCCTGCCTGGCTGGACCGTGCACTCGCTGGCCTGGCGCCGGCGGGATTGGAAGACAAGAACCTATAAACCAAGGAGACCGTTATGCCGCAACCGATTGTGTTGGCGAGTACCGCCGATCTTGCCCTGCCTGCCGCTGTCCCGGTACGCGAACCCATCGACAGTCCCGTGGCGAGCACCGCTACCCATGCCGTGGAGGGACCGGACGGCCTGCTGACCGGTGTCTGGGAGTGTTCACCGGGACGCTGGCGTCGCCAGGTGCTGGCGCGTGAGTTCAGTCATTTCGTTGCCGGTCACTGTGTTTTCATTCCGGACGAAGGCGAGCCCATCGAGCTGCGGGCCGGCGATGCGGTGTTGTTCCCGGCGAACTGTCACGGCGTCTGGGACATCCGCGAAACCGTGCGCAAGAGTTTCGTGATCATGCCGTGAGTCCGGCAACCGGGATGCCTTCATCCGTTTGGTGGAGGCTCTTGTACGGACGTATGAGCGCTGGCGTTCAAATCATTGTTCAGCCTAATTGTCGGGCACTGCCCTGGTCTTCAAAACTGGACGTCGGCGTACCGGGTCAGCGACCAAGCTCGCACCCGGCGCTGCCTCCCCGCGTGGGAGGCTTTCCAGGCTCATCGGAGACAATAACAATGCAGAAAATCCTGAGTACCACACTCACACTGGCCCTGGGCTGTGCCGCCGCCATGCAAGCGCATGCCGACCTGACCGTTGTGTCCCACGGTGGTGCCAACAAGGTCGCGCAGGTCAAGGCCTTCTACGAGCCTTACATGCAGAAGACCGGCAGTCGTATCGTTGCCGATGAATTCAACGGTGAAATGGCGAAAATCAAGGTGCAGGTCGATACCGGCAGCGTCTCCTGGGATGTTGTCGAGATGGAAATGCCCGAGCTGGCCCGCGCGTGTGACCAAGGCATGCTGGAGGAAATCGGCACTCAGCCGGAGATCGCCAAACTTGCCCCCGACCTTCTGGAAGGTGCTGTGCAGCCGTGTGGAGTGGGCTTCTTCGTGTGGTCGACAGTGCTCGCCTACAACGCTGAAAAACTCAAGACAGCACCGGCCGGCTGGGTGGATTTCTGGGATACCGAAAAATTTCCCGGCAAGCGTGGCTTGCGCAAGGGCGCCATGTACACCCTGGAGTTCGCCTTGATGGCTGACGGTGTCGCACCCCAGGATGTCTACAAAGTGCTCGGCACCCGCGAAGGGCAGGATCGCGCTTTTCACAAACTCGACCAATTGAAACCGAACATCCAGTGGTGGGAAGCAGGCGCACAGCCGCCGCAATACCTGGCTTCCGGTGACGTCGTGATGAGCTCGGCCTACAACGGTCGCATCGCCGCGGTGCAGAACGAGAGCAGCCTGCGCGTGGTCTGGAATGGCGGTATCTACGACATGGATGCCTTTGCCATTCCCAAAGGCGCGACCAACGCCCAGGAGGGCCTGCGCTTTATCCAGTTCATCTTGCAAACCGACGCTCAGAAAGCCTACGCCCAACAGATTGCCTACGGACCGGTGAACCGCGCCGCCGTGCCGCTGGTGGATGCCTCGCGCCGTAGCAACATGCCCACCGACGAGACCAACCTGGCCAGGCAAGTGGCAATGAATGCGGCGTTCTGGGCTGACCATGGCGATCAGTTGGAACAGCGTTTCAACGCCTGGGCTGCCAAGTAACAAGGGCCGCTCCAGTCCCGGACTGGGGCTGTTTTGTGTATCGATGGAGGAGGGGGCCGCGCGGCTGCGGCGGCCCTGATGTTTACTTGCATAAACACACGTCTGGCTCGCACGTTTAAAGACAACCGGCGTTACGCCCAAAGGGCTACGACACCTTGCGTCGTTCCTTACGCATGCGTCAGAATCCGCCGGCTTGTGCGCCTTGCCCCCGGCCTCTATCGTTTCCCTGCCACTGCCCATCAGTGGTCGGGTTTAGTAGCCCGGATGGTTTTAGAGGTGCATGAGCACCATTCAGTCAGGGTATCCATTCCTGCACTTGATGGCGGTTGTGCGCAGGGCGCTCTCGGGCGCGCCGGCCTTGCTAATTCCTCCGGTCTACTAACCTGCGTACAGCTGCCACCCTTCTTTTAGTAGAGAACGGGTGCGGCCCCAACTCTGGAATTAGACAATTTGCCTGGGTAGTCGCCAGGCAAGGTAGTGAGGGAGCGCTTGCTCCCTTGCTGCATGTCATGTCGCGACAAATGCTGACAGGTCCTGGGACGTGCCCGTAGGGAAGGCTTCTTTCAGATAGTCGAGAAATGCAGACACACGAGCGCTCAATAGCCGTCTCGATGGATAGAGCGCCCAGAGTTCAACCTCCGGACCGTCGATATCGCCCCAATGAACCAGCGTTCCATCACGAATATCACGCTCTACCAGTGAAATGGGCAGGCGTCCGACCCCGACCCCGGCGCGGACTGCATCCCGAACCATGAAGAGCGAAGACAAGCTCAGCACAGGATCCACCGCGATACCTGATCGGCCGGCTGCTGAACGGACACTCCACACGGGCCCCCGGTCGCCGGCCCTGCGTATGACAGCCGCAACAGGCACATTGTCCGTAGGGCGAGCGAGCCTTGGGTTTGCGACGACCACCAGACGGTCGCGCAAGACGATACGTCCGATGAGGTTTTCATCGCTGCTCGGGTTGACTCGAATGATCAGGTCGTAACCTTCCTCGATCATGTCGACGACCCGGTCTTCCGTGGTGATTTCAAGGCGGACTTGCGGATACTTGAGCGCGAAACCGGCTGCAAGTTTGCCCATCCCCGCCTGGGCGAAATACAGCGGCGCGCTGATTCGCAGTGGGCCCCGGGGCCGTTCTCCACCGGATGCAATGGCGGTCACGGTCTCATCGAGTTCGGCAAGCAACGCGCCCGTTCGTTCGAAAAGCGCGCGGCCTTCCTCCGTAAGCTTAAGGGACCTTGTGCCGCGCTCGAACAACCGCAGTTCAAGGCTCTGTTCCAGATCCGCCACCCGACGGGATAGCGTCGCCTTGGGCCGACCGGCAGCGCGGGCAGCGCGACCAAACCCGCCGTGGCGAGCGACAAGATTGAAATCAGCCAACGCCAATAAATCCATGCATTTACCCATAAGCGTGGGGCCTTTTGCCGGTTCAAAAAGCCATTGGGGCGAACGAAGCCAAGTGTTCCATCTATAAGACGATGTGTCCAATTCTGCTGACTATCGGGTGATAATGGAACGATAGATAGTGTCTCCGTCAACCCAAATCCCTACGGAGCATTATCATGACTATCCTCGTTACCGGTGCAACAGGCCGAGTCGGCCGCCAAGTTGTCGAGCAACTTCTCAAGCGTGACGCCGATGTGCGCGTCCTCGTTCGCGATCCTTCCAAGGCACAATTCCCGGCACAGGTGGATGTCGTGCAGGGTGACATGCTTGACATCGACTCGCTTCGACAGGCATTCACCGGCGTTTCCACTTTCTTCCTGCTCAATGCCGTGGCGTCGGACGAATTTACCCAGGCACTTCTTACCCTCAACATCGCTCGCGAGGTGGGCGTCGAGCGGGTCGTCTATCTGTCGGTGCTCAACGCCGATCGCTTCGTGAATGTTCCGCACTTCGCGGTTAAATCAAGCGCCGAGCGGATGATCGAGCAGATGGGCTTCAGTGCGACGATTCTGCGCGCCTCCTATTTCATCGACAACGAAGTGATGATCAAGGATGCCATCGTCAATCACGGGGTGTATCCGATGCCGATTGGCAGCAAGGGTATCGCCATGGTTCACACCCAGGACATCGCTGAAGTAGCCGCCATCGAGCTGGTGCGCAGGGACCAGGCTGCGAATGACCTGCCCATCGAAAAGATCAATCTGGTGGGCCCCGACACCCTGACCGGTTCGAGCGTTGCGGCGATCTGGTCGGATGTGCTGCAACGTCCGGTCATCTACGGCGGCGACGACCCCACCGGCTTCGAACAGAACGTGGCGAACTTCATGCCCAAGTGGATGGCCTATGAGATGCGCCTTATGGCCGAGCGTTATGTCACGGATGGAATGATTCCAGAAACCGGTGACGTGGCCCGTCTGACCCGGATCCTGGGGCGTGAACTGCACGCTTATCGAGACTTCGCTGCCCAGCTTGCGCATGGGGTGTGATCGGACCTGCATGCGTTCTCGTCCCTTCGAGCGTGCGTGATTGCGCTGATCCAGGCGTGTGCTCGCTGAGCGGGGTGTAGTTGAAAAGAAATATGCCACTGTGCCACTGTTGTTTTGGTCGTTGCACGTCGTAAGCCCCCCTCGGGCGCCCGGAGAACACCATGCGCAAAATACCCCCTCTGAATTCCGTGCGAGCATTTGAGGCTGTAGCACGGCACCAGAGTTTTTCCGCCGCAGCGAACGAGCTTTCCGTGACGGTCGCTGCAGTCAGCCATCAAGTGCGGCAGTTGGAAGAAGGCTTGGGGCAAAAGCTCCTGGAAAGAGGGCGGATGGTGACCCTTACGCCTGCCGGAAAAGCGATCTATCCGCTGCTGCGAGAGAGCTTCGACCAGATTGCCCAGGCGTTCGCCCTGTTGGGCGGGGCAAAGGCGGGCGATGCCATTCATGTATCCACCACACGGGCATTCGCCGAGCGTTGGCTCATGCCGCGCCTGGCGAAGTTCAACGAGATTTATCCGAACATCGTGGTGTCCATCCACGCCTCGGAAAAAGTCGTGGATCTGCGTGCTGAAACCATCGACCTGGCGATTCGGTATGGTCCGGTCGATGCCGAGGCACAGGGGCCGGTGCTGTTCGAAGACCGGTTCATCGTCGTCGCAGACGAGCGCATCAGTCCGGTGGAACGCAACGCCACGATCAACGATTTCCATAATCGACCGCTGCTGGCGTTCAAATGGAAAAATCAGGCCCTCCAAGCCCCTGCATGGTCAGCCTGGCTGGCCGGGGTCAAGCACGATGCCTCCGGGGATTTGCGCATTTCCTGGTACAGCGAGGAGACCCTGGCGCTGCATGCACTGGAGCGGGGCCTGGGGCCCTTGTTGTGCAGCGATGTGCTGATTGACGATGAGCTTCGTTCTGGGCGGATCCGACGAGTAGAAGGACCGGTCTTGGCGGGGTTCACCTATTACCTGGTCGACGACAGCCGTGGCAACCCACGGCGCAGCCTGGCGTTGTTCAGGGAATGGCTCCTGGACGAGGCCAGGTCATTCAGGGGAAATGCCCTCGATGACCCGGCTGGAGATCAGCGGTTACTCACCACCTGAGTCGTGCTGGGAGAGCAAGGGCTGGATAGGCGGTGCTCCACTCAAGCCACGGACACCTGGCGTTGGCGTTCCTCGATCATCTGCCGGACCAGCACCGGAACGGCGCCAAATGCATTGGCGATGGCGGCTTCATGGCGAGCGTCGCCAAACTCCTGATAGTCGATGGAAATCATGTGGGTTTCGTTCACACCCAGATAGTGCGCGCAGGTCTGGATGTGTGTGTCCAGATGGTTCATGGACTCGCGAACACCCCCGGGACCAAACCCGAATTCGCCCCGGGACGACAAGATCACCAGTTTCTTGTCCTTCATGATGGGCTCCAACGGGTGGTCACCACGCGCCAGGTCAAAGGTGAAGGTTTTGCCGACTCGAATCACCTTGTCAAACCAGGACTTGAGCGCGGCCGGCATCCCGTAGTTGTACATCGGCGTGCCGAGCACGATGACATCGGCACGATCGATCTCATTGATCAGCTCATCCGAGAGGCGGATTTCCTCGCGTTTCTGCGGCGTCATCTGCTCTTCAGGCGTAAAAGCCGCAGCGATCCAGGCCTCGGTGATGAAGGGCGGCGGGTTGCGACCGACGTCACGGGTGATGACCTGGCTGTCGGCATCGCGCTCCAGCCAGGCCTCGACGAACGCCTGGGACAGTTTACGGCTCAGTGAGCGGTCCGCTCGTGCACTGGCGTCAATGTGAAGAAGAGTGGTCATGTCATGTACCCCGTTAAGCCTGAGGTGGAGTTACCTCAGCGACGGACATAAGTTGGCCACGCTGCTCAGCCGTTCGACTATTGATGTTTATTTGACCGACATCAAATAAAACTCAAGCCCGGCGGGTTTTGCCTTGAAGCTGTGCAACTGGTGGGATCTGGAAGGGGGCAATGACCCGGCGCGGGAGCAGTTCCCCGCCGGTCACGGTGTCCATGCATCCGAGAGGCGGCCGATTTCCGCGCCCGTCACCCGGATGACCGCATGGGATCGGCCCCGGCGCAAGCGTCTGCGGAAAAAGGCCGACAACTGGTGATGCTGTTGTTACGACACCCTCGCAGTGGCAGCACACAATGCTCTGGTCATGCGCTCGAGGCCCGAACGAAGGGCATTCATCGCGTAGTTCATTGCGTCGCCTCTGACTTGACCTGTGCCAGGCCCGCTTGACCATCCCATGTAGACACCTCTGCCTTGACCTGTGCCAGGCCTGGTTGCCCATCCCACGTAGTCACCCCTTCCAGCCAACCGTCGAGCACCTCGGGGTGAGCCTTGATCCATGCGCGTGCGGCGAATTCAGGATCCATCTTGTCATCAAGAATGTTGCCCATGATGTGGTTTTCCATATCCAGGGTAAAACTCAGGTTTTTCAGCAGTTGACCGACATTGGGACACTCGTCGACATAACCTTTGCGCGTACTGGTATAGACCGTGGCATCACCGAAGTCCGGACCAAAATACGCATCGCCGCCGGTGAGGAACTTCATCTTGAAGCGAGTATTCATCGGGTGTGGTTCCCAGCCCAGGAACACGATGGCCTCATTGCGCCGCTGAGCCCGCTCAACCTGTGCCAGCATCCCCGACTCGCTCGACGCAACCACTGAGAACCCCGCGTCCTTCAAACCGAACGCGTTTTCGCTGATCGCTTTGAGGACCGCGTTATTGCCACCGTCGCCAGGCTCAAGACCATATATTTTGCCGTTCAACGCTTCCTTGAACCGCGCGATGTCAGCAAAGTCCTTCAGCCCTTGGTCCCAGAGTGTCTGCGGGACGGCAAGGGTGTACTTCGCGTGCTTCAGGTTGATGCGCACTATGTCGATCTTGCTGGTGTCGCGATAAGGCTTGAGATCCGGCTCCATGGTGGGGAGCCACGTGCCGAGAAATACATCCATGCTCTTGCCCTCGGACAGGGCCTTGAAGGTCAGTGGAACACCGACCAGGGTTGATTTGGTTTGATATCCGAGGCTTTTCATAAGCGTGGTCGCGATCGCGGTCGTGGTCTGGATATCGGTCCAGCCGGGATCGGACAAACGCACCAGGCGACATTGCGCCGGCTCAGCGGCATAGCTGTTCACGGACAATGCAAGGGCGGAGCACAATACTAAACGGAGTACATTTTTCATGACGCAAGTTCCTCTCTGTAGCAGCTAAGCAAGCGGCAGTTTTTGTTATTGCAGAGGTAAAACAGTCTTGTTCTTATCGGTTGAAAAAACGTTGTTGCTAACGGCGGATACCGATCACGCGACCACAATATCCAGGGCGCGGTAGTGATCGATGGGATTCAAAGATCTGGCTCAGATGCCCTTCGACGGAGCCGGCGAACTTTGCCGCGCGGCCTGCCTCGGTGTTGATGTTCATGAGCATCTGTTCGCTGACCGCGAGCAGCACACTGTCGTGGGGGCGATACAGGTGGTGCACGACGTGAAGACGCTTGCTGTCGTAGTCAACCAAATGAGTGAAGACCTGCACCTGGTCATGCAGCTTGGCTTCGCTCAAGTAATTGATGTGCGCTTCGAGTGTGTACAGCGTGTGCCCATGCAGGACACGACCTTCGGCGTCCAGGCCGATGCGGTCCATCAGCGCATCAGTGGCGTGGCTAAACAACAAGAAATAGAAGGCGTCGCGCAGATGGCCGTTGTAGTCGATCCAGTCCTCGATAACCTTCGTCTGATGGATGAGCAGCAGGTTGTTCACGAGTAAATCCTTCCAGAAGTCATTGGTACATCTCAGAGATCGAGAACGAGTGTTTCTGACAGCGAGCGGGAAACGCAGATCATCATCACGTCGTTCTTCCTGCGCTCGGCTGCCGTCAGCACGCTGTCGCGATGGTCGGGTGTGCCTTCCAGAACGCAGATTTCGCATGATGCGCAGGTCCCTTCCCGACATGAACTTTCCAACCGAAGCCCGTTCGCTTCGAGCACCTGAAGAATGCTTTTGTCAGGCGGAACCTCGTAGCTTTTGCCACTGCGGGCAAGCTGAACGGTGAAAGTGCTGGCAGAGGCTGGCGAGGTGGGTTCCTTGGGCGTGAACCACTCGAAATGCACCTGCTCATCCGGGAAACCATTGGCTGCCGCTTCGACTGCAAGCATCAGCGGGGTAGGGCCACAGGTATAGAAATGAACGTCGGGCGATTGCGCTTTGACTGTCGAAGCAATATCGAAAAGGCCGCCCGCTTCATCGTCGGCGTGCAAGGTGACCTTGTCGCCAAAGGCGCGCAGCTCTTCGAGAAAGGCTGCCCGCTGGCGACTACGGGTCAGGTAGTACAGGTGCCATGGACGCTTGTTGGCTTCACACCACTGGATCATCGACCAGATTGGGGTGATGCCGATGCCTCCGGCAAAAAACACAAAGCCAGGCGCGTCTTCTTCCATCGCGAAATTATTGCGTGGCGGGCTGATCTTGAGGGTGTCGCCCACCCGCAGGGACTGGTGCACGTGGCGTGAGCCCCCACGGCTGACAGGCGACAGGCCAACCCCTACACAGTAACGGTGTTGCTCGCGGGCATCGTTGCACAAGGAATACTGACGTACCGTATCGCTCGGCAAATGGAGCTCGATGTGGGCACCGGGCTTGAATGGCGGCAGCGCTTCTCCTGTAGAAGAGCGCAGCTCGACAACCATTACGCCTTTGGCTTCGGCAGTCAGGTCGGTTATTTTTAGAATCATTGCTTCATCAGGCATGGCAAACCTCACGCAATCGCACTGGCAGCTTGGCCCAAGGCGCGCAGCACCTTGGGCCAGGACTCAACGGCGCCGAAGCGGTGCCGTGGCCTTCAACATCTGAGTAATCAATTCATCGCGCTGAGAAGCCAGCGACGCCCAACTGTTGTCGCCGGCTTCTTCCTGAACGCCTTCGACCAGCAATGCGGCGGTGTCGGTATCAAGGCGCGGATCCCCCAGGTCATCCCACCAGCCGTGGAAGCTCTCGGTGTATTTCTGGCAGAAGGAGGTCAGGCCCTCGGACCCGCCACCCAGGTGGAACAACATGGTCGGACCCATGGCCGCCCAGCGCAGCCCCGGGCCTGCCCAGACGGCCTTGTCCACGTCCTCAACGCTGGCAACACCGGACTTGACCAAGTGAATGGCCTCACGCCAGAGCGCGGCCTGTAAGCGGTTGGCCACATGACCGCGCACTTCACGGTTCACTCGAATCGTGACCTTGCCCACCAGTTCGTAGAATCGCTCTGCCTGCTCGACCACGCCGGCAGCGGTATTTTCGTTGCCCATGACCTCCACCAGTGGAATCAGGTGCGGAGGGTTGAACGGGTGACCCAGGATAAAGTGCGAAGGATTCTTCCAGCCCGCCTGCATTTCGCCCAGGCGCAGGCCCGACGCCGAGGAGGCCACGATTGCACCCGGCTTGAGGGCTGCTTCGAGTTTTGCGAACAACTCGTGCTTGATCGCAATGCGTTCAGGTACGCTTTCCTGGACGAAGTCGGCGTGTTGAACCGCGCTCGCAACCTCGCTATGGAAGCTCAGTTGGCCCGGTTCGGCATCGGTCAGTCCCAGCGCCTGTAGCGTCGGCCAGGCATTGTCGATGTAGGTACGCACATCGGCTTCCATGGTCGGTGACGGATCATAGACGGCCACATTGCGCCCGGATGCCAGGAACAGTGCGGCCCAGCTGGCACCGATGACACCGGCGCCGATCACCGCGACATTTTGAAATTCACTCATCAGAAAAACCTCGGTTGTAAGGGGGAAGCACAGGTCAGGCCGCCATCGACGACAAAGCACTGGCCAGTGACGAAGCGCGCCGCATCCGACGCCAACCAGAGCACTGTTTGGGCAATGTCCTCGGGTTGTCCAAAGCGGCCGGCGGGGTGGCGAGCCAAGGCGTCGGCCTTGGCTTTTACCGGGTCATGTGCCATGGCGAAGGCGTCTTCAGCCATGGCGGTCATGATCCAACCCGGGCATACAGCGTTGCAGCGAACCTGTGGGCCGTGGTCGACGGCGATAGAGCGGGTCAGTCCATGCACGAAGGCCTTCGACGCGTTGTAGATGGCCATGTTCGGGTCGGCAGCAAGGCCTGATATAGAGCCCAGATTGATGATCGAGCCTGCGTTGCGGAGCATGCCGGGCAACACCGCGCGGCACATGTTGAACGTGCCGCGAGCGTTGATGCCCATGACCTCATCCCAATCGGCGTCATCGGTATCGAGCACCGACTTTTCAAGCTGCACACCCGCGTTGTTGACCAAAACGCTGACCGTGCCGAAGCGCTGTTCGGCACGCTCCAGAATGTGCCGTGCATCGGCAGACCTGGAGACGTCCGCCTGGACCCATTCCACTTCCGTGGCCAGATCGCCGGGCCGTGCGCCACGCCCGCAGCTGACGACCTGGCTGCCTTGGGCAACGAACATCTCGACGATTGCGCGACCGATACCACGGCCGCCGCCAGTCACGATCACTACAGGCCTGTTCATGGTCGGTTACCCGTGCGCGAGCATGACGTGACGAACGCTGGTGTAGGCATCCAGCGCGAACACCGACATGTCGCATCCATGGCCCGAGCCCTTCATGGCGGCCCAAGGCATCTCGGGAGTGGCCACACCATGGGTGTTGACCCAGGTGAAGCCGAAGCGCAGCCGGCTGCTTGCCTCCATGGCGCGGCCACTGTCGCGAGTCCACAAGGAAGAGGCCAGGCCGTAGCGGGTGGCGTTGGCAATGGCAATGGGGTCTTGGTCAGCGGTGAGTCGCGACACCGTGACCACCGGGCCGAACATCTCCTGGGTAGCGATTTCCGCATGGTGGTCGACATCGGCAACCACCGTGGGCCTGTAGAAGAAACCGCCCCCGGGCTCGACCGTGCCACCGGTAACGATTTCGGCGTAGCTCCGGGCGCGGTCGACAAAACCGGCCACGCGCTGACGGTGCTGCTCTGTCACCAATGGGCCCATTTCTGTACCGGCAGCCCGTGGAGCACCAAGCCTGATTGTCGAAGCGGCCTCAGCCAGTGCGCTGACCACACGGTCGTAAATCCTGCTGGCCACGATCAGCCGACAGGGTTGTGCGCAGTCCTGTCCGGCATTGAAGAATGCCGTTGCGCGTAACGTTGCCACCAGTTTGTCGATGTCGGCATCTTCATACACGATCACCGGTGCCTTGCCGCCGAGTTCCACGTGGACCTGGCGCATTTCACGGGCCGCGGCACGCATCGCTGCGCTCCCCGTAGCCGGTGAACCGGTAATACTCACCGCTTCGATGCCCGGCGCATTGATCAGTCGGTCGCCTGTCGAGCTACCCACACCGTGGATGATGTTGATGACCCCCTTGGGCGCCACGTCCGCCAGCAGATGCGCCAAACGCAAGGTGGAGAGTGGCGTCACCTCAGAAGGTTTGAGCACCACGCTGCAGCCGGCCGCCAGGGGCGCCGCGATTTTCCAGGCCGCCATCATCAGCGGATAGTTCCATGGAGCGATGGCGGCCACCGGACCAATCGGATCGCGACGGATCAGGCTGGTATGCCCCGGCACATATTCACCTGCCGCGACGCCTGCCATAGTCCGCGCTGCACCTGCAAAGAAGCGAAAGGTATCCAGGGTCAGCGGCATTTCATCTTCGAGAGCCGAAGGCCACGGCTTGCCGACGTTATCGCTTTCGAGCGCGGCCAGTTCCTCGGCATGGGTCTCGATGACGCTGGCGATGTCCAACAACAACCCGGCACGCTGTGCCGGTGTGGTTCTGGAGTAAGACTCGAAAGCCTCATGGGCGCCGCGCACAGCCAGGTCCAGCTGCGCGTCATCTGCTTGGCCGATGCTGATGATCTCTTCCCCGGTAGCCGGGTTGATGACCGGCAGCGAGACAGATGCACCGTCAACGAGCTCGCCGTTGATCAATTGTTTTGTATGCATGGCGTATCCTCGATCGAGAATCACAAGGTGATTTTGTCGCGTCCCTTCAGGCCCAGGCGCACACGTGCCTCTGCGGGCGTGGCAACCGTTAACCCGAGGCTTTCAACGATCGAGCGGATTTTCAGAACTTGCTCGGCGTTGCTTTTGGCTTTTTCACCCGCGCCGATGAACAGACTGTCCTCAAGGCCGACACGCACGTTGCCACCGAGCATGGCCGCCTGTGTCGCGAACGACATCTGGTTCTTGCCGGCTGCCAGCACCGACCATTCGTAGTCTTTGCCGAACAGCTTCTGTGCCACGGTGTGCATGTGCATGAGGTTGTCCAGGTCGGCACCGACGCCGCCGAGCACGCCGAACACAATCTGGATGAGAAACGGCGGCTTGACCCAACCCTGATCAATGATCCACGCCAGGTTGTAGAGATGACCAAGGTCGTAACATTCGAATTCGAAACGGGTACCGTGGCCTTCGCCCAGTTCCTTGACGATGTATTCGATGTCGGCAAAGGTGTTACGGAAGATGAAGTCGCGAGTACTGTCGAGGAATGCCGGTTCCCAGTCATGCTTCCAGTTGGAGTACTTCGCCTTCATGGGGAAGATGCCGAAATTCATCGAACCGACATTCAGCGAAGCCATTTCCGGGCTGACCGCCAAGGCGGCGCGCAGGCGTTCTTCACGGTTCATGCCCAGGCCACCACCGGTGGAAACGTTCAATACCGCATCGCTTTGGCGATGGATCTGCCCCATGAAGTCCTGGAACAATTCCGGCCTTGGGTCCGGCTTGCCGGTCTCCGGATTGCGTGCATGCAGGTGAATGATCGAGGCACCTGCATGGGCGGCCTCAATGGATGAGTCGGCAATTTCCTGCGGGGTGATGGGCAGGTATTCCGACATGGTCGGGGTGTGTACGCCACCGGTCGTTGCGCAGGTAATGATTACTGATTTTGGCATGACGATATCTCACAATTTCATTTGTTGGACTTGGGCTGTCAGCCCGCCGTCTAGAATCCAGAGTTGGCCGGACGCGTATCTCGCCTCGTCCGAGGCGAGCCAGTTCACCAAGTTGGCGACGTCATCCGGAGTGCCATACCGGCGTATTGGGTGTACATCACGAACGGCCGCTTCAAGGCTTTCGATATCGCCTTGGTCACGAAAAAAGCTGCGGAGCATGGGCGTGTCGATATAGCCCGGACAGACTGCGTTTACGCGAATCCCCTCGGGCCCGTGATCGCACGCCATGGCGCGAGTCAGCGCGTGAACGGCGCCCTTGCTCGCGCAATAGGCGGCCAGCCCAGGGTCCGCAATGAAGCCATCGTAGGAACCGAAATTGATGACACTGGCCGAGCCACTTTTACGGAGCAGGGGAAGGGCGTATTTCGACGTAAGGAACGTTCCCGTAGCGTTCACCGCAAACACTCGATTCCACTCTGATAACGTCGTGTCCTCGATCGTCTTTTCGATCTCTATTCCGGCAGCGTTCACCAGAATGTCGAGTTTTGCGCAGCGGGCCTGGACAATTTCCATGGCCTGCTGCACACCCACTTCGAGGGTGACGTCCAACTGCAGGAAGTGCGCGCCCTCCAGCGTATTCTCGTCACTCAGATCCGCGGCAAATACGGTTGCTCCCTCTTTGAGGAACCGTGTACAGATGGCTCGCCCGATTCCCCCAAGGCCACCTGTGACAAACGCCGTTTTACCCGCGAGGTTCACGCTTTCACGCCTTTTGCATAGGCATCCAGGACGAGGCCATGAAAGTGGTGAAGTGCATGCTCGGATTTGCCGGAGCCGTTCGGATCCGTGACGATGCGACCTTGATCGAATGCAGGCGTGTTCATGCCACGCTGAACGTTCTCAACCAGCGAAATGTCCTCGACCTGGAGTACCTCATCGAGGTAGCGAATCGCTTCCTTTTCCATGTCGTCAGGCTCGGACGTCTCAAGGAAAAAGTCATAGGTCTCAAGGGTCCGGTCAGGGCCGACTGGAATGATGTGCAGCACAATCATCGAGCTGCGGCCTGGGTAGCGCATCAGGCAGGTATTGGGCCAGAGCCACCAGACTGCGTGGGTGCGTACTTTGGCTTTGGACGTGTCGTAGGCGGTGTTCTGACCTTGTCCTGCCTCTGCCATGTGACTGGAGTAGATACCGTGGGTATCGACCTTGTAGGTGTCCATGTCCACCAGCGTGCAGAAGTCCTTATGGGCCGTTGGGCAGTGGTAGCACTCGAGGAAATTGTCTACCACGTTCTTCCAGTTGGACTTGATCTCATAGGTCAGCCGGTGACCGAACGTGAGGTTGGCCACATCCGGCGCCCACTTGAGGATTTCCTGTTCCAGATCACCCGATTGTTCGCGCAACGGCGAAGCGTTGGGATCAAGGTTGACGTAGATAAAGCCGCAAAACTCTTCTACTTGAACTGGGCTGAGGTGGATCTCGCTTTTGTCGAACTCCTTCAGTCCACCCACGTGCGGGGCGCTTGCGAGGTCGCCATTCAACCCATAGCACCACGAGTGATAGGGGCAAACAATCCGCTTGACCTTGCCTTCGCCGGTGAGCACCGGATGGGCGCGATGTTTGCAGACATTGTAGAAAGCCCGAAGGGTACCGTCGTGATCCCGCACCACGGCGACGGGGTGGCCGGCGATATCTGCGGTGGTGTAAGTGCCGGGCTCACGAACCTTCTCGACGTGGCAGACCCACTGCCAGCTCTTGGCGAGAATTTCCTGCTGGTCGAGGCGAAACCACTGAGGATCGACGTACGCGTCGGCACGCAGAGACTGGGAGACAAGCGGGTCTGGATGGTAGCCCTGCTTGATGAATTCGAATTGTTGAGGATGCAGTGACTCAGACATATCAACGGCCCTTTTATTGTGACAGGCATGGGTTTCTGCCCGTTCTCTGGGGTTGATAGTGGTCTGAGAAGGATCTCTTAAATGTGCAGGATACGCCGTGTTTTATTCTTTATCGGCC
This sequence comes from Pseudomonas sp. B21-056, assembly GCF_026016325.1. Classification (NCBI taxonomy): domain Bacteria; kingdom Pseudomonadati; phylum Pseudomonadota; class Gammaproteobacteria; order Pseudomonadales; family Pseudomonadaceae; genus Pseudomonas; species Pseudomonas sp. B21-056. The sequence continues at coordinate 3,212,174 of NZ_CP087203.1, forward strand.
ATTGTCGTTTTTAGGTATGCGATAGCAGCAAAACGACGACGCTTAATGATTTTTGCCAATCTGGTGCATGGGCCACGCACGATAATCAAAGGGTACGCGGCCTTCCTTACGATCCTGGCGCGGTGTCAGCCCGAAGCGCTCACGGTAGATCCGACAAAAGTGCGATTGATTTGGGAAACCGGAAGCCACACCGACCTTGGTCAGTGCGAGGGTAGTCTGCGTCACAAGCCCACGTGCGCGGTCCAAGCGGATATCTCGGTAATACAATGCCGGGCTCTTGTGAACCACCTGGTGGAACAGGCGATCGAGTTGCCGCTGTGATATGCCTACCTGCTCGCAGAGCTGCGTAATGCTGATGACCTCTTCCAAGTGCGCCTCCATCAGCTTGATTGCTTGCTTGATCACCACCGGAATGGTGTGCCCCAAAGGCTGCTGGGCTTCAGGATTCTGCTGGGTACTCCCGGGTCTGAACTGTTGATGGAACACATAGCGGGCCGCTTCATTGGCCAGGGTTTCACCGTGAATGTTGCGTATCAACTGCAGGGCCGTGTCCGTGGACGCCGCGCCACCGCAACAGGTGATGCGGTTCTGGTCGAAGACGTACAGGTCTTCAACGATTTTGACGTCAGGGTAGAGTTCGAGTAACGCATCGATGTGCTCGTAATGTGCGGTAGCACGGCGTCCCCCCAGCAGGCCGGCCGCGGCCAGCAAAAAGGTGCCCGTGTCGAGTGCGCCGAGCATGCAGCCCTTGTTTGCCCAGGCCCTGAGCAACCCATGCAGGTACGGGCTGTGGTGTTGTTCCGGGGTCCAGCTACAGGAAACGACAACCAGGTCCCAAGGCTCGTCGCGGACGTTTGCCAGTGATTGGGTAAACAGGTCCATTCCGTTCGATGCTCTTATGCCCCCACCCTCAACCGAGGCGAACGCCCAGTGGTATCTGCTTTCCCCGCTCAGGTAATTTGCAGCTCGGAAAGGATCGACGAAGGCCGTGGTGGCGGCAGCATTGAAGTAGGGGAATACGATGACCAGAAAGTTGAACACGCAAACCTCGATCAGCTGAAATTTACCGTGATCATACGTCAGCACGCTTGGGTCGAGTTCATACGTAAAAAGACGCTCGACTGACCAGGCTCCGCGAGATTCATCGACGGTTGACCACTTCAGTACGGAAACCGCCGAGCTGTTCCACTGGAGCGGCCGGCGATTCACTTTGAGCGAGGATGGCACGCACGGCTCGGTCTTGGCGAGCCAACCGTTGGGACGCGGCGGGTGAAGATGAACGTCTGCCCCGGCGAAGCCTCTGAGAGTAATACAGGGCGAACACCTTTCGCCCGCTTACCCTCGGAGGCTGGATGCACATGAACATTCTGATGGTTCTTACCTCTCACGATCAGCTGGGCGACACCGGCAAGAAGACCGGTTTCTGGCTGGAAGAATTCGCCGCGCCTTATTACGTGTTCGTCGACGCCAATGCGACGGTCACGCTCGCCTCCCCGAAGGGCGGGCAACCGCCGCTGGACCCCAAGAGCAACGAAGCGGACGCGCAAACCGATGCGACCCGTCGCTTTGGTACGGATACCCAGGCCCAGATGGCCTTGGCCGACACGGTGCCGCTGGGCGAGATCGACCCCTATGACTTCGATGCGGTGTTTTATCCAGGCGGTCATGGCCCCCTCTGGGACCTGGCCGAGAACATCGACTCCAAGGTCCTGATCGAAGCCTTCTACGAGGCGAATAAACCCATCGCCGCGGTCTGCCACGCGCCTGGGGTGTTCAAGAACGTCAATGCGCCGGATGGGCAGCCAATTGTGAAAGGTAAAAAGGTGACCGGGTTCACCAATTCCGAAGAAGAGGCGGTGGGGTTGACGCAGGTGGTGCCGTTCCTGGTGGAAGACATGCTCAAGGCCAAGGGCGGCGAGTATTCCAAGGCCGCGGACTGGGCCAGTTATGTGGTCGAGGACGGGCACCTGATCACCGGCCAGAATCCGGCGTCCTCCGAAGCCGCCGCCCGTGCGTTGCTCAAGCGTCTGAAGCAGGAACAGTCGGTCTGAGTCATGGGTTTCGCGGAAACGGACACTGCCGCCTGCGAGTGATGCGGCCGGCGGCGGAGGAAACGAATCATGCACGACACTTACAACCTGTCCCGTTTTGTCGAAGCCCAACGCCCGGTGTTCAGCCAGGTCATGGACGAATTGCGGGCAGGCCGGAAAACGAGTCACTGGATGTGGTTCATCTTTCCGCAGTTGCAGGGTCTCGGTCGTACCGAGATGGCGGCTCGGTTCGCCATTTCGGGCGTGGCCGAAGCCCGCGCGTATCTGCAGCACGAGGTGCTCGGCCCGCGGCTGGAGGCATGTGTGACCACGGTCCTGCAACACCACGACCTGAGCGCCGGGCAGCTATTCGGCTCGCCCGATGATCTGAAGTTTCGCTCCTGCCTGACGCTGTTCATGACGGCGCAGCCGGAGTCCGTGCTCTACCAACAGGCGCTCAATCAGTTTTATTCGGGTGAACCCGATCCCAAAACGCTTTTGCTGCTGGGTGACTGATGATCAATGCCCGAACGCCGCCGTCATGCCGAGCAACCGCTTTTGCCGCCAGGTCGGCGCGCTGGTGGGAAAAAGCACCTCATTCGGCCGAAAGCGGGCGAGCCCGCAGGCGGCGGCGATGCGCTGGCGTTGCTGGCCGTGAACCAGTGCCTGTTGAAACGTGCGTTCACTGTGTGCCAATCCCAGTAGGTAGCGAGTGCCCACCTGCAACTGCCCACCATTGGCTTGCCACCAGACTTCGATTGAGCGCGGGTCGGGCCAGGGCAGGTTTTCATCGGGGTCCATGGCGACGTTCGGGTCTGCGGGGTTGTCGTTGGGGCCCGCGTCGAAATCCGGCAGGTCCTGCAATTCAAGGTCGAGTAGCGCCAGGTCGGCGCCGGTGATCAGGCTGAAGGCTTCGCCGGCGACGCGGGCGTAAGGCAAGTCGCTCATCTGCTGGATCAACCAGGGCACGCAAACCGGGTCACCCAGCAACCCAAGGGCCTGGATGCCAATGCGTAGATGCCTGGGGTTCTGCACCCACTGGCGTATCCAGGCGATGCTGGGCTCGCGTTCTTGCCAGGCCAGCAATACACAGAGGGCGCGGTACTGAAAATCGTACGGTTGCTCGGCGAATTGGCGCAGGGGCTCCAGGGCCTGTTGATCGCCCATCTGGGCCGCCGCCCAGTTGGCCCAGAAGCGGGTGGCGGCATCCGGGTGCCCGCAGTGGGCGCGGAGGTTGGGTAGCACATCACGCCGGCGCAGTTCGCCGGCGGTACGGGCGGCACGGGCCAGCACGCTGGGGTCGGCGTCGCAAAGTCCGGTCAACAGGGCAGGGCCTAGGTCGTGGCGATGCATGCCGCAGGCCGCCAGGCCGAGGCGGCGAAACATCGGCTCAGGGGCGGCGAGCATGCGCTCGATCCAGGGCGCTAGCCGCTCCCAGTCGAGCCACCCCAAGGCCATCAGATAACCGCGTTCCGTTTCAGCAGCACTTCGCAGGTGCTCGCTGAGCCGTGACAACACTTTCCCATTGGCTGACTCGAAGGCCAGCACCACGCAGGCAAACATCTCGCCGATGGCATGGGGGCCGAGTTGCGCCAGCAACGTTTCCAGGCCGTCATGGGCGGCGATACGCAACCCGTCGAGGTGCGCGTCGAGGCGGTTATCGAGGGTGGCGAGGTGTTCGATGTCGTAGTGCGGTGCGCGCAAGGCGTAGTCACGCAGGTTGGCGAGGAAGCCGGCCTCTTCGGCGTGCTGTTCTAGCACCAGGGACAGCGAGTTGTTCATGGGCAATTCATGTGTTGTGTGGGCATATCAACCGCTCCCACTGGTTGCCATCGAACTTGAGCAGGTCGTCGACACCGAAGGAATACAGCAGCCCATCCCGGGCGTCGAGTTTATGGGCGCCGGGAGCGGGATTGAGGCCCGTGTCGACATCGAAGAAATCCTGCCCGTCATAGCGAACGAGACCATGCACGTGGGAAATGTAGAGCTGCCCGTCGTATAGGGCCATGTCCCAGAAGTTCATGCTTCTCTCGGTGTCGAGCACCCGCCATTGACTGTGGTTGCCAACCAGCAGCAGACCATCGTTACCGCAGGCATACACCTCGTCTTCGCTCTTGCACAGTACGCGAGACAGTGGGCGATTGGTCGGGGAGTCCAGCGTGTTCCAGCGTGTCCCGTCGTAGTGCAGGATGAGGCCTTTTTCACCCACGGCATACATGCTGTCGCGGGCCAGGCCATCCAGGCTTTCCAGGGTGGGGGAGCCTATTTTCGCCCCGGACGGACTCATGCTCGCCCAGGCCCCGTTCGAATGGCGATAGACCTGGGATGACTGGCCGCAGATGTACAACTCGTTGGCGATTTCCCGTATGCACAGCAGCTCGCCCAGCCGGCCTGTTTCGATGCGATCGTTTTCGAACTTGCCGCGGATATTGTCGAGGGTGAAGTCCGCCGAGCCAGACTTCACGTGACGAAGGTTGCCGTTGCGGCCGAGCATCCAGAGGCTGTTGTCGCTGCGCCTGAAGCACACGGCGCCTATGACATCGTTGTCGACGTCGTTGTAGACCCAGTTATCATCGAAGCAAAAGGCGACCCTGGACATCTGCTCGCCCGGCAGGGAGTTGTACTGCGCAGGTACAACGAGGGTGCCGGCCTTTACAACCAGGCCGCAGGTGAAAAACAGGGAGTCTTCGTTGTTCATCTTGGCTTCTCTATGTCAATGGGGCCGGGTTCTTCGGCTTTTTTTCAAGGGCCGGTGCGCGAACTTCGCCCCGGCGCATACCGGATTCCGGACCGACACCCAGGTCTGCGTGACCCTTGTCGATCTGGGCCTTCAGGCAGTCTTTATCGCAGCCCGTCTCATCGGCCACCGCTTGTGCCGAGAGGTCACTGACCTGCGCGTAGGTGAAGTCATCGCGACCGTTCAACATCGCGTCTCGCTTGACCACGTAGCCGCGACCGATACGGCCATGCTGCATGAGCTTCTCTGTCGGCCCTTCACGGGAGTTGTGGTCGGCGCCCTCTACGCAGATGCAGGGTGCCTTGTTGTGATCGTAGGTGGGCACGAAAGGATCACCGCGGACTTTCAGCTTCCCGGTCTTGGGGTTGATAGGCCGGGGAGTCGACAGATCGGCGACCGGTACCGGATGGTGCGGCGTCTTCCCGCCGCATTTGGAGCAGCGGCTCTTCGGCGAGTTTGGCACCAGCATGCACTTGCGCGCTTCACAGCATGCGGGACTGGTATTGTCGGCCGGACCGGGGATGGCACCCCGTGACAACGACTTGGCTGGAGGAGGGCAGGCCGCCTTGATCTTCTTCACGTTGCCTGACTTGACGCACGGGTTTTCGGGGTCCGCCATGGCCACCGCATCCAGATAGGGCCAGGTCAGCGTGTTGGCCGTCGAACCATGGTTATGGGTGGTCAGGTCCATGTTGCGCACGACGTTTTCGCCTTCGAACTTCACATTCATCGACCAGGCGGTGAAATAGACCTTGCCCTTGATCTTATTGGTGATGACGCCCTTTTTCGGGGCATTCCCGGCCTCATCGCCATAACTGGTCTTGAAATAGCTCTTGTCCTTGAGCATGACTTCCTTGGCGCTGACCTTCACTGTTCGCGTGCCCCGGGTGGTGTCCTTGGCCATGCCGGTATTGGGGTAGGGAATGGGCACGCCCAGCGGTGTGCCCGGTGTTTGCGGTGGGGTGAAACATACATCCGGAAAGCAGGCCACCGACTTGCCATCCGCCGCCTTGCAGGACACTTCCATGTTGTTGGCGTAGACCTCGTTTGCCATCACGCAGCCCTCAGGTTCTGGTAACTGAGCAGCGCGACGGCGCGCTCGCCGGCGTCGTTGCCGAGGTGGCAGAAAATATTCGGGCCTTCGCCGTAGCCCTTGCGACTGGCGGCCAGGGCCACGGCGAGCATCACCGGGCCGATGGCGGCGCCGACTTCGCCGATGCAGTCGGCCGGGTGCCAGAGGTGGAAGAACTCCTTGCGGACCCGCAGGCTGCGGCCCAGGGCCAGGGCGGCTTCCTTGAAGTAGTACTGTTCGCCGGAAATATCCGTGAGGCGATAATCCATCTGTTCCAACCCGCAGCCGGCTTCGCCCAGGGCCGCGCGCACGGCCTGGGTCAGGCCTTCGGCGCGTAGCGGGACGTCTTCGGCCTCCACCGTGGCGTGTTCCACGCCGAAGCCCAGGCCAATGCACGTCAGTTGCGGCATTTCATTGGCAATGGGGGCAGCGAGCACCACCGCTGCGGCGCCTTCGCCGGGGATAAAACCGTTGGAGTTCTGACTGGTCAGCAGCCGTTCGCGCGCTTCGAAGGCGGTCAGGGTCGGGCCACTGAGGAAAGAGTCGACGCCGGCCACCAGCACGTGACGATGGCCGCTCTGGTAGATCAGCGTGCGCGCATTGTGCAGGGCCACGGCCGCACTGACCCGGCCGCGGGCGATGATGCAGGAGTCCGGATGAAAACGCAGGCCCAGTTCGGTTTCGATCGCGTGCAACAGCCCTTTGTCGAGACCGGCGAGGCGACCGGGACGCTCGGCTTCCGCCAGGCCCAGGAGCAGCGGAGTCTTTTCCGGGTCGACGCCGGGAGTGCTCTGCAAGGCCTCGGCGATGGCGCGGGCGGCCATCTTGATCAGCTTGGTGCGGCCACGCCAGGGTTGTTCCAGAGGTACACAGGCAGCGATGAGCCATTCGCCGGCGCGGTCGATGAAGCGGGTTTCCTGGAAGTTGTCGATGGCACAGCGGATCGCCGCGCAGCTCGCCGGTGCGCTGAGGCCGACAGCGCTGATCATGCCGGAGCCGATGATGCAAAGCGCGGCCATCAATCCGTCTCCTCGGGAGCCTGCCTGGCTTTTGCCAGAAAGGAGAGTGACGGGTAGTAGTGCTTGCCCAGTTCACGGGCGCGCCACCAGCCCGCGGACATGCTACCGATCAGCACCTGTGTGATCTCGAAAAGGTTGCGCCTTAAGGGCCGGGAGATCCGCCAGGTCAACTGCACCTGGCGAGCGTCGGTGTCGATCAACAAGGTGTCGATCAACGCCGACACCGTTTCATGGCCACCTCTTTTCAGGAAGAAGGTCACCGGCACCGCCATTTCGGGAATGCGGAAGCCGGCGCGCTCCTGGGAGGTGAGGTTCAGCAACAGCACATCCTCGCCGCCGCGCAGGTAATCGGTCTGCTGATCGGCGGGGGCAGCCTGAAAGTAGCGATTGTCGAAATTTGCAGGCAAGAACGGAAAGCTGTCAGCCAACCAGGCATCGTCGTAAGTACCGGCAAAACGGGCGCGTTGCGGCCAGCTCCGGCCGATGGGGCCGAGGGCCATGGGGCGGAAGTCACCCGTGGGGCTGTCGATCGGCTTACCCGGTTCCTCGGTGTTCGGCATGGGCTTGCCGAGGATGAGAGCACTGTCGATGCTGCCGGGAAACCAGCCGCAACCGCTCGGGTTGTCCAGGTAGCAATCACGCATCTCGGGGGTGTTGACCCTGGGATGAGAACCGCCGAAGGCCTGGGCGTAAGAGATATTCTGTTCGGTGAACGGCTGCGGTGAGCCGGGCGAGACGCCCAACATTCCCGGTTGCCAGTGTCGTGGGCCGAAAACGGAAAAGGCCTTGCTGACGCGACCGACGCGGATGCCAGCGGTCAACTGTGTCGCGGGGCGTCCGCCGGGTGCATAGGCCTTGCCGCGCACCAGCACATCGCAGCATGGCTTGAGCGGCGCGAAGTCCATTTCCTGGAGCGGGGCGCCAAGGCCTGGTTCGCCGACAAAAGTGTCGGCCATCAGTAGCGGTTGCTGGACGTCGGCGAGGGTCGCGACGCGGCCGTCCAGCGGCAGATTGAAGGTACCCTTGGCTACCACGACCAGGGATTCGCGGCCGTCACTCGCCATGCCCAGGGTATAGGCGGCAAGCAGTTTGCTGGCGTTGAGCAGCTCCATGGGTCGCCCGCCTTCTAGTTGATCTGCACCGAACCGCCCTTGATGCGGTTGACCCCGCTGGAGCGGCTGGAAAGGTAGGCACCACGGATGATCACTTTGCCGGCGCGGGTCAGGGTGATGCTGGCCTTGCCGCAGCGCAGGACGATTTCCCGCTCGGCGCTGAATTCCAGGCGCTCGCCGTCCAGATGGGCGAGGGCGGGCGTTGCGGGTTCCTCGAGACGCTGGATGCGACCGATCACCAACGGCCGTGCCGGGTCGCCCGCCTCGAACATCAGCGCGACCTGGATGCCGATGTCTTCGCGGGTCAGCGGGGTGGTGGTGCGGGCGGCGAGGCCTGTTTCACCGGGGCAGCCGGGAAAAGCCACCACCGGTGCGTCCACCCTGGGCACATCCAGCAAAACGCCAATCACCACGCCCTCGACGCGTATCGGTGCGCAGGTGGAGGAAACAGGGAGGTGGTATTCAACGGTCATAGCGATCACTCCATGGCTAGTTCTGCAGGATCTTCTGACCCTTGACCACGACGTTCCTGTTGGCCTTGATATTGATGGCGCCTGAACCGTCGAGGGTGATGTTCTTGCCGCTGATCATGATAGTGCCGTCCTTCTTCATGGTGATGCTGGCCGCTCCTGTGGTCAGGGTGATCGAGTCGCCGGCGGTGAGGGAGAAATGCTTGCCGACGTCCAGGCTGTCGTTCTGCTTGATGTCGGTGCTGCGGTTCTGGGCGACGTCACGGGACTCGTTCTGGCCGATCTTAGTGCTGTGGTTACCGTTGATATCGGTGCTCTGGTTGCCGCTGATCTCGATGCCTTCATTGCCTTTGACCGATTCATTCCGGTTGCCGCTGATGCCGATGGTCTCGTTGCCGCCCACGTCCTCGCTGCGGTTGCCGACGACGGTGATGGTTTCGTTGGCGCCGACCTTTTCCGTGCGGTCGGCACCGATGGTGATGGTCTCGTTGCTGCCGACTTTCTCGGTGCGGTTGCCGCCGATGGTGATCTTTTCATTGCTGCGCACATCCTCGGTACGGTTCACGCCGATGGTGATGGTTTCGTTGTTGTCCACGGTTTCGGTGCGGTCATGTTTGACGTGCACGGTTTCGTCGTTGTCGATGGTCTTGCTGCGGTCATGACCAACCCAGTGGGTTTCATCGTTCTCGACTTCGATGTCCTGGTTCTTCTCCGCGTGGATGAACAACTGCTCCGCGCCTTTCTTGTCCTCCATGCGGATCTCATTGAAGTTGGCCGGTGAGCCACCCTTGCTCGAACGGCTTTTCACCCCGCTCTGGGTGGCGTTGGCTGGCAATCCGTAGGGCACGGTCTGTTCGGCGTTATAGACACGGCCGGTGATGATCGGCCGGTCCGGATCGCCTTCAAGGAAGCTGACGATCACTTCCTGGCCGATTCGCGGGATCTGCACAGAACCCCAGTTCTTGCCGGCCCAGGCCTGGGACACACGAATCCAGCAAGAGCTGTTTTCATTGGACTGGTCATGGCGATCCCAGTGGAAATGCACCTTGACCCGGCCATACTGGTCGGTCCAGATTTCCTCGCCTCCGGGCCCCACCACCACGGCGGTTTGCGGCCCGCGAACAATCGGCATGGGGGTCAGTGGAAGAGGGCGGAAGGCTTGATGGGCGTCCATGCAGTCCAGCTCGCTGACGAACTGTTCGGCCAGCTCCGCTTGCCCGCTCTCATAAGGGTCCTGGCGGATCTGGTAGCGTGCGACCACCACCAGGTATTCGCGATTCTGGTCCGCCCGGTCGTAGCCCGTCAGCGTGAACAAATGACCGGAGCCCAGCCCGCGAGCGACACCGCGCAACTGCACCCGTTCGAATTGACTGTGAATGGCTTCGATGCGGGTGCGGGCGTAATGCTCGCCGTCATTGCTTTGCAGGTATTCCCCGGGATAGTCGTAGAGCGGGTAGTCGCCGTTGCTGTGCTCGCGCATCACACTGGAGCGCACCTCAAGGCTGGCACGGGGGCGCTGGAAGTCATAGTCGTTCAGCGCCAGGGAACCGGGTTGCACTTCCCGCGCCAGTTGCCAATCGTAGAAATGATCGCGCTCGCGCATCTGTCGATCGGGTGGATAGAAGGGCACCGAATCGTAGTTCGCCACCGTGGTGTGGGCGCCATAGGCGTCGGCCAGCACCAGCACATGCCGCTCTTTTTCATGGCGAAAGTAGTAATAGATGCCTTCCTGTTCCATCAACCGACTGACGAAGTCGAAGCTGGTTTCGCGGTACTGCACGCAGTATTCCCACTCGCGATAGCTGCCGCTCAGGCTGTCCTCGAAGTCGGAGAAGCCGAGGTCGCGAAACACCTGCTTGATGATGTCCGGCACGCTCTTGTTCTGGAAAATCCGGCAATCCGACGTGCGTGTGAGCAGCCAGAACCAAGGCCGCAGCGTGACACGGTAACCGGCGAACTGGCCGTGGCCGGTCAACTGCCGGCAATTGCAGGCAATCCCGTGGAAGTAGCGTTTGCCGCCGTCGTACAGCTCAAGGGTCAAGCCCATTGGCTTGCCCAGCAACTGATCGAACGTGATCGCCCGGTTTTCGGAGGTCAGGTTCAGTTCATAGTGAAAACACCGACCCAGTTCTTCGCTGCCCTCCATGCTTTGCAGCAGCAGGACATTGCCGCCGAGGGGGCTGTCGACCTGCACCAGGCGGGTGTTTTGCGTGATCTCCATATCGCCTCGTCATTGTCACCCCATCAGCGCTGACGGGTAGCGTTCGTCCGCACTGGGTTGAGTTTCAAGATAGGTGAGGGGAGGTCACTGCTTAGTTTCTTTAGTTATAGGATTTATTCTGAAGCAGCATGATGGCCTTTTGCTTTGAGCCGGATCCCGCTAGAATCCGCCGCCTTCATGTACGCAAGGAAGTCGATATGCAATTTGCAAAAGCCCTAGGCCTCGCCTTGGCCTTGAGCCTCAGTGGATGCGCCAGTTTCACCAAAGATGAAGTGGCACCTGTGAGTCTGCCTTCAATGGCCAGTTACTCGAATAAACCGAACGTCTACGTCGACTTCGATTTCTATCAGGGCGATCCCGACAACGCCAAGGCCAGTGAGATGCCGCAAGCCCGGGACATGCTCAAGCCCGAGCTCAAAAAAGCCTTCAATGAGTCAGGCCTCTTTGGCCGCGTGGTCTTCGACGAGTTCGAGAAGCAGCCAGGCGACTACAATCTTCGGCTGAAGGTCTACAACCACGCGCCAAACGGTGGGCAACTGGTGCTGGCCTTCATCAGCGGCTTCACGTTCACGATCATCCCGGCGATGGCAACCGACCAATACACCATGAGCCTGGAAACGCTGGACGACCGCGGTCAGTCATTGGGCAAGGCCAGCAATCACGATGGGATCAACACCTGGATGGGCATCTGGTTCCTGCCGCTGGCTGGTAATACGCCCAAGGCGGCTGTCACCGATACCTTCGGCCGGCAGGTCAATGCGTTGTTGAAGAACTGGGTCGACAACAACCGCATGAAATACTCCGCTATCGATGCCTCCGTTCCACGGGGCTGAGGTCGATCGGAAAAGTCGCCTTCACCCATGCCGTCAGGTAAGCCCTGTCGCAGACCGTGATAGCCAGAAATCAAAATCCGATGCCTGAGCAGGTATCGGATTTTTTTTGCGTCTCGCCCGGACACTGGCCCCCCCTATCGGCAGCAGCCGCGTCTCGCTCACTTCCCATCGTTATGTCTGATACCGAACTGATACTGAGCTGATACCGCTGTGGTCTGTCGCCATGAGCGCTGCCGCCCCATATTGGCTCTACCCGATAAGGCCAAGATCAACTGCATAACGTAGTTATCTATTCCCCATCATCGGGCAGGAGCAAACCATGAATGACGATATGGCCGTAACAAGCGCCATCCAAGCCAGGGATTACACTTTGCTCAACGGCGATCTCGGCTACGGTCGAAACCGCCTCAGCGCAGCCCGGGGACCGGATGAGCGCGTATTCGACCCCGCGTCCGGCGCCGGCATCAAGCGGCACACGGACACACGACGCGACGATTACTCATCGTTCTTCAGATCGATTCTGGACTATCGCCGCACAACAAAGGCCGAATTCAATTCGACTGCCAGTTATGGTGAATTCTCTGCCGAATTTCACCTCAACTTTGAAAAGAAATACACCTCCCATCAAGACAACACGGCCGCTGTACGGACCCTGCGCCTCGTCTTCGGCGGCGCGAAGCTCGATGCGGTCTCGGCTGCGGTGCTCTCACCCAGGTTCAGCGCGGAAGTCGCTCGCCTGCCTGCGGCGTTCAACCACGAGGAGGCGCATAAATTCTATCGGTTCTTCGACATGTTCGGGACCGACGTGGTGACCTCGATCACGCTGGGCGGCAATCTGTATTTCCAGGCCCTGGTGCAGAAATCCAAAGTAACGGAACTGGAAAAGATCAAGGTTGAGCTGGAGGCCGAATACGGCATCTTCTTCACGGCTGATGGTTCGATCGATGATACGGTCGAGCGCAAGCAGTATATGGAAAGCCGTGACGCCTCGGTCACCACTGAGGGCGGCGACAACGACATCTTCTCCGGCGTCACCTTCACGAAGCCGAAGAAGTATGACGACAAGACGAACCAATGGATTACCTCGGTCGGGAAAAAACCGATCGTCGTCGGGCGGGAATTCAAGCCGGTCCACGCCTTCATTGCCGACGACGAGCGACGCATCGCGACACAGAAGGCCCTGGACCACTATATGGGCCGCTCTCTGAGCGTCCATTCGACCTGGCGCTACAGCAGCCTCACCGTCGGCAACATGACTCGGCCAGATCAGACGGCCAATGCTGTTGGCAATCCCGCTATCAAGGTACGGGTGGTTGACCGCAAGACGCTGGAGGGACGAGAAGCGTACTTCGCGGCGCCCACTGTCGGTAGCGCCGTGTCCGACATCACCCAGTTCTGGAATGCGTTCAAGTCCGGTGTCGAGTCCATGAAACTCGAGCAAACCATCGTATTGCTGGCGACGGAGTTCTGGCCGCGGGAAAGCCGCTACAGCCCGCCGGATCACATCATCGCTTTCCTGAAGAATAAATGCGGCGGCTCGGAGGCAACACTGCATCGCTGGCGCGATGACTCCCTTCGCTGTGTGCCGTGCCCCTATGCCGGCGTCAGCTATGGGCTGATCGGCTACGGCAACGGCACCTCCCAGGACAAGGGTGGGGATGTCTACGTGATCGGCTTCGGCGATCCGGAGCGTACGCTGCGGCCGGAGCTGGAGATTTCCGCCGATCTGCATACCACTGAAGACGGTACGGCGAAGTTCGCTTGCAATGACATCTTCAAAGGGGAATCCATCTCCTTCCTGAAGTTCCGCAGCCAGCATTGGAACACCTGGCAGATCGCTGTCGACCCCCATGTCCCGGAACGCACCATTCTGGAAGACGACAGCGCGGGCGATGCTGCCAAGGCACTGTGGTACGCGCAGCCGGCGGGGCCGAAATACGGCATGCATCCCTTCTATCTGATCAACGCCCAGACCTGCGGCGTCCTGCAATGGGACAGCGGCGGCGCGGCCCTGGAGAAGGAAGCCGTGCTGCGGCCCTTCGCCCCCAATCTCGACATCAACCTGTGGGACCTGCGCTACCCCCATATTTTGTGCCTGTCTTATCAACCGGATTGGGACCTGCGCGCCTTTGGAGATCGGCGCGTGAGAGTGGCGTCGTACCGTGGCCGAGACACGGAACTGCGCTGGTCGCCAAGTAACGTCAATCGTGTGCTCTGACACTAACTGAAAGGAGTATTGAAATGCCTAAGGGATACCAGTCGTTCCTGCAGAAATCGACCCGCACCACCTACTGCAGCAAAGACAAATATGCCAATCACGACCTCTCTGCAGAATGGGTCGCCGCTGCATTGAAGCACTTTAAAATCGAGGCTTCGGACACCAAGGACTACAAATACCCTCTCGACAGCCAGCCGGCCCGGGCCACCATCTGGCCGAGATAACTGCAAACGTTCCAGGCTCGGTGAAGGAGGGCGCCGACCAACCACTTCGTCGATTGGCGAGGATGTAAAGAAGCGGCTCCAGGTGGCTAATGCCAGTCAGCTTGACTGACCGGCATTAGCCACCTTCGCGGTTCTTTTTTCGATCACTTCAACGCTTGAACGAACTGTGGGTCGCTGTACAGGCCCTTGAGCAGATCCTGCAGCATGGGGTTGTAGTTGTTCGCGGCCGCCGGAATCGCGATCGGGCCGAAGAAACTGCTGTCCCAATCACGCGCCACGTCCTTGGTGGCCTCATACAGCACCTGATCACCTTTGCGCAGGGTGACGCGTGCAGCCAGCTCGCCATGGCCGCTGCTCATACCAGCAGTGAGCTGGCTCTTGACCAATTGAACCTGTAACTGCCGGTCGGCACGAGGATCCAACAGACCTGCCTGACGGAGCTCATCGTTGATCGCTGCCTGGATGTGCAGTGGAACACTGCCCGCAGGCGAGGAAATCGGGTTCAGGCGCACCATCAACGAGCCTTGGCCGGAATCAGCATTCACCTGCGCTTCACGTACGTGTTGCAGAGGCGCGTTTTGCTTGAGCTGCTGAACATTCTGATAATTGGGTTCATAGCGAGCCATGGTCACGCCGCAGCCTTGTAGCAGCAGTGCGCAGAACGGTAGGACCAAGTAGAGCTTCTTCACAGCAAATCCTTATGTGCTTTTTTGAGGGGCGTGATTATGAGGGGATAGCTTTAGGCCATCAAGGGTTGGAGCTTCTAGCCAGACGCTGATGCTCAAAGCCGCGCTCACTGAAATAGCGGCTTAACGTGACGGTGTCTGAGTTGGGATCGGCCAGCGCCACGTAAGTGTCAGGGCGCAACAGATACGCGGCGTCCCTTGCCATTCCCGCCTTCCGGTACTCAGGCCGCCAAGTGAAGACATGAAGCGGCATGTCGTGCGTCTTGCACCAATCCACCAGATCGTGCCTGGCTTCACCGTAGACATGAACCTGCCACTGAATCGCACGCAAGGGCTCGTAATTATCTGAACCTGGCACAGACACCCATGGCAGACGATCACCGCCCTGGATGTCACCTGCCTTACCCTGGCTCAAAGGACTCCCGTGGTAGTTGAGCGTGGTCTGCGAGACTATGCGGAACAGGTACTCGCGCACGGTTTTGCGCTTGTACGCAACGCTCGCAATGAGCGGGGCGATGCGGGTTCGTACAAAGTCGGCAAACCCGCCTTGCGCGGTCACAACGGTGAACAGTCTGTCCGTGGTCTTGACAAGCTTGCGGGCAAAGGCCTGGCGCTCGACCTGATAGCTGTCGAGCAGGGCATCGCAAGCCTTGCCGTTCAGCACTGCCGCCAGCTTCCACGCCAGGTTGACTGCATCCAGGATCCCCGTATTCATGCCTTGGCCACCAGCTGGGCTGTGGACATGGGCAGCGTCTCCGAGCAGAAACGTTCTGCCATGCCGGAACCGATCTGCAACGCGATGATGGACGCGATAAGTGGAGAACCAGTTCACCCCGCTGATCTTGATGTTCAGGCCATTGATCGCGTCATGGCCAACATCCGCAAACGTCAGCGTTTCTGGTTGCTCGGCACGTTCGTCCCGGGCGGTGCCAATCAGGCGGTATCGATCCGCCTCACCGTAAGACAGGAGCAGCACGAACTCGGACTTGTCGAAAGCAATATGCGCCTCCCCAGCGGGCGCAACGCCGCTGGCTATGACATCCGCGACATAGAAAAGCTGCTTGTAGGTCCCGCCTTCGAAGCCGCCGCCGACCGCATGACGCACAAGCGAGCGGGCACCATCGCATCCGGCGAGATAAGACGCTGTGAACGTCTCCTCATGCCCATCGGCATGTCGCAAGAGGGCGGTGACCTGGCTTGCCTCTTCCTCGAAGGACAACAGTTCGGTCTGGCGTTCGACTTCGATGCCAAGTGACTGGAGTTGTTCTATCAGCAGGCGCTCATGGCTGTCTTGCGGATAGATCAGAACAAACGGGTAGGGCGAAATCTCTTCGCCCGCATCGATCAATGGGATCCGCGCTTTGCGATTGCCTCGTGCCCACATGTTCATGGCGGGCGTTTTATAGCCGGCGTCTACGACCGCGTCGGCCATATCGAGCTGACGATAAAGCTCCAGGGTGCGTGCCTGAACCGCCATGGCACGAGACGTCTCACCCGGGCCGCTGCTCTTATCCACGATTCTTACAGCGACGCCTTGCTTGTTGAGCCAGAGAGCCAGCGTCAATCCGGTAGGGCCGGCTCCAACAATGAGCACGTTGGTCTGCGGCATGATCTGGCCTCGTGAATATCAATGACCTTTGGGTCATCAATATTCTTGAAGGCTTGCGATGTCAACGATTCGGCTTGGGAGGCGTCACGTACAAAGGGGCGCCCGCCCCCTTCATTCGTACTCATTGTGTTCTACTGTGCAGTGGAAATCGCAGAGCAGGATGCGATCATGTTTGTCGAGCTGAATGAGTCAAATCGCATCAGCACCAATACGAGGATGAAACATGCGAATGTGGATAGCCGCGGCGGCTGGACCGATCAGCCAATGGATGATGGCAACGGGTATTGGCCTTATCGCAATCGTAACCAATGTGCAGGCTCAAACCACGCCTCAAGCCACTCAAGAGATAACCGGCTTGCTGGACTTTGTCGAACACAGTGAATGCCGGTTTGTGCGTAACGGGACGGAATTCCCAGGAACCCAGGCTCGGGAGCATCTGCAGAAGAAGCTGGATTATCTGGAAGGTAAGGACATGGTGAGCAGTGCAGAAGACTTCATCGATCTTGCTGCCACTAAAAGCAGCATGAGTGGCAACGCCTATGAGGTGCGATGTCCAGAAGGCGCGCAACTGGCCAGTGCTTGGCTCAAGCGGGAACTACAGAGGCAACGGCAGCTTCATTGACTGTTGGGGGGATCGAGGGACCTCCATGGTCGTCAAGATACTCTCTGGCGCCATCAGCGATTTCAGTGGCTGGCGCAAAGCTGAGGCCAAGACCGCCGGGGGGGAGACGGACCGGTTAAAAGCGTCCCAACTTGAGGGGGTACTCGATCACGATGTAAATCCGGTCGATGTCATCCCCGCCCTGAGCGCGGTTGGCCCGATGGGACACCTGGGACACCTGCACGGACAGATCCTTGGCCGCCCCCGATTGCACGATGTAGTGTAGATCGATATCCCGCTCCCAATGGCGTCCGCCATCCCCTTGTTGCGGGACGAATCGGCCGGCGTCCGGGTCAAACGGATTGTACGCCCCACCTTGGGGTGCATGGGTGCCGTCGATGCCGCGGCCGGTGACGTAACGGGTCATGAACTTTAATCCCGGGACACCGAAAGCGCCCAGGTCGAGGTCGTAGCGGGCCTGCCACGAGCGTTCGCCAGCGCCGTTGAAGTCAGCGTATTTGATGGAGTTGGCGAGGTAGATCGAGTCGCCGCCCACAAAGTCGAAGGGCGTATTGCCATGGATTTTCTGATAGGCCAGGGTGAATCCCTGAGCGCCGAGGGTGTATTTGCCGGACAGGCTATAGGCAGTGTTATCAATCGCGCCGGCCTCGGCTTTGCCGTAATCCTGGGTGTGGTAAACGTTGCTGTCGAGAAAGAACCCGGATTGCTTCAGGTGCAGGTTGGCGTAGTACTGATGCCAGGTGTCAGTCAGCTCGGAAGCGTACAGAGCACCACCCAACGGCTGGTCTTCGAATAGCTGGGCACCGAGGAAACTGATGCTGCCGGTATCGGTGCTCACCCCATAACCGGTGAAGTCTCCTTTGCGGGTCGAGGCATCCTGATTCTTGAAAGCGGTGAAGCGCCCGGCCTGCAAATGCACGGCGTCGAACTCCCGACTGTCGAGCAGAAAACCCGTGGCGTATTCCGGTTGCAGACGTTTGTCGGCGGTGTCGAACACCGGGGTTTCCACGGTCATCTCACCGTAGGCCAAAGTGGTTTGAGACGCGCGCAGTTTCAACGCGCCGCCGGCGCTGGAGAAGTCGCTCTCACTGCGGCCATCCGAATCCAGTGGCAGCAATCCCGTACCGGAATGGCCCTTGCCGCCATCGAGTTTCACACCGAAAAAACCATGGGCATCGACACCGAAACCGACGGTGCCGGGGGTAAAACCGGAGGAAAACGAGGCGATGAAGCCTTGAGCCCATTCCTGTTTATAGTTTTTGTCCGCCGGGGAGGGGGATCGGTAGTCATTCTGCAGGAAGAAATTTCGGCTCAGTACGTTCAGGGTTGAGTCGTCTATAAAGTCTTGCGTCGATGGCTCGACAGCCAGGGCGGTGCTGCAGGTGCCGATTAGCAACATGGATAACCAGAGTTTGGGTCGTGGCCATGGTTGTGCGCGGGCCTTATTGCTATGAGGGCTCCGGGTTTTCAGTGCTTGGTTTGCGGTACTCATGCTGTAGCCAGTTCGGTGACGAGGGCCTGATTATTGGTCGCGGGGCTCTGGCTGGTGAGTTAAACGTTGTTAATTCTGAGGTACGACTCATCGGGCTAACGCCAGCGCAAGCTCGTATGGCATTGAACGCCTCGCAGCGCCTGTCCTCCAATCACTATCAGAAAGAAGAAGGAGAACCAGCATGCAGCCTAAGACTGAAGGACTTGAAGAGCACGGCCCTAGCGGCGTGCCCTACATAAACGATCCAGACAAGCCCACTTCACCGCCCTTGAACGATGCCGACGCCACTGATGGAGCCGAGGCGGAGGAAGATATTCAGGACGAAGCAGAATCCATTTAAATGTGAGGAGCAAGGCAATGGACAACTATCACCTGAGCCCTTCTGCGGATGGCTGGGAACTTAAAAAAGCCGGCGCAGAGCGAGCCTCCAAAAGAGCTGCCACTAAGCAAGAGTTGGTGAGCGCTCTGACAGATTTCTTTGATGGTAAAACCGCCTCGGTGAAGATTCACAAAGCCGACGGCTCCATAGAGGAAGAGCGCACCTATCCACGTTCCGCTGACCCCAGGCAATCGAAGGGGTGACGCCAATTTCCGCTGCCGACCTGGGTATCGAGATCGACGATCCGAGCGGCCACGGAGTGTATCGGTGGCTGCTCGCCAGTTTTCTGATCGGTAAAAGGATTCGTTCCTCTGTCGCCGTTGAGGCGTACCGGAACTTGGTTGATCGGCATGGCCTGGATACGCCTGCGAAGCTCGCCCGGTGCCCACATCGAGATCTTGTCAGACTCCTCGGGCAAGCGGGCTACGCACGATACGATGAATCCACTGCGCGGCGACTGCACGAGCTGGGTGTAGGCCTGGATGCCGGACTGGAATCTCGAATGAACGCTTTGCAGAGCGGGCCAATGGAAGAAGCTGAGTTTGAGCGATGGTTGCTCAGTTTTAACGGCATCGGGCCGAAGACGTTGGAGATCTTCAAGCGCGAAGTGTCTCTAAGAGACAAATAGGTACAATCTGCTTTGGCATGGAAACTCTTACACGGTCGATCGTTTTGATATGGATGTTGTTAAGGGATTTTTGTCGAAAGCCTGGATCAATCCTCTCGGTCGTATGCAATGTGGCGGGTTTCTCCTCTTGCACTTGCCACGCTGAATAACGCGTTGGCCAGCATGGAAAGCGATTACGGAAAAAACAGCGACGCCTACAAATTTGTTTCAGGTATGCGTGAGTCGATGAGCGCTGCGCTTGTGGAAAGGAAAGACTGGTTACGACAGCCAGATACGCCGTCGCTCGATCAAGACCGCTCTAAGGATTCGAATCCAAAGACATTCAAAGGCCAGCTTGTGCTGGTGACGGATTCATTCTGTGCAAGTGCCTGTCTGGATTTTGCCGATGCGGTTCTGGCCGCTCCTGGAGCGACCCATTTTGGTTTACCAACGAGTGGTGACACGTTGTATATCGACATTGGCTCTCAGGTCTTACCCAGTGGTGCCCAGTTCTGGTTGCCCTTAAAAGTCTGGCGAGAGCGAGTGCGGGGGAATAATCAAGGTTATGACCCGCAATACGTTTTTGATGGAGATATAAATGACACGCCAGCCGTTCAGGAGTGGGTGCTTAGTTACTTTTGAGCGGGGCAGCAGGAAACCAGCCTCCTACCCGCCCACGGTCGCTGCGATTAGACGCTGAACCGCCGCAGAATCACTTCCAGTCCGTTGGACATTGCCTTGAGTTCCTGGGTCGTTCGCACGATCCCTCCCTGGGCGGCGGCGTTCTCCTCGACACTTTGTGCCATTTTTTCGACGCTGCACGCGACCTGCTCACTGGCTGCGCGCTGTTCCTGCAACGACAACGAAATGAAACTGACGGCCGCAAGAGATTCGTCCAGCGCGCTCTTGATCCTGCTCATGGACTCGCCTGCACTTTCGACCAGTTTCTGGCCATGGGTCACGCGCTCGGAGCCGGCGGCCATGCTCTCTTTGGCTTTGTTCATGCCGTTTTGAATCGTGTTGACCAACGTAACGATTTCCGTGGTGGATTGAGCGGTGCGGGCGGCCAGGCCGCGAACTTCATCTGCTACTACGGCAAAACCACGGCCTTGTTCGCCGGCTCGGGCCGCTTCGATGGCGGCATTCAACGCAAGAAGATTGGTCTGTTCAGCGATGCCCCGGATCACACCGACAATCAGGCTGATGTCGTTCGACTGAATAGCCAACTGATCGATATCGGATGAGCTTTGCGCAACCAGATTGGCAATGTGTCCCATCTCCTGGATGGACTCGTGCATCACCGCCATGCCGTCATCGGTGATTTCTCCTGCTTTCTGCGTGGTGTTCTGGGCCTGTTTTGCGTTGTCGGCAATATGGGTGATGCTCACGGAAAGTTGTTCTACCGTGGCGGCCATGGACGAGGCTGTCTCGCTTTGCAGAGCGGCGCTGCTCATTCCTTGTTCGGAAGACGCAGATAATTGCAGGGTAGTGCCCTCGATCTGCTCGGAAGCGTGGCCGATCTTGCCGATCATTTCGCGCAGGCTATGGCGCATAGCCTGAACGGAGTGCAGAACCCCGGTCGACGGCTGTCGCTGATCCAGCTGTGTACCGGCCAGTTTTCCTTGGGCGATGTTCGAGCTGATAGCGGCGAGTTCTGTGGGTTCAGCACCGAGTTGGCGGCTCAACAGCCTGGAAAAGTACAACCCGTAGGCCGCACCGGTGGCCAGCGCCAGGACCAGAATCAACAGGCTGAGTTTGAGGTAAAAGGTGTAGGCGATCTGCTGCTGATCGAACTGGCTTTTGGCTTCGACCAGTTGCACTTCGATCAGCTCGGAGAATTTGGCTGACAAGGGGTCAATCAGTGGATACAACTGATCGGTCGCAAAGCGTGCGATACCGGCATCGTCGTTCTGACGCAACATGCCCTGCAAGTTTTGCAATGGCCCGCGGGAGGCCTCCATCAGCGGCTCGATTTGCGCGATCAGATGCGTTTCTGCCGGGATCAGTTGCGTCGATTTATAGGCTTGCCATGTTCGATCGATTTCCCGCTGGGCTTGCTCTATACGGGTCAGCGATTCGGCTTTGGTAAAGGTGCCATTCCGCGTCTTGTGGGTAGCGTCGACGATGTCCACGGCGTACAGGTCAGCAATTCTCTTCAAGTCCCTCAGGGGTACGACTCGGTCGAGATAGACTGTCTCCAGGCTGCGTACTGCAGATTGCATTCCAAAGAGCCCGAGGCCGCCGACACACAACAAACCAAACAGTAACGAGCTAGTGAGCAATAGGAGATGGGTCCTGATTTTCCAGCTTTGCATATTCCATTATTCCTAATCACCTGGGTCGGGTTTCTGATCGAAAGGGCAGAGCCAGGTGTTGCACGCCCGATGGAGGCACAATGATATCGTGTTCTGTGTGATCTAAAGTAAAGGAACGGCGACCCCGCCTTGCCTGATTACGCCGGCTGTCATTTATGCGGCGGCAACTCGTCAAATAGCTATTTACTGTTGCCCGATTACGAAGATCTCGTCGAAACGACGCTTAGGGTGTGGTGGTTCTTGGGCGTAGCACCACACCCATGAGATCGCCGCCCGATCTATGCGCTTTGACAGGTCAAACCTGAAAGCACAGATCTGAGTCGCTCCATTGTCGTTGATGAGCAAGTTTGCATGGGCTCACGAAGCTCGTTGCTGATCAGGCCGTGGACGCTCAGAGCTGCTTTGATGACAGCCGGGTTAGGCTCAGCGAACGCCATCTTTATCCAAGGCAGGAGGCGGTAAAATGTAGCCCGGGCGCATATGACATCGCCTCTATCCATCTCCTGCATCATCTGGACATACAGATTTGGACGGATGTGTGCCGAGGCTGAAATTGCGCCGGCTCCGCCCAGGGCGAGGTTTGTGAAGATCTGGATATCCTCGCCGGTCAGAATCTCTGCATTGCCGTCCTTGATCAGGGCCATGGTGGTTTCGACATCACCACCGCAGTCCTTGACCGCTGCGATTTTGGGGTGACGCACGATCCTTCTCAGCGTCTCTCGTTCGATCCTCACGCCTGTTCGGTAGGGGATGTCGTAAAGGACTACCGGGACAGATGAGGCATCAGCGACTGTTTGGAAAAATGACTCGATGCCTTGTTGCGAAGGCCGGATGTAGTAGGGCGCTGGAACCAGAACGCCGGCGATGTCACGGCTCTGGATCTTTTGCTGGAATGCCAGGGCTTCCTGCAGGTTGTTGGCCGACAGCCCCATGATCACCTGGTCAGGTCGAGCGATCTGCAGAACTGCATCCAGTACCTCGAGCTGTTCATCCTTGTTCATCGCTGCGGCTTCGCCAGTGGTGCCGCATACGACCAGCCCCCTCACGCCTCCTGAAAGGAGCGTTTTCACCAAACTTTCGAGCGCGTCGAAGTCGACGTGTCCCGAATGAAAGGGCGTGGCCAGTGCAATCCAGATACCGCGAAAATTAGACATGCATTACTCCTCAGGCAGACCGATTAGTCGACGTCAGAGGAGGGGATGGGAATCAAGCGGGGAGGAGGCCTGGCGCTATCTGTCCTGTCAGCTCATCTGACGGGACAGCGCCCCGGTCAAATGAGCGGCTGTTTCTTGGATTTCTTGGCAACGGACACGCATGCGCATGCCTGGGCGCAGAGGCCCTTGGCAGACAGCATGTGGTCAGTGGTGAGAATCATGGTTGATCCGTTGCGAAGAGGTACTGCCCGATAGTGCACAGGGTGCGGTGCCTTGGTCAACTATGCAGCGGAAAATTGATCACGCAGTTCGGTTGGGCGCCATGCTCAACGGCGCGACAATCCACGAGGGGATAAGCGGTGGACATGTTCAACCTCCTTGAGCACAGGCATCCAGCGCTTGGGTGATGTCGGCCAACAGGTCCGCGATGTCTTCAAGGCCCACCGACAAACGCACCAACCCCTCGGAAATCCCGTGGTGCGCACGCTCTTCAGGCGTGTAGGTGGAATGGGTCATGCTGGCTGGATGCTGGGCCAGGGACTCGGCGTCTCCCAGGCTGACCGCGCGGGCGAACAACTCCAGTGCGTTCATGAAACGCCGGCCGGTGGTCAGGCCGCCCTTGAGTTCGAAGGCGATCATGCCCCCGGGCAACTTCATTTGCCTCGACGCCAGGTCGTACTGGGCAAAGGAGGGCAGGCCGGGGTAAGTGACCCATTCGACGGCCGGGTGTGCTTGTAAATACTCGGCGATCACCTGGGCGTTGCTGCAATGGCGCTCCATGCGCAGTGACAGGGTCTTGAGCCCGCGCATCAGCAGAAAAGCGTCCTGAGGCGACATTACCGCACCGGTCAGGTCCTTGAGGCCTTGCAGGCGAATGCGGTCCGCCAGTGGTTGACTGGCAACCACGATGCCGGCCGTGATATCGCCATGGCCACTGAGGTACTTGGTGGCCGAATGCACCACCACATCCGCACCCATTTCCAAGGGGCGTTGCAGGTATGGAGTGCAGTAGGTGTTATCGACCACCAAGGTGACATTCCGATGATGGTGGGCAATCTTAGCCACCGCGGCGATGTCGACCAACTGCATGTTCGGATTGGCCGGGGATTCGAAATAGATCATGCGCGTCGAAGGACTGATGGCATCGCGCAGTTCGGCCAAGTTGGACATGTCAACATGGCGCACCTTGACGCCAAACTCGCCGATACCGTGGTGCAGCAGGGCGAAGGTGCAACCGTACAACGTACGGTTGAGAATGATCTCGTCACCGGGGCGCAGCAGGGTCCAAAAGGTCGCGGCAATGGCTCCCATGCCGGAGCTGAAGGCCACCGCCGCCTCGCCGTTTTCCAAAGCCGCCATGCGTGACTCCAACAGAGCCAATGTGGGGTTGGAGATCCGCGTGTAAAAATGCCCGGACTCTTCGCCGGCGAAACAACCGGCGCCGTACTCGGCGGTAGGGAAGGCGAACGTGGAGGTCAGGTAGATCGGCGGGATCAGTGCGCCGTTGTTGTCCAGCGGGTTATAGCCGTGATGGATGGCGCGGGTGGAAAAGCCCAGTTCATTGTTTTTATTGTTCATGGTGAAAGCTCCTGTATTTCCTACAATGCTATGCTCAATTTCAACAAGAAAAATTCCAAATTGACCCAGGAATAACCAATCAATTGGAATAAACGCTCTGGAAAACAAAACTTGGAGGCAAGACATGCCTAATGGCCTGGATCGTACTGACAAAGCCTTACTCGAGGCCCTGCAAGGCAACGCCCGGCTGACCATCGCCGAACTGGCCGAACATGTGGCCTTGACCACTTCGCCGTGCTGGCGACGGGTGAAAATTCTCGAAGAGAACGCAGTGATTACCGGCTACCAGGCGATTCTTTCGCCCAAGGCGCTCGGCCACGGCGTCACCGCATTTGTCAGCGTGATGATGGAATCCCACAGTCAGGAAATGGCCCGATCCTTCGAACAGCGCCTATTGGAAATCCCGGAGATCGTCGCCTGTCACAACGTTTCCGGGCGCTACGATTTTCTGCTGGAAGTGGTGGCCAAAGACCTGGAGTCTTTCGGCGAGTTTGCGCGAGAGGTGCTGCAAACCTTGCCGGCGGTCAAAGAGATCTATTCAAGTTTTTCGTTCAAATCGGTCAAGCCCTCGCGAGTGATTCCGGTGCTGGGCTGAGCGCGGATTACCTTTGGCTGTCGGTCCGGGCAGGCGCGTTACTTGAGTGGCCAAGTTCTGATCTAGTTGCGCAATGCTCCATGTTTAACAAGTGGGCGATGTCAGATGTTCATAACCAGCTCCTGAGCCTGAGATTGCTGGCTAACTGCTCTACAAATTAACGCAACTGTTCATAGATTGATGTTCATAGATCTAGTTTCCCCACGGTCCTCAGTTACCTCACCCCCGACCTGTAACGGTCCCAGTCCAGAAGGTAATGAATACTGGTTTTCAAAAAACCATGCCCTCGGCCAAAACCCGGCAAGATGATTTCGTGGGACTTATGCTTTGGGCTCCATCTGATAGGTCAGGGCTACCGGCGCGTCGGAATGACTAGGGGGGCGGGCCAGTTACTGATTTCCCTTCGCACATCGTCACCGCTATCATCGCTGGCCATTTACTATGGATAGGGCGAAGGAGTTGCAATGGCGGGTTTGTGGGAACCGGCGGGTGGAGTGTTCTGGCGCACTCCACCCGTTGCGTCGGATGAAGGGTTGGCGTTCTGGCCGGTTATCGCAGTATTGGCGGTGGCGACTATCGCAACTTTGTTAGTGAGGCAGCGCATCCATACAAGGCGCGCTCAAGCAAAACAGAATCAGGAGGAATGGCACCTCCGCCAGCACATGACGGAAATTGGTGGCGCTGCCACGCTGGTCTACTTGGTCGGCATTGTAGCGCTGACCTGGGGGCGCATCGACACTCTGGGCAGCATACCCTTGAACGAAGTGGGCGACTTCCTCGCTGGCGCATTTGGTCCGGTGGCGTTCCTCTGGCTGGTCCTGGGCTTCCTGCAGCAGGGTGAGGAATTGAGGCTGAGTACAAAAGCACTGAACATGCAGGCCGAAGAACTTCAGAAGAGTACCGAAGCGCTGAAGCTTCAAGCAGAAGAACTGAAAAACTCTGTCGAACAGCAGACGATCCTGGCCCAGGAGGCGCTGACGCAGAGAGAGGAGCGCCTCCTGGCTATTGAAGCTGACCGAATAAGGCGAGAGAAAGAAATTAAAGTGAAGTTCTCGATTCAAACCGGCAGCAGTGGCAGTGGCAGAAAGCCCGGCGATGTTAGGAACGAAATCACAGTTCGCAGTGAAGGCTACCATGCTTACAATGTCCTATTGAGCTTGGACGAGCCTTTCGTAAACTGCAGGAATATCGAGCTTGGAGATATGAAACAGCTTACTGAAAAAACTAAGTCACTGAACTTGATGGGTACCACCTACGAACCACGGAGCGGAAATGCGCACTTGAGCTATGAGGACGCTGACGGAAATCCGGGTTCTCAAAAAATCCCATTTATTGTCACATCCGGTCGTGCCGAATTCGTGAAACCATAGAGGCGCCACGACATTAAGTGAGAGGCACTCCTGAACGTCCAGTACAGTTGCCAACTCGTCTACCTTCTCGATAGCAGGGCTCTTCAGACCGTAGTGGATCAACTGATCCCGGACACGATGTTAAGTCTTTTTCGGACTGAGCTGGTGGCAGTCCGTTATTGAACTGGTATGGCTGAATCCAGCTATAGCGATGCAAGAGATAGTGAGTGAGTCTCGCTGGGCCTCCTGGCGGAGGACGTTTGCTGGTGCCAAGGCCCGCCGTATTATATGTCAAAGGTTTCCGAACAAGCTTGGAGCTGCTAGGGGTTGCCTCGTCAACTGCAGATCCATTTGCCCATGCTCTCCAGCCGTGAAGGTGAGGCGTCGATATGTGACAATGGCATTGGCCAGTGGAGTAGAGTGGCCTTTTGCCGCATCGCCATGTGCGGTACCGCCACCTGCAACAGCACAGAAAGGAGACAGGCATTGAAATGGATTACCGCTCTTCAGTTGGAGCAGTGGGCTGATGCACTGCAATCTCGCGTCCAGATACCTGGTCTAGTAGCAGACTTGATCTGGGCGACCTCGCCAAAAATTAGAAGAATCAGATTTCCTCAAGGGGACAAGGGCCAGGTGCGTGGATACGACGGATACCTGGACGCGGATTCTACTTCACCATTTGTTCCTGACGGACGTTCGATCTGGGAGTTTGGCACAAGTGGGGTCGGTAAGACCAAGGCGAACGCCGACTATGACAAGCGTACCGCTGAGGTAAGTGCTGATGAGAGGGCGGACACTACCTTAGTATTGGTTACGCCACGGACATGGAACGACACGAGCGCAAAGGTTGAGGATTGGCTAGCAGGAAAAAATGCGAGCGGAGACTGGAAGGGCGTCGTCTATCTGGAGAGTACGCTGCTGGAAGATTGGCTCTCGAAATGCCCAGCCGTTGCTTCCCGCTGGGCCAAGTTTGAGCTTGAAATCGCTCCTCCGGCCGGAATGCTTAGCACAGAGGAGTTTTGGCAGTCTTTCTCGACCCGTTTTGAGCCAGCGCTTGTTGAAGACGTATTATTGGCTGGTCGTGAGAAACAGGCGGAAGAGCTTCTGCAGAAGCTAAGACAAGAGGGTGGGCGGCTGGCATATTCTGCCGATACCACCGATGAGGTGATCGCGTTCACAGTGGCTGCCATCCGCAGTGCGCCGGAACCGGTGCGGCATTACCTAGAGTCTCGCACGCTGATTGTTGATACGGCAGATGCCGCAAATGCTCTCTTGAGCAAATCAGGTCTCATTTACTTACCAAGAAACACCGCCTGTGAGTGTGTGGGGCAAATGCTGTTACGAGGGCCAACCGTGGTGAGCGCCGGAGCCGATGACAAGACCCATGGGCATATCGAGCTACGCCGTCCATCCAGCAGAGAACTGGGTATCGCAATCGCGAAGATGGGGATGACCGAGGATCAAGGGTACGAAGCGGCACGGATATGTGGACGGAGTCTGGCCGTGTTAGCTAGGCAGTATCCCAGTGGCACTGCGGTGAAGCCTAAATGGCTCGATGACACGAAACCACTCATCCCTGTCATGCTTGCCGGCGCGTGGGCATCTGATGCTGAGGAAGATCAGTCCATTATTTCGTCGCTCACTCAGCAGGACTATGAGGATGCGGAAGACGAGCTTCGCAAATTCCTGATTATGCCAGATTCACCTATCGAAAACGTGGGCAATTTGTGGGCTACTAGAGCTCCGGTGGATGCATTCCTTTACCTCGCTCCGTATGTCGGCCGCAAACATCTTCAGCTTTTCAAGGATGCGATTACCACCGTTTTCGCCTCTGCTGTGCGATCGCATAAACCGCCGAGTCCTGATGATCCGTTCGTCCGTCATACTCAGCGTGATACGACCCACAGCGAGCATCTTCGAAATGGTCTGATGACTACGTTGTTGCACATGGCGGTACTGCACGTCCCGGCTAAATTCACAGTCCTCGGCGGAAGTCCCAAGACCTTCGTTGATGACCTCGTCGGGTCATTGCCGGAGCTGTCATCTGACCATCGGCTGATGGCGAGTTTAGGTCAGGATTTAGCGTTGCTTGCGGAAGCATCCCCTAATTCTTTTCTCGAGGCCCTTGAGCGTCAGCTTGAGGGCCCATCACCTTCCATCCGCCCGATCTTCGATGAATATCCAGGAATGTTAACCCCTGTTACCTACCACTGCGGCCTACTCTGGACTCTGGAGGTGTTGGCTTGGATTCCTGGAACATTTGATCGAGCAGTGCGTTGCCTAGCGGAGCTTGCTGCGATTGATCCTGGCGGGAAGATGAGCAACCGGCCGATTAACAGCCTGCGAGCCATTTTTCTCTCATGGATACCCTGCGCTGGAGTTAACACAACGCGGCGTCTAGCTGCTTTGCAGGCAGTCGTGAAAGACGTACCCACGATCGCCTGGCCCTTGCTCGAGACACTTCTTCCACGATCTGGCGACAACAGTTCCGCCACTGAAAAGCCAAAATTCCGGGAGTATGAGGAAGGCGGCGGCGAAACCCTGACTTACGGCTTGGTATGGGAAAGCGAAGGCAAGATTGTCGAGCTCGCGATCATAGAGGCGGGCCATCGTGATGAACGGTGGAAATCGATTATCGACTCGC
Organism: Pseudomonas sp. B21-056; assembly: GCF_026016325.1. Classification (NCBI taxonomy): domain Bacteria; kingdom Pseudomonadati; phylum Pseudomonadota; class Gammaproteobacteria; order Pseudomonadales; family Pseudomonadaceae; genus Pseudomonas; species Pseudomonas sp. B21-056. Next base: position 3,241,140 of record NZ_CP087203.1, read on the forward strand.
TTCAGGTGCTTCAAGATTCCGCTTTTGAAGCAGTCGTGGGCGGCCTTGATAGCGCTCTGAACTCCGCACCAGAGGAGCCCCGTACACAGATCTGGAAAACTCTGAATCGGGAGGTGAAGCGTCACCAGAAGTTCTCTAAATTCGACTGGGCTATCCCTGAGGAGCGACTGGGGCAACTTGCGAGCTTAGTGGACAAGTATGCGCCCACAACGCTGTTTGAGCACTATAGCTGGCTTTTCGATGATTGGATGCCCCCCGTGGAAGGGCAGGCCGACGACGATGTCGACTCAATCACACTAGTTGAGGATGCTCGCCTGAATGCTTTACGAGCTATTCGAGAGGCGCACGGCGTGCAAGGGCTCCTTGACCTGATGAGGCGCGTCAAAATTCCGCGACTTGTTGGCTATGCCTGCCGAGGGCTAGAGTTACCTTACGACGACCTTGTGGAGCTATTTGAAAAGATCGTCACAAGCTCTGTAGCAGAGCTTGAACTTATTGCCGGAGCAGTGTTGGCTGATGGCTTTAGCCGTCTGGGCCAGGCTTGGGAAGAAGCCGGCCGATCCTCTGCTCAAAGCTCTGGCTTGAGCTCGCCTCGTTTAGCGTTGGTACTCGAGTCGCTGCCAGAAAACGCACGAGCGTGGTCGTATGCTGCATCGTTTGGTGAAGAGGTTGAGAACTCCTACTGGTCGCAGAAAACCGCTTATCAAATAGAAGGTAACGTTCAGGATCTATCGTTTGCGATAAAAAAATACAGATGTGCAAGCAGGCCGGCCGCAGCTCTTAGTGCGGCCTCGCGGCGTCTCTCTGACGTCCCTACTGTTGATCTTGTTTCGCTGCTAAAGGACAGCATCACTGAGCAGAACTCTAAGGGGCATGGTAAGGCTAGCTTGAGTTCTTATGAGGTCGAAAATGCTATCTTGAATTTGTCTGCCCGCATGGACATCTCCTTATCTGATGTGGCTGCTCTGGAGTTTGCCTACTTCCCTGTTCTTCGAAATGACCCAATGATCTTGCACCGGCTTCTTCTCGAGCAACCAAGCTTCTTTGTGGAAATGCTTTGCAAGGTGTTTAGGGGTAAGAGTGAGGACCCGAGAGAGATTTCCGAGCACGAGAAAAATTACGCCTCGAATGCCTACCGCTTGCTCAAGAGCTTAAAGACGCTCCCAGGCCAGTCGGGGGAGGAGGTTGACGAGACGGCATTGCTTGAGTGGTGTCTCGAAGTTCAGAGGTTGTCGAGGGAGCAGGATCGTACAGAGATTACGGATCAACTGATCGGACAGGTTCTGGCACATTCCCCACTGAGCACACAAGATGGTGCTTGGCCTCATCAAGCTGTACGGAATGTGATTGAAACATTGGCGTCCGCTCAGGTCGAGCGTGGGATCAGCATCGAGCGCTTCAATATGAGGGGAGTATTTGGCAAGGCGATAGGAGAAGGGGGCGACCAGGAGCGCGCATTGGCTAAGCAAACACGGGAATGGGCTGAGGCATCTACGGGATCGGTTCGGACGAGGGCGATGCTTGAGCATATTGCCCAATCTTGGGATCGCGACGCGGAGCGCTCTGATACTGAGACCCAGCAAAACGCTTTGAGATTTTGATGGAGCCCGAGCTTGACCCAACGCCCCGAGGGAAGTTGGGTCAAGTTGTTAAAGGTGAATCGCCCCAGGTTTTCTAGACACTTTCCAAGCTCTACTCCATTGAGGGTAAGGACGCAGAGGACTCACCTCGACGCAGGTTGCTGTTCGGCATACTTGCACGTCGGCCAAATCCTCTAGAGCATCAACGATGCCCACGGTCTTATCTGGCGTATCAACTGGATGATATGAATGACTGGCAATGGCGCAAAAGCGCGCCCCTATCGTTCTGATTGAGGTCGAATTCGACCACTGAATGTCAGGTGGCAAGCGTACCACCCTGACATCAGTACAGCGCTAGGGGCAGGACATTAGTGAGGCCGGTATGCGTGCTCCAGCCCCTTTGACTTCCTCTAGCGTGTCACGATTGCTTATTCCAGTACCGAACTGATTGCAGCGCCGATTGTCATGCATGTACATGCATTCTGCGAAGCGATTACCTTGCTGGCCCCGATTAGAGTAGTCCATTGATTAGTAGATCGCATTTAATGATTGCCGACGGGAGGTCGCGGGGAATATGACCCAGAGCACAACCAGCTCCAGATGTACTACAGATTGCGTTTGCGCTGCCGATCATAGCCCGTGAGCGACCGACCGAAACTCGACGTTGAAGGCTACGGAAAATCAACGAAAGATTAGGAAATTTAGAGAGGCATAAAGCGATGCATCACTACTCGCTAGTGCAGCATACCGAGCCCACCGGTGTGTGGTTGTCATGCACCGATATTCCGGAAATGAATGCCGAAGGCAGTACGCTGTGCGAAGCATTTGCCGAAGCCCTAAATGGTTTCGAGTCTGCACTGTCATTGTACGTAGAGCAGCGACGCAAGATTCCAGTACCCTCAGTGCCAAGCGCCCCTGCGATGGTGCTGCACTTGCCGGTGCTGACTGCGGCCAAGATCTTGCTATGGAATGCCATGTGTGATGAAGGCGTGAGCCGCGCCGAGCTTGCCCGTCGAATGGTCTGTTCGCTGCAGGTTGTCGACCGTTTGGTGGACTTCATCCACACCTCGAAAATTGAGCAGATCGAGCGTGCGCTTGCATTGCTGGGTCGGCGTCTGTCGCTGGTCCTGGAAGTAGCCTAATGCCGGAATCTATCATGTCCCAAGCACACCATTGACGCCTGCTGTGGGTCTGATACCACCGACGCCCTCGTGTATACCCTAAGGCCGGGCTGGGTAGACCTCGCATTTCAGTGGTCATTCCCGAAAGCTCACTCGAAGAGTATGTACGTTGCTCAAGCAGCCTCTTCGCAGACCCCAAGCGGTCTAGAGGCTAGCTGTGGGTCGAACGGTTGAATCCACAGCTGAAAGCGGACAGTCACGGTTCGTAGCGACTACCTAATAGCAGTAAAAGAGCAACTATGAGTCGTCTCTTGTAGGTCCTACGAACACTAAAATACCTCACCAAATTACTGTTGGTTGTGGCCTGCGTTCCCGCCAATACCATCCATCAAACGCAACAGCAGACTTTGGTGGAAAACATCCAGAACCTGGGCGTGTTTGAACTGGGCGTAACGTCGGAAATAGGCCGCGAACTGGGCATCTCGCGGATAACGAGGGCGAGGGTAGTAAGGGGTTCAAACCATTTGGGGTGGTCTGTCCTTCCCGTCACCTCTGGAAGATCAACACTGCTTGCTTCAAAGTTCGATGGTGTTGGCTAGCCGAATGCTTGACCTTCTCGATTCCGGACTATTGAATCGACTTCTAGATAAGCTCAATCCGAAAGCGGCCTTGCATCCTAGTTACTCTCGTTCGCATGTAGCGTCTATCGCCTACGCATGGCTCCAAAGAAAGCGGCAAATCTGCGAAGGGACTGATGATTAGCACTCTTCGGATAATTTAGATACCTTGAGGCAGTACAAAGATCTAGATCTGAATGAGATTCCTTAATTCGAGTGGCGCAGGATACCGAAATTAGAAATCCATCTAATTTTTCGTTTTTTTCAACGTAACGATGCAAACTGTGGCGCTGCCCCGATAGAAAATCATCAATGAGGGTCTGTGCATAATTTTCTCCATCTATGAAGCAATTAAATTCAAGCACAGTGGAGGGTTCAGCGACAATATCTAAATTTATGGCGATTATTCCTTCCCCATGTCTAAAAAGCTGTTCGCACCCATCCTTTATTAAATTTTCGAGCCCAGTTGGTGTGTTTAGACGTTTGCATGCGATGGAGTACTCAGCACCATTTATATCAATTTTTATATCTGGCTCAGCAATTCTAGCACTGATGCCTCGGTGCCTCACATGAGCAAGCATATCTAACTCCCAAGCAGCATCTAGTCCGACCGAAGATTTCGACCGCCCATGCTCCAGAGATTTCTTGGCAACCCTCCAAAGTAGCAGAACTTCTGAATTTTCAAGCGGGTCTGCTCCTAAAATCAGGTTCATGATGCGCATGGCCTTGAGTACATTGACCTGAAGAGTTTCAGGTATCTCCTCTGCTTTTTCTTTAAGCGCTACTGCGCTGCATACAGAATTCAAATACAACCCAAGATCGCTGGAGGAATTAATTGAATAACCAAGCCATTTGTAAATATCCCTAACCATTATAGATTTTGACTTTAATGCGTCATACGAAAAAAATAGCTCAGGAGGCATAAATAGTCCAGTGTGACAATTTTGACGAGGCTTAGTATGCCTAACTTTTTTTGAAGCTTTCAAAGCTCTGCGTTAGAATTCGAGAGACCAATCTGCCATCTACTGAAAGTTACTCAATGATGGAAAGGAGTTATCGGGTTCGTGAACGTCCAGATTTACGCTCTGTTGCCAAGATCAACCCGCTATCAGCTAACTTCAGTGCCGCGCCCCATTGCCGGGGCGAGCTGAAAAAGCATCAGGGGGAAGCTCATTTTTCGGCGTTGGGTTTGATCCTGACTGCTCTTCACCAGTCGCAACAGAGCAACAGGTACATAGTGTAGTTGTCGGAGCTGGAGAGACCGTTTGTGGTTGAGTCGAGCATGATGCAATGGACGGAGCGGTAGGTAGTATATCATTTCTCAGAAAAGCTGCCGAAACAGCGGCACCTGCACTGACAAGCGCAGCCACCACAGGCACCCACACCTTCCAGCGTTCGGCCCGCATCGCTTCCTTATCGTGTAGTTCGACCGCAATTTCGATCAGCTTGTTAACCACCGATGGGTCAAGGGGCGCCCTGATCCGCTTGTTATTTTCTGACGAATACAGCAGAACATAACGTGATACGAGGGACACTCGATCGACACCGAATTCTTTCAAACGTACCCGAAAGAGCTCTGGGTGATTTTTCGCTACTTCAATCCAAGATATTGCTGAGATTGGAGCGTAGCAGAGTTCTTTTCTAAGCCCGTCTTCACTTCGACTGGTGTTTCGGTGATACGCGAGCACCTGTATGAGTGCAATAACCTCACCTAATCGCCCGTATTTCAAATAGGAGGAAAGCTTCCTGCTCATGCCGATCCCTGATAAATGATGAGTCACTATGCCTTTAGGAAGGCTGTTAATCTGCAGCCAGGTGCCTAATAAAAAGCTCCAATTTTCGCAGAAGCTCATCAAAGGTGATTATTTCGACATCTTTGTAGGAACATCTAAACGTCTCAAACGAACGTAGTAGCTTTGACTCGGCGGGGAGGGTTCCTGCGATTACCACACAACGGGTATTGTCCGGCCGAGAGCCTGCAAGCACCTCATCATCACGATGAACCCCCCACGCCGTTTGTAGCGAGTGGCGCTGATACAACACTTGACTAACTGCCCCGCTTAACTCTGAGTCTGGCGCATGAACCCCGCCGCCATGGCGATACTCTCTTTTCTGTACCAGAGGCGTAGAGGGCTTTTTGATCTCGACAATTGACAGAACCTGACCGGCTCCTCGAAAAAGATAGTCACCTATTTGGGCTCCTGTCCCTCGGACTCCACTGGGCTGGGCATGAAACTGACCGCTTACCAAATGCACGGGTCCACAAAACAACATCGTCAGTATAAAAATATTCTGATCGAAGAATTTTTGCCATATGTTCTCGCTCAGCTGTTGAGCAAGCATGTTGCGATATGAGTCGATCATTTGCTGCAGCGAGACCCGCTCGATATCTGCATGCAGCGCCATCAAGGTAAGTGGGTGCTCAGCGACAAGCGCCGGAAGACTCTCTCGGACTTTTACCACCGCACGCCGGCGAACCTCAGCTGCGTCTGTAGGACCTTGCGATGGACCAATGCGGTTGAGCTCTGAAGTGAAGTCCAATTCGTTCGTGTTTTCAAACTCCGTTTCTATTTCTGAATTGCTGGGAGCGGGAATCCCCGTCATAACCATCTGCTGTATGCGGATTGGTGATTGATCGCCAGCATGACTGACATGTATTCGATAAAGTCGGGCGCCGTGTAAAAAAGGAGCTAACTCCAACGCAAGAACACGATCACCCACTTGCCATTTGTGTGGTGTTGACTGCACGAACAAAGTGCACGTTTGACCTATCATCAACGTCCGTTCTACCGCTGCAGCTCGTGCCTGCGGGAGTCCCACACGAGTACAAATGGAATGAATATCCAAGGGTACATCTAGCGCGCCTTGACCTGCGGCCTCACATAAGGCGGCGCTGACATCGCAATGTGGGGTGAGTAAATTAAAGGCGTGGAGTAATTCAGCTTTCATTGTGTTCGTTAGTCATCTCGAGAAAACCGCGAATGTGCTGCCCCTTGTGCGTCCCATCTTCGCGAGGTGGAGGACCACCCTTCAGTACGGCACGTGACAATAGCTGATTTTGTGCAACGCACGACGTTTCCGGAATCATGATGCAGTCAGGACAGGCGCCTCCCGCTGCGTCGCAAAGCCGACCAGAGTTGCAGCGATGGATTGAGGCATCTAGGAAACGTCTTAGGAATAGATTGTTTTCGTTCCGCCACAACGATGACAAATTACCCAAGTCCATCGTGGTTCCGTTTCGATAGACTACAAATGCGAGATCGAGAGGAAAGATGTACTCCCCCATGGACCCAAGATCCAATCCTGACAGCTCAGCCACGTTTTTCATAAGTGCATGTGCGTAGGTATGCAAGAGGGTGTACACGTAGCGGTACGTGGTGGCATCCCCTTCTTTGAGAAGGGAGAAATAGCGACCAAAAGGTTCTGCCACCTCCAGCAGCTTTCCGCCCAGTTTGACTGGGCTGCTGCTGTCCCACTGGGGCAAATCTGATACCCCGATGGCCTGCAACCATTTATACACAACCTCGGGGTCGAGGCGCACATAGAGTGCTTCGTTAGCTTGGGTCATGACATAGATAGGGCGTTTGCCATTATTCAACGGCTCAAAGAGCTTCAATCGAACGGGGACATCCTTGTTGCGCTTGTTCAATATCGGAGTGGCGGAAACACGCGTATACCCATGGGTGAATCGGCACAGGTCAAATTCGCGGATTAAACCCAGATCTGCCATGCCAAGCTTTTTCATCAAGTGCAGGGTTTCGGCTTCCTGTTTGGCCTTAGCGTTCGCCCCTTTTGGCGCAAGGTCATCATCAAGATGGTTGAAGCGCACAAACTTAGCGCGCCCCCCGTCAGGCGGCGCGGAGAGTTTGCCTCTATTCAATGCCTCGTGCTCGACTGCCAGAACGAAGGGGTCGAAGCGGCTAGTGTATTCGCCGCGCGACGCAAGCTGCTGAGTTATGGCTAGAGGAAGATCGACTCGGGGAGGTATGAGTGGTGGGCTGCTGGTTGTCCATCTCGTGACCAGTTTTTTGAGCTCACTGTCCACTACCGCTTTAAGGGACCCATCTCCTGAAACTGCGCTTTCACGCATTAGACAAAGACTCTCGTACGTTTCCCATTCCCCGGTTTTACCGGCAGCCAGCAAAATGGCCTTCATTTCTGCTGGTGTGAGCTCAGCGCCACCAAATCTGAAGAGGGAACCTATGAAGGCGGCAAGTTGATCATCGTTCTGTGGCTCCAGCAGAGTGATCAACTGGTGCTCCGACTCTGGAAACAGAACAAACTGTTCCGACTGTGAATAGTATGCAGACGATGCTCTATACGAGATGGGTTCCATCCGTCGTTCGCCTAGACGGGAACTGGCTTGGTCGCGAAAAAGCTCTGTCGTAAATTTATCTTGCTGACGCCACTCATTTGCCCCTTTGTGCCCGCAAGAAGGTTTAGCACAGTAGAAGTGCCACTTACCGATTCGGGGCGAATCGGTGTTCAGTTTAAATTCATTGCCTCCGCAAAGCTGGCATTCTTCACCGGAGAGTCTTGGCGTGTTGTTACGATCATCCCACTCCCAACGACCCGGAGTGACTGGCATCCACTCACCCGACCAATGTACGAAAACCACATCGACCTGCCGCCATTGGCAAGGCCCCTTGGCGTCCACTGATGTACACCGATTGTTTCGCAGTTGGTCCATGTTCTTGGCCATATCGCGAACGGATGTAAAACGTTTAAAAAGGCTGCATTTATTGCAAACGAAGGTCAGAGGTGCCGGTGCGTATTTCATCCGCAGCGGGCTCAAGAATGCCAAGCGATCGGCGCCCAGAGGCGACACAACGCCTCGATTAAGAATCGCTTCTTCGAGACATTGTTGTGGAACGACCGGACGGTCGGCAGTTCCCGCGGCAGACGCCCTTAAGAACCAGCTCTGCCAGATTTCATGCAGCCTCAAAATGATTTGCGATTTCGTGACGCTTTGAATAGGTGCATCATCAGTCGTTGCCGTAAGGTCCGGGATTGAAATACACGAACCCAGTCCACCTTCAAATGTGAAGAACGCGCCAGGGGCATACGCTGATCCAAGTTGACCACGAGATCGTGACATTGTCGGAGCAGTGAGTGTCCTGTCATCGTCATCAGCAGCAAGAAAGCCTTTACGAGTACCCATCTCAATCTCCCGTCCGCGCATCTTCTGCGCTGTCGTTATTTGCTACTCCGTGGCGTACGAAATCCATTACCGCCAAGACCTCATTGGAGAGTTGTACCTTGCCTTCGCTATCGCAATACGAGGCTTGAATGATGCCAGCCTGATCCACGTCGCGTAGCGATGTCATAGGTTTGGAGATCACTTCCGTTTGACTTTTGAAATAACCGTCCAGGAAACCGCTGCCCCACATATGGCTGCTCCAAACATTGACTAGTAGATCGCGAGTCCTCCGGTCAATACGTGCTCGGTAATATTCCTCTCCTTCGGGAGCGAAGACGCCACGCAACCCCACAGCGAGCTCAATGAAATCGTTGATTTCGTTGATAAATGCTTCTCCGCGAAACCTGTATTCTTTACGAATGTTGGGAATAACACTGAAATCCGATGTTTTGGCTTTCTGATCTTCTGGTAGCTGAATCAACTCGCGACTTGGCACCACACCAACCAAATAAGCCTGAAGCAGGCTGGTGAATACACGCTCGATTGCGCGTTCTGCCCATCGGTCGATGGCCGCGGGCTGCACCATACGTTCAAGGAAGCGGTGGAAGATGTCGAACACATGAACTATGTGCCGATCACGACGACGCTGTGGCGTGGGTATCAAGACAACGAACCCAATGTGAGCACGACCCACGCGCGAGGACGCTTGAATGTACTCGGCAATGTCCGAAGGCATGCCTGCAAAAAACATAGAGTTGAACTCGTCGACGTCGACGCCGTGTGAAATGGCTGATGTCGCGATGACTGAGCGCAACTGATCTTGTAGCGGCTGAAAAGGATGCCCTGGATTTACGCGAAGTTGGGCAGTATCCACGACATTTTGAATTTCCCCTTGCTCCACCGAACCGGTGATCAGTCGAGTATCAAGCCCCCTCAGATCCATTCCTTCATTGAGGTGTCGCTTGCGGGTTTCCTCCGCCTCCGCAGCCATAATCTGATCACCACCTTTTTTATTGGTGACGTAAGTCAAGGCTATGCGATGCAGGTCAATGAGAGTGGCCAGTTTTGATGCGCAGGCCTCACCTAATGCGTCCTTGTGCAGCGCCTCGAGAGCGCCTCGGGAGACGTGCTCCACGAGCAATTGGCGTGCAAATTGGAAAACTTCTGCGTCATTGCTCGTCAGGTCGTTGAACAGGCGGGTGACGTTGAAATGAAAGCTCGATAAAACCGCAACACTTGTCGTCGTATGCGGCTTTCCGTTGGTCATGAAGGCTGTGTAAACACGGGCTTGGCTGCTCGCCACTTCGATGTCCGGATGCGCTTGACGCTCTACATCCTCCGCTGGAGCGGGTACCGAATAAAATGATTCGTAAAGGGTTGGGCCCGGCTCGGGAAACTGTGTTGCCGGAATCGAGCGTTGGTACAAGTGCTCCAGCTGCCTCTCAGGAGCAGAGACGGTAGCGGACGCGGCGATCACCTTAGCCCGGCGCCTACGCCCTTGTTTATCTGTTGCGACCAAGCCGCTGAGTGGCTTGGACAGGTATTCAAAGACGGCATCGAGTGTGGATTCGAAGAGACCGGCGAAGGTGCCCAGCGATTCATCGAGTAGGTGTGCCTCGTCCTGGATGATAAGGCTGGGGAATGGATCGTGAAAAATGCGCTTTCCAGCCGAATAAGCAGGGTATATCCCCTCCATGCCTTTTGCGTCAGGCCCCGCAGCTAGCTCACGAGGTTCAGGAACGTACAACCGCCCGCTGACCGGATTCATCCAAGGCGACGCTCCGAACATCGCGTAGATGCGCCGAATGGTTCGAGCTGAATGGCCAATGAGGGCCAGCTTATCGACGGTACCCAAAAGCACGGACGGTGCTAAATCGTAAATGTCTTCATCGACAATGTAGAACGGAAGGGGCCGCCAGCTACCACCGTTTGAATCGCATTGGATATCGGTGCATACATGGCCCAGTATTTGGTCCCTGTTATCAACAAATAGCCGCAAAGCTGTTTCGCAATTACAGAAAGGGCATTTGGGCAGCTTGCGCCAGGCACGCATGGCAGTGTGATATTTGGCGTCGTTTTCCCGAAGGGCTCGCTCAGCCGCTAGGAATGGAGGTGCAGACAAAATGGTTGGGATGCTCTTCACCCCCTTAGTATTGTGACGGTTAGGAGAGCCGCCGCTGCCGACCCAGAATCCTATGGACAATGGGTTACCACCGTAGCCATGACGATTTCGGACACGCTCAGCATGTGCCAGTACTCGTGCGCACCGCTGGGCCTGTTGGATCGTTAGCAATCGCAACGGGTAGCGAATGAGCGCAGTGACCCCTAACTGCTTACCTCGAAGCCGATCAAGCATAAGGTTAAAGGTCAGCAGCCCGAAAAAAGCTTCAGATTTGCCGCCGCCGGTCGCGAAGTAAAGGAGGGTGACAGCGTCGTCTCTGGTTTCGTTGTAGAGGTGCGAATACTCCGGAATTCGCGAGGCCAAAGCAGGAACATTCGCAATGATGAAAGCAAGCTGAAACAAGCGCCACTCATTGTCGTCCTGGCCAAAACGGGCCTGCATGAAGTTCGCCATTGTCTCGTTAGTGGCTAGCCAAGCTTCATAAACAATTGCTTTTGGGTCAGCCTGCGTGCCTCGCTCGCGCCAAGCCGCACGAGATTCCCTCAAGCAATTCAGGCCGGCAGCGATAGTCGCCATCTCTGTGGTCCATTTTCGGATGTCGTGGCGAAACGCCTCTTCCTCGCGTGCAATTCCGGCTACGTCGGAAGCGGATAGGCCATCGGCAGGCGACACTTGCTCGGGTAAATTGTTAAGCCATGTTTGCATGGCTGGCACCAGCGCCTCCAACCCATCAAGTCCATCTGGTTGGGCCAAGGCACGTATTTTTCGCACGACACCAGCAGCGCTCGTGGGAGTGATTCGCGGCTGGGTGTAACGAGGCGTCCACGTAGTCTCTAGAGTCCGAATCGCAGGGTCGGATTGTAGTTGCACAACTCCGCAGTTGTGCCCCATGGCTGGATGTGTCAGGTACTTGTTATAGCGATAGGAAGGGTCAATTCGCTCGAGTTTCAACGGATGGTGAAGCGCAGCCGGAAGCTGTATTTGTAGAGAAACGAGGAAGATAGCTTCCTCCGTCTCGTCTACATGCTGAGTCGGCATACTGCTGACGTTTTCAATTGCGAGAAAGAAATTTCGTTTGGAAGGATCGAGCCAGTCTGTATGCAGCTCGAGATCCCAATCTAAGTGTATCTGCGGCAATGTTATTGGTAGCTGAGACGTGCGCGCACTCTGGAGAAATTCCGCCCAATTCGAGTATTGACTGGCGGGTATGCTCAACTGGTGCCGATACCCCCACGCCTTACCACCAGAGTCCAGATCATCGCTTTCAGCCCAATCCTGCAGCCGCTTGTTCACGGCCTCATTCATACGCAAGGACTGGTTGTCGATGTCTTGCTGAAGAGCTTCAATGGATTTCGCGGTATCGAGTTCCAGTGGTGGTAGCTCCACATCCAATCGCAACCATTTGTGTGGGACCGCCAATGGCTCGAAGTGCTCGTCTTTGATAGGAAGAGCCTCGCGTGAGTTGACGAGCGCTCCCTCCCTCGTGCTATCACTAAGTTCTTCCATTTCAGCTGAAGAAAAATCCTCGGCTTCGGCCGAATCGTGAGCAAGATCCGAGGTCAGCAGATCTCTCGGGATGCCTTTCGCTGCGTAGATTTCCTCAACAATCGTCGACCGGATTGCCGTCCACCCGGGATGCTTATATTTCGAGCTATAAGTGCCTTTGGCTTTCTCCCACGCTTCTTCCAGCCGACGGTTACGTTCAGCCCGAATCTCGTCAACCACAGCCCGGCGCAACATAAAGACAGGACGACAGTTTGGCCTTTTGAGATCCTCTTCACGGGGAAGCACGCGCACGTAGACACATAGCCTCGGGAATACCGTTATCACTGAAGACGCGAGGGCATTGAGTTGCATCTGGACCCCGTGCGACGAAATCCAGATAGGCGATGTCACTTCATCGTCACCGGATTGGTTGCGCTGGGGCAGCAAAAAACCAGAATTTAACAACGTTCTTGGACGAGCTCCGAAGAGATATTGCCCTGTGGAACCATGGCCGCTGATTTGTGCATACGTCAGATTCAGAAGGCTATCGACGACCGCCTCCTTGAGGGTAGAGGAGATCTTTGCCGGATCGTCACGAAGCGTGGGTTGGCTCATTGCAGCGTTTCCTTAGAAAGTCCGACAAACTCGACGGAGGCAATGCTTTCACGCGCCTTGTCGAAAAGCTGATTCAAAGTCGTTCGCTTGATACTCGAGTTGGCCATAACGGATTCGGGCTGCAGGAGCATGTACGCATAGATGTCGGCGACATGGCGACCATCTAGCCGACGCGAGTTACGTACCGCCGTGATGACGCGCTGCCACTGGTAAGCAGCTTCCAACGGAGACAGTCCGAGCACCGTTGCAAATGCCTTGAAAGTCTCCTCGCGCTGTGGCGCCTGTGGCCGAAGCTGCTCGAACGGGGTGTCGAGTGAGCGTCCTAAATCAATCCACTGGCGCATCGCCTGAGCCCCGGGAAGTTTGGTTTCCAGAAGAGGGTCAAGCTCAAGCATCTGCTCTCGTATTACGCGTACCTTGTCAGAAAGTGAGCCCTGCGCGAATCGCTTAGCGAGGCATTTCTGGATCTGCTCGTGATAACTTCTCAAGGCAGTTTCGAACGTCTTATCCGATTGAATAGGTACGCCCGCTTCACGGAGTACTTGCTCGACCATCTCGCGCAGCTCAGCTGACATGATAAAAACCTTATCACCCACCTCCAGGGAGCCGACGTGGCAAGTCCGAAAGCCTACATCTGCTGCCCGCGGCGAAGCCGGGTCGTAGACGTACATTTCCGATTTCTCATGGCGGAACAGCGTCACGTTGCTGTCAAGTCGGATAACCCAAGATTCGGCTCCATCACCATGCCCCTCAGAGGAAACATTGGATGACAACTCGACACGAAAGGTAGGTAGCACATAGTCGCTAGTGGAAAGTACAGAAGCGTCTTCCGGGAGATCTTTCAGTTTCCTCAAAATGGATTCCATCCGAGGCTTAAAGGATCTGAATTCGGGCATTAGCTCGACGATAGGCTTGAGCGTGGCCCGTAGAAACTGCCCGGCTCGCTGGGTTAGCAAAACCACCGTATGGGAAGGAACACGATCATCGGTCAGCAATAGACGAAGGCAGTCCTCGTTTAATCCAGCACAAACCAGTGTCGAGCCTTGCAGCTCATCAAGGCGTTCTTCGAGGTGAGCGGCACACAACAGTTGTACGCGCCCTTGAAAGGAGTCATATATCAGCCCATCGGGATACTGGTCGTACTCCGCGAGGAAGCGTTCGGCGAGGCGCAGATACAGCGCACTGGTAAACACGATGGCAACCTTACGCTTTGAGCTCTTTGCAGCGTTGGAAACAAGCTCTGCCAACTTATGCGCGAAAGGCGTCGCCTCGTGATAATTGCAGAATAGTTGTGAGCTACGCTGAAGACATTCAAAAAGGGCTGGCCCCTGGTCTCCAACGCCAACGGTACGCTCGAACTCCTGTACGTTACCCAGGTGGTTGAGCCAATCGAAAGCGGCGCGTGTCCGCTGCGACACTTCAATACCTGCCAGATAGTCGGACATATGCCTGACGCCGCAGGGGAGGGCTGCAAGACGAGAAAGGTACGACGCTGCGTCGATTAGTGGTTTGGCAGACTCTTTGCCCCCCGGTGCAGCATTGGCGATACGTACCAGCTTGTTAGCTGATTTGGCCGTATCCGCATCAACGATAAAAACATTGAGTTCCCGCGGAGCGGGATGCAGGGTTTCCTGAGCCAATGGCGCCAATAATCCCGCTCCACCGACAGTACTCGGAACACCCAAAATTTTGAATTCGTGGGGCGTGTGCCATTGACTTGAAGGGTTCCGCTTGCGGTTCTGCTCCCAGAGTTCCTCCTTGATCCTAAAAGCAGCATGGGGCTCATCAGTGATTACAATAACGCCAGGGGGGCGACCTTGAAATACGTCCTCCAGCATTATGCAGAAGCGCGCCAGTTGCTTTTTCCAGCTTTTGGCCTCCATACGAATTGCTCGGGTAGCCTGGACTAGAACGACCTCCGGTGAGCCAAACCGAGCCAGATCTCTGCAGGCGCGTCGAAGCTCGGTCTCTGACATCCGTCCATCAAGTGCAAAGAGGGCATCTGGTGCTGTACGCGGATCACCGATGACTGCGCAGTTCAATTTTAAAGCAGTCGCGAGTTTCCTTCTGAGTTTGGCTCGGATAAGCGCCAAAAGGTGCTCGTCGCAAGATTGCCAACGGTCAAAATCTGGCGTCGCCAAAAAGTGAGGCAGCAGCTCACCAACTGTCGGATTGAATGGGTCGTCTAGGTTTTGAGGAAAATTACTGTCGGATAGGGAAAAGTAAAAGGCGTCTTTGTCTCCCATGGAGCGAGTCACACTTGCGTTGGCGTCGGCGCTTACCTCAAGCAAGTTGTGAGCGATTCGAAGAATGCTTGTCCGATCGAAATGGACGTGATTCAGACCATAAAAGGCATTGCTCTTCACTGGAAAAAGCAAGCCGCGAACTCCTTGTTTGTCGCCCTGATGCCAGCGTACCAACGTAGCCAACGCGTGTACCAGAGGCAGGGTTTTGGGCGCCGCGGGCCATGCCATCACGATGTGTCGTGATCGGTGCTCGGCAGCATGCAGATAAAGATCTGCCAGCGCTAAAAGCGTTGAGGAGGGCGCGCTCGGCTGCAAGCTGCCATCTCGGTACATCGCGATGAGAGCTTCATGTGCACGAGGTACGATGCTAGGAGCGGGCGTTTCTACCGGGACGGTTTGAACCGTTTTACGCGCATGGGTCTTTAGTGCAGGTTTTGCATGGGCGAGAGGTTTGCGTGCCGCGAACAGCTGCGCAAGTTCCTCGCGCCGTCGCTGTTGCGCTTCCATTAAGTCGTTGAGCTTCTTCCGTGATGCCATGTGCCCTGCTTAAGTCGATTGATTTCAGCTTTTAGGCAGCATAAGCGAAAGGTTTACTGCTTTTCCAATGCCTTTCGAGCAGCATTTGCCATGTCTAAGCCTTGTTCGAGGTAGATCCTGAGCCGGCCAGGATCAGGCAGTCGGAGTTGGTTGAGCTCGAACACTGATACGTTGGTCGCTCCAGAGATACAGCGGAAGTATCGATCTACGGTCGGCGTCCCAAGCAACTGCACCAACTGAGCAGGTGTCAATGCAGGTTCAGGGGCTATCTGTTCAAGAATCACGGTGTGGTTTTCACCAACGAATCCGCCATAGGTCTCTATGAGCTGTGTCGGAACAGTTGCGGCAACTAATCGTCGCGGTTGCTCGTTGGATGTCACGCGTTGCAGTAAGACGCTGGGGCGGCGAATGATGGAACGATGGTCTTTTGCCCCCATATTTACAAAACAGCCTTCTTTGTTCGCTTTAGCCGCACCGTTAAAGCGCAAGGAACCGTTAGGTGCAATGTCGCTGGACCAAAGCAGCGGAACCACCGTGTCGCCACGCGCGCCGACAGCCGTTTTCGTCGAGGCGTAGGTTGTGCGTGTGTCACGGTTCCACACAAACGCGCCGATACGGGGCGCATAACCGTAGTCCACTAAGCCAGCCTTCGATTTTGCTGCGCTTTTAAGCAGTGCGATGTCGCTCTCCAACCGGGGGATTGGCCACGCGGCGCCCATGTTGGGCAAGATGCATAGACCCACGTCAATGTAACTACCGTCTTTTGAAACCAACGACACCTTCGCTTCGGTGCTTGGCGCATGCCCTGTTTTTTCTCGCCGCGCTAACGTCAATGCGGTCTCCTGTTGGACATCCATAAAGACGCCAATACGGTCACCAACCATACCAATACCGAGCAACGTGGTTTGCGTCATCATGTAACTTCTCAGCCTGGAGAAGTTCTGACCAGACAAAAAGCTAGTCGGGGTGACCAGTGCGCAGATGCCACCCGTAGCGAGAAGCTTGATGCACAAGGCAATGAAGAGGGCATACAGATTCGGCTGGCCTTGAACAACGTCTTCAAACTCGTGGACGTACTGACTGACTTCCTCAGCGCGCATCTTTCTAAATGGAGGATTGCATACCACCACATCGAGCTTTTCCCACAGGTGCTTGGTTTGTAGAAGCGAGTCGCCCTGGTAGACCTGAAACACGGGGTAGGTGTCAGTCGCGACAACCTCGTCATGGAGCGCCATCAGCAGGAAGTGCTTTGACAATTCACATAGGGCGGCATCTTGGTCAAATCCCAAAATTCGCTCTTGAATGTGGCTCACTATCTGTTGGGCGCTTGCACCATGTCGGCGAAGCAAATCACGCATGCGCATAGCGATAGGTGCCAAAAACGCAGCGCCGCCACACGCGGGGTCACAAAAACTGCGATTGGAAAAATCGACGCCCTGGGCTGACAGGTCGTCAAGCAAACGCCTCGTTAGCGATGGCGGAGTAAAGAACATCGCCTGCTGCTTTCTGCGCTCGCTTCCCAACAGTTGCGCGTACGCCGAGGAGAACCAGTAGGTCGACTCGATGAAGTCAAGCTTGCTTACAAACGCCACGAACGCGCACACGGCAGGCTCGTTCAAGAGGAGGGTTGCTACGGGTAGACCGGACTGTGGCAATCCCGGAAAACAGTTACTGCACCATTTTGCTAATGCGCTGCCCAGGATCAAGTCCGGCTCTAGCATCCCCTTTTGCATCACCACACGCATGTCGCGGACTAGGCTGTGAAAGTGAGTTTTAGTAGGGAGAGTCATAGGTGGCACAGGCCTGGTACGCATTTATAGCGCGGAGCGAACAACAATGTGTGAAGGGGCGGGCCGTACATCATTCCTCTCCTTGGAATAGGATAAGTAGCTTGCTTATCGAACAGTGGCATTTTGTCAGGTCATCTATCCCAGATCTACAGAACAAGCTTTATGAGTCAGCTTTAGATTCTTAAGCACTCTGAGTTTTAGAACCTTGGAGGAGCAATCAGCGTGCGCAAATTCTTCAAGAAGAGAGGAGTCGCACTTTTTGCTCAGAGGGAAAATTTCGGGGGAGAATTCGTTGACGCCTTGATTCAGCCGGTTTTCTCATCACTTCTCTCAAACGCTGAGCGGATCCTTCAAGCTCCGAGGGTGACGCGAGGCTAAGAGCAAGCATCAACGCATCGCGACGTTTCCGCTTCCCCTCTAAAATTTCACTGAGGCTGCTTTCTGACTGAATAGGTTGCTTCATGGTTGCGGATTCCGCCTTCAGTTCAGTTGGGATATTAGCACAAGCTAGTCGCCCCTTAGTCCTCAGATAACCCTTCGATTTCGGTTGATAGCTCCGCTCGGATACGAGAAAACAGCTTCTCAAGGGAAGTCGGCTGATCCTGAAGCAGATAACAGCCTACGAGTATGGTCAGCGGATGAACGTCCAATACCGATGCCAGTTCGTCTACCTTCTCAATCGTAGGGCTCTTCAGACCGCGCTCTAAGGTGCTGAGATAGGTCCGACTACTCACGTCGGAGAAATCTTCCTGGGAAAGCTTCCTCTCCGATCTCAGCTTTTTCAGGGCCGCGCCAAATGCCTGTTTCAGTTCCATATTGCCGACCTCGCAAAAGGAACGATGAAGCCTTTGCGAGCTCTATAGGGCTACAATCTATAGTGTTCACTTTTGGGATTGCGCTATGTTCATCACTCACAAACCAGCAGAGATTTTCCTCAGCGCGTACCTGGGTGATGACTCTATCCAGTACTGGCAGTACGTTGAGCAGACCACTCATTGTCCCTGGTTTTACGTCAGAGTGGGTCGACAACAAGGCGGTGAAGCGTTGACTAGCATGGTTATGCTTCCCAGCATTTCAGCGCTTGAGAAGCTACTTAACGAACAGGGAGCAGACATCTGGCTGTTGGATGCGCAGTTGGTTTCACCGGCTTATCTGAACGGAAGTGATGGGTGGAAGATGGAGAGGCTGTTAGAGGTGCGCGAAACAGTGGATGACATCAGTGAGGAGGCGGCCTACGTGTATAGTCTGGAGGGAGGGCATATCTACACTGAGGCCTTGGGGTCCAGCACATCCGATTTGCAAAACCCTCGTATCATTTTTTCGGCTACACCGGCATCTCGGCAAGCATGAGACCAACACGCTCGATCGGTTAACGGCATCTTCGACGCGCTAGCGGTTAGGCAATCTTGCCTGCCCGCCGCGTAAGTTGGCGGCGTTGGCAACCTTTCTGCCACTTACCGCTTTCGCAATGGAGTCAGTATGTTTTCGACATCCAATCCTTTCAGCAGACAGTTGTGCGCAATTGCCGACAGTGCTTCATAGAGCTGGTCTCGCTGCTTTATCAAGTCGGCATTCTCCGCCTGCAGATTAGCAATACGTTCTTCGAGGCTTCTTCGGCGGCGGGCACCGTCTGGATCTCTCCCACTCTCCTTGAGTTGTGCGATACGGGCGGACTCGATTCGCCTCCCACGGTCCCCCACTAAGGTAGCTCGGCTAGTTAGGCCCAATCGACGCTGCACTTCGGGGCGTGAAATAGGCGCGTTCTCTAGTCCTAAGCTAATCATTTGGGCGAGGAGGGCGTCGATCGCCTCATCCAAGGTCCCGCCTCTCAAGGTCTGTCGATGAGCCATGATCGCCTCTAATCATCTGAAACAGAGCTGTGCCGTTTGTCCGTGTCCGCAATCGTCATTGGATGCCCATTCGGAAATACGCGTTGCACACCTACATTGGTATCGCGTGCGAGGACGGATTTTAAATTGTTGAGCTTGTCCTCTTGGTCCGCCAGCCATACATCGCTGCCTGCCTCTCCGGCGCCGGCATCGCGCATGATGGTAATTGCGGTAGACAAATTCTCGGCTTGTCTCTCAAGATTGGCGCGCTCGGATGGAGTGCCCATCAGATGGAGATGCGAGCAGCCGTTCCAGCACTGAAGATGCTTAGGGCAGGGCGCTTGGGAGAAATCGTGAATGCAGCCTCCAAAGGGTGTCACATGCAGCGCCGTGGCGTGCACGGTGAGGAATGCTTCTGCCCTGGTCGTGCCTTTATCTGACAACAAAGCATGGTAACTGTCGGTCAACGCACCCTGAATGCGCCTATCTCTTATGCCTGCATGTAGAAAGTCGATGCGCTCGTGATGGCTATTGAACGCCAAGAACTCCTGATGGGCATCAGTGTTTTCTTCAATGCTTGTGTGCTGGTAATAGACATTCTGGTCGAGACGTTTTCGACCCAGGGCCAACGCTTGCTGAACATCGCTCATACCGGTCAGGTGGTAAATGGTGTTTCGCCAGTGTCGAGGTTGGTGGCTTGTTAGCCGAATCGGAGTCCCATCGGATTCAGTTAATGAACGACGCGAAAAAATGGACGTATATTTTTCATCGTCACCTAACGCGTGATTGATATCCACGATGGTGACTCGACGCGGGACCGCACGAAACACATTTGCCTCGCGTCCACCGAAACGAAATTGGCCGTCGAAAGCGATGGCAAGAGTTTCGCTGGTTCTAAGTAGGATACGAAGCTCTCCCCCGACATTTTCTGTTAGTACCGCGTGTCCACGGAGCTTCGGGACGATCAGTCGTTCAATCTCACCCGCGACGTAGCGTCGATTTAACGACTTTCCTCGTTTCTCATCTGGCTCATCGTCGAACGGATGGACGCCGTTGCGCGTAAGGAAAAGGTACAGATTTCTGTTTGCATTCCTTGTTTGGCTAAAACCTAACCAATCCAAGACCATTGCCTCGGAGATCACTGATTGAGGAGGGTAGCTCCAAATACGACCTGGGTGGAGTTCTTGCCAAGCGGCAATCTCTCGCTGCTCTTCGGTTAGCGTCTTTAATCGCTCTACCGCTCGCCTGGCTAAAGGAACGTCGCTTTCAGCCAACCAATGAACACGGGATTGAAACTGCTTTTCCGCAAAGTACCTGATCCCACATTCGACCAGAGGGTTGCCATTGGCATCTACAACCAATTCTCCTGTCGTCCCTTTGATCGGCCTTTCGACCCAGCAATCACAGGGAATTACTGCTACTTCATTGCCTCGTTGCCCAGTCGCGATCAATAAATCGATCACACGCAGCAAAATTTCTTCTCCATCACTGAGCGGGTTATTCGAACATAGGGCATATGCTTCCATTGCCTCACGAGAAGGCAATCTATCATCAGATTTACGCTGTTTTACCGCACGATCAGGATCGTGCAATGAAATGTAGTCGTGGCGACGGTTTTCTGGTTTTGCATCATGCTCAAAATGGATGGCGATCTCGGTTAATTGCAGTTTATCAATCGTATCCGCTATTACCTGAAGATGAGAGATCGCGTCGTAAAGGTTTTTGTAGCCACTCTCGCGGAGAAATCCTACGACACGGTCAAAATCGCCCCGCGCCAACTGTATGGGGTCGGATACGCCACGTTCAAATAAGGGTTGTACAGCCGCCGGGCGGCAATACTGTATGCAGCGACCATCGAAAACTTCAGACTCCGGGTGCGCTGCAGATATACGATTAACGCCTTGCAAAAATCCTGAAAATCCAAAGGGAGGGCTGCTTTAGGAGGAACAGAATAGCCATACTTTTCAAGAGATTGTCGGTGTGTTTCAAAGGTTATGGTCTGTTGCTTTAGGCGTTGAGGCAGCCAGCGCTCGACCGACCACAGCGTTGACCCCCACGACGTTGTAATCGGTAATGACTGAAAAATCGCTTGTTCCTGGTTAATGAAGCTTTCGAGACTCTGCCTTGCCCTAGACGGCGTCATCTTCGGCATCCTCCGTGTGCTGCCGGCAGCGCTCGATCGTAGCGCTTACCGCCAGGATGGTTGTCTGATGCTGGGCGAGGGGCCGGTTGTGAATGAGATCTCCGGCTTGTTCTGCAATGTCTATGAACCGTTGGGCTTCTCGTTGCAGCGCCTCTTTCACCTGCTCATGACGGCCGTCAGCAAAGGGGTGAAACTTCTTGCAGGTGTAGCAGGCATAGACGGGATTGTAGGGGCAGTGCGTATGGACCGGGAGGGCGCATGCACCGATGTCCCCTATGTACTGCGTATCAATGACGCCGCTGATGGCTCGCTCTGGTTTTGCTTCGCTGCGCTGGACGATTTCCCCAGTTAGTAAACTGCGCATGATTGAGAGCATCCCCGATCTCTCGCACCGAGAGACGTTTCCCGTCGAGGCTCACAAACAGCGGCTCGCATGCGCTACCAAAGCGACGTTGATGCCCCAAGATATGCTGTTCAATCTTTTCACCCAGTCGGGTAGTTACTTTGCGGGGCCTTCGTTCTGGTCGGCGTTGACCAACCTTCTTGGCCATGGGTAACCAAAGGGTGTAGTACTTCTCATCTTCAACGGTTTCTATAACCTCAAAATCCGCAATCTCCAGCGAATGAAATTGAATCGAACGCGGCCCCAATTCAAAACCCAGGTGGAGCATTATATTGAACTGAGCATCTACCCAGTCATCTGAAGGAACCTTCCGCTCTATACGTTTGAGCAAGCGAATTTCCTCATCGAGTTCCAAGCCGGACTGAGAGAGAAAAATTCGAGAGTACGGGGCTGAGCGTTCGGTTTTGAAATCCTTGATCTTTAGATAAATGTCGTTGCTGAATCCGGTGATTCCTCTATCCATTGCCCAGCGATAAAGCGTGCGAAAGACGACTACGTACTCTCTAGAGCAGTTCCAACTGTTGAATGCGCTAATAATTGCATCGGCTGCCCATGGGAATTTCAAGGAAATATCACTTTCCGAAACCCGATGGAGCATTCTCGCGCCCCTATATGCAGTTGAAGGGGAGTATTTCTCTAACATATGGACCATAAATGCTTTGGCTATTTCGATAAACTCTAAATTCAGCTTTAGCCCAGACCAATCAATGTTCATTGCCATGCCGCCGTCGTACCACGTCCAGACGCTCAATCGAGTATCGACGTATCTTGGCTGGTCATTAGTGCGAGTTCGAATCGCAACCTGAGCCGGGCCCTCGAACACGTAGGCCGGAAAAGAGGAGGAGAGTGAAGCCTGTTCTTGATCGGCTGATTTGGTCACGGCGAACCTCCTTAACTGTCAAGTCGGCTCCACGCTGCCGAGGCGCGCTGGGCGTTATGGCGGTTGGCCGACTCGGCTAGATAACGACTTGCATAACGGCGTGGCATCGCCGAAGTATCAGACCAGCCGCAGACACGTCGGAGTTCGTCCGTGGCGCGCTCGAGGTCATGCCCACTCTTCTCGACCAGGTAAGCCAAGAAACGGTCGGCGAAGGTGTGGCGAAAGTCATGCGCAGAAAGTGTAGGCAACAACCTCGGATGAGCCAGTTCAATGGTCAGAAACAGCCGATCGAGAACGTTAGACAATGCGCGAATCGACAGCGGGCGGCCTCGGTCAGAGATGAACAGATAGCGGTACAGCAATTTCATCGGTTTGCCGTCACGCAGAGGACGCCGTTCCCCCTGGATATAGTGCTCGTAGACCTCATACAACTGTGCGGAGATACCTACTGTCCTTCCGTGTGTTTTCAGCGCAGGCTCTTCAGCGCGCGGATCGCCTGGATCATGTTCGCGGTCATTGATACTGACATAGGCATGCTGAGAACCCTGGTTGATATCCGTGGTGTAGAGCTTCAGAAGCTCTCCGCGACGGATACCGGTTTCCAGCAGCAATTCGATCATTAGCCAATTGCGCAACTGCAATCGCTCCGGAAACGGATTCTCCGCAGCGCCCGGGCGAATCAGTGTGCGAATGATATGGAGTTGCGTATCTGTCAGGCTGCGGTAACGAGCGTGGTCGGGACGAACATTGATGATATGGCTCTCAAAGCGTCGTACAATGACGTCGGCAACATCTGCAAATACTACATCGATGTTAGCCTGGGTGGTTGAGCTCTGACGGGCGCGCGGGATGTATCGGGTGACACACCAGGACAGGTACTGCTTCAACAGCCGCAGGTACTGGTCACGGGTGCGCGGATCGATCTGCGGAAAAGATGCCGTTTTAGCTTTGCCGATTCGGGCGACCAGATTATCCGCCTGACGGCCGCTTTGGAGCCAGATGGCGTAACCGTCCAGTAACGCCAGAATCGCTTCAAAGTGACAGGCAAAGATGGCCTCATCGATATCCAGCTCCCGGCTTTTGGCATAGGTGTAGAAAGCCTGGATCGCACGCAGGTGCGCTGCGGCGGTGTTGTATGCACGATGCCTGAGCTTGAGCTGGACGTAGATGAATGGGACTAGCTTGGGCAATGGCGCCGCTAGACCATCCTGCACAAGCAGTGGCACGCGCTGACCGGACGAGAAACGACACTGAATCAGCTTCATTGGCAGCCACCTCATTCAATGACGCGCCATGAACACGAAGGACATGGCCCGTTGAGAGAGTGGACGCCAGAAGCGTCTTTGTCTAATCAGTGCTTTAAGCTGCTCATGAACCTATCTGACATAGCACCTGATTTAACATAATATACATTATGCGTAACAAGATGTTACCAAACCAGGTGCGATATGAGCACTCTTCACTCCAACGCTCGCTGGATTTGGATTCACCCGCAGTAACTGACATCGATGTCACCCGCATTTGATCGAGACTAAAACCGGGTACCTGCCGATCCCTTTTGAATTCAGCTCACAAACCACTGACATCGCGCTGAGCCAGTCAGGTTTACTTGGCTGCGCACTAACCCTCAAACCGCGACGAAACAGTCTCGCAATCCTAGGACCCGGCTAAAAAGCACTTACAATCGTCTCCTTTTACCAGGACCACCATCATGCCGCGTTTTTTCCCCCTGGCTTTATTCCTTCTGACCAGCCAGGCCATGGCGTACCCAGCCCTCAAGGACACCGAGCTTTACACCGAAAAGACCCACGACTGCCAGGATGTCGACCTCGCCATCTGGCAGCATCCAGCGCGCACCGTGCTCGAGAAAAACGGCATCAAGCTGGAGCGGGTTCAGCTTTGTAATGGTGGGCGTTATCCAATCTTTCAGGGGGAAGTCCCTTACGATCCCCAAGGCCAGACCAAAGACTTCTTCCTTCCCTTGTACGAGCAACTGAGGAAGGCAAACGGCAAGTGGCCCTACGTGTTGGTCGCCAGCAATTATGGCGAGATGGTGTATGTCAGCTATCCAAAAAGCGATTCAATTTCACTGGCTTACGAGAACTTTGAGGCGCCTTAGCCGGCTGTCCACGGCACAGTCGTTCTGCCCTGCCCCCATCGGCTGATTACCTGGATTGCCGGATTCGGTCCGGCATGAGTTTTTCATAGTATTCATCCAACTCCGCCCTCAAATACGCCAACTTAATGGCGTCGATTTTGTCACAATCACCAATATTCAAAATAGCGACGTTTTCCCGACGGAAGGCGGTTGTGCGCCATTGCTGGAGATTCGAAAGAAGGCTCATTATCCGCCTGTCATTGGTACTCGCTTGGGCTCGTCCGAGCTCAATGCAAGGTGCATCAATCGCATTGCTTCGATAGGAGCAACCTCAGATGATGACCGTGTACGTTATGGTTATGACCCTCTGCAGGGGCGACGAAGGCTGCGTGGAAGTGCGCAAAACCGAGCCGACCTATGTCACTAAAGAGCTGTGTTTGGCGAAAGCCCGGGACATAGCGCCCCGTAAAGGCGTGAAGTTCAAGTGTCGCAGCGAACGATCCTGGGGGCCGAGCAAGGCGCCCAATTCGGATAGCCTGGATAGTGTGGTTTCGACCGATTCCAAGCGACAGCCTTGAAGCCAGGGTGCGCTCACGCGTTGACGTCAACCACCACCCGCCCCCGGACCTGCCCTTGGAGCATCCGCCCCACCACCGCCGGTACTTCCGAGAGACTGACCACTTGGGTTATCCGCTCGAGTTTGTGCAAATCGAGATCCTTAGCCAGTCGCGCCCAGGCCTGTACCCGGGCCTCTTGTGGAGCGTTGACCGAGTCGATACCGGCCAGAGTTATGTTGCGCAGGATGAATGGCAAGACCGATCCGGGAAGGTCCATACCCTGAGCCAGGCCGCAAGTCGTGACCACGCCGCGATATTGGGTACGCGCCAATACGTTTGCCAGCGTATGGCTACCGACTGAGTCCACGGCACCAGCCCACTTCTCGGCTGTTATGGCCGGGCCTTGGGCAGAAAGCGTTTGACGGTCGATAATTTGCGCGGCACCCAGACTGCTCAGATATTCATGCTCCGCTACGCGTCCAGTGGACGCCACCACGCGATAGCCGAGTGTCGAGAGAATCGCTATCGCAATAGAACCAACACCACCATTGGCGCCGGTGACCAGAATGTCCCCGCGGGCCGGGGTGAGCCCGCCATGCTCGAGTGCCAGCACCGACAGCATCGCTGTATAACCTGCGGTGCCGATCGCCATGGCATCCCTGGTGGTGAAAGCATCCGGAAGCTTGACCAGCCACTCGCCTTTTACCCGTGCTTTCTGAGCAAAGCCGCCGTGATGGGTCTGACTCAGCCCCCAACCATTCGCGACAACACGGTCGCCCACAGCGATGCCAGGATAAGCCGAGGCTTCCACTGTACCGGCAAAATCGATACCGCCAATCAGCGGAAACTGCTTGATGACGTCGGCATAACCACTCAGGGCCAATGCGTCTTTGTAGTTCACCGTCGAATAGTCAATTTTGACGGTCACATCGCCAGGCATGAGATCTTGCTCATGCATGCTGATCACTTCCGCCGAAATCTTACTCCCCGTTTTTGTTGCGAGCAGCGCTTTGAACGTCATCATCTTTCCCCCACGACCCGGCTTGGCCGGGATCGATTTATCAGTTGTTCTACGAAGGATGTGGGTTACTTCACCTTTACGATGACCTTGCCTTTAGCTCGACCCGTCTGAACATAGTCCAGCGCCTCCTGGGTCGACTCGAATGGAAAAACCCTGTCCACGACTGGACGTATGACACCGCCATCGATGAGCGCGGTGATCTGGCGCAATTGCTCACCGCTGGCCCGCATGTAAAGGAATGAGTAGATCACCCCACGACGCTTGGCCTTTTTCCGGATGCCGTAACTCAATAGGCGCATGACCAGTTTCAGGAATCCAGATAACCCGGCGCTTTTCGCGAAGTCGACATCCGGAGGGCCGGAGATCGAAATCAATCGTCCACCAGGCTTCAGCACCTGCAGTGACTTTTCGAGGGTGTCGGTACCCAGGCTATTCAAGACCACATCGTAACCTTGCAAGACCTGCTCGAAATCGTCCTTCTTGTAATCGATCACGATGTCGGCACCAAGCCGTTTCACCCACTCGACGTTCGCGGTGCTCGTAGTGGTCGCCACATAAGCACCCAGATGCTTGGCCAGTTGTATGGCAACCGTGCCCACGCCGCCGGAGCCTGCATGAATGAGGACCTTTTGACCTTTTTTCAGGCCCGCTTTTTCGACCAGAGCTTGCCAGGCCGTCAAGGCAACCAGAGGGATGGAAGCGGCGTCTTCCATACTGAGTTCTTTCGGCTTGAGCGCCAGAGAGCTTTCCTTGATCGCGATGAATTCAGCGAAGGTGCCGATCCGATTGTCGTCGGGCCGTGCACAGACCTCGTCGCCAGGCTTGAAGCGTTGCACTCGTGATCCAACCCGAACGACCACCCCCGCAAAGTCATTGCCCAGGATGAGCGGCATGCGGTAAGGCAAGATCATCTTGAACTCGCCGTCCCTGATTTTCAGATCCAAGGGGTTTACACCCGCTGCATGGATCTGGACCAGAACATCGTCCTGGCCCAACTCAGGTTCCGGCAGATTCGTCTCCTGCAGTGCGACCTTTTTCCCGTAACGATCGATGATGAACGCTTTCATGATGAGGCAGTATTCCTGAATCCAATTGGATCTGATTCGGCGTGCACCTGATGACCCATGCCCGCCGCTGAATGGTTGCTGATCCCTAGGGGCCGAGAAAGAAAAGCGCCTGGAAATGAATCAGAGGTTGATCTGCGAACTCGAAAGCGGCGCTCGCGAAGGCCACCGACTACTCATCCAGGAACTGAATGGCATGCTTGAGGAAGCGCTCGGGATACTGGAACTGCGCGCCGTGCCCGGCATCGGGATAAATCAGTAACTGGGCGTTCGGAATGTTCTGTGCCAGGTGCCAGGAGTTGATCGTCGGGATCATGATGTCCTTGACGCCGTTGAGCACCAGCGTGGGTTGCTTGATCGCGTTCAAGAAGGCGTATGGGTTCTCGCCCGGCAGCGGCTGGAGATAGGCGGCGAAGGCCTCGGCCTGCGCCTGGGCGACAGCCAATGAACTCGGTGGGTCTTGATCGGCGCGCTGGTGGCGCCGCTCCCAGAAAGCCAGGCCCGCCTGCTTGGCCGCTTCCGAGCGACCGAAGAACAGATAGAGGAAGTCCTCGATGGTCGGCACCGGGTTGCCGGCGACCTTGGGCACCTCCTCATCCATCCTGGGGTCGCCGCCGCGCAGGCCTGTGCCAAGCAGCAACAGCTTGCGCACCTGTTGCGGATGACGCAGCGCCACCTCCTGAACCTGCAGCCCTCCGATCGAAAAGCCCAGCAGATCGACCTGGGACAACCCAAGCGCCTGGATCGCCAGGGCGATGTCGTCCGCCATGTCTTCGATGCGGTTGCGAGGCGTGCCGGTGGACGAGGCGATGCCGCGGCCGTTGAACAGGATGACCTCACGGCCCGCAGCCAGGCCATCGGTCAACACCGGATCCCAGTGATCCAGGCCGGCGCGGAAGTGCGGTACGAAGAACACCGGGGGCTGGGTGGATCGAGCATTGCCCCAGCGACGATAGGCGAATCGATTGTTATCGACTTCGATGAAGCGAGTCGATGCTGTCAGGTGCGTGTCGCTCATGGCCAACGTCCTCTAAAGAGTGCAAGAGCCATAATGATTACCATCATAATCTAAACAGTCAACACCTTTGATGATGATCGACATCAATGTATAGTTGGCACCTGACTATTGGCGCATGGCGCGCATCAAGGGCACGAAGAAATGAAGGTCACCAAGGCGCAGGCCCAGGCGAACCGGGCGCACATCGTCGAGACAGCTTCGACGCTGTTCCGTGAACGTGGATACGATGGGGTGGGTGTGGCGGAGCTGATGTCGGCGGCTGGCTTCACCCATGGCGGGTTCTACAAGCACTTCCGATCCAAGGCGGACCTGATGGCGGAAGCGGCGGCATGTGGTTTTTCACAGACTGCGGCGAAATCCGAAGGCGTCGATGTCACGGAGTTCATCAAGGCCTATGTATCCCGCCGGCACCGTGATGCGCGAAGCCAGGGTTGCACCTTGGCCGCACTTGGGGGCGACGCCTCGCGCCAGCCCGACACCATCAAGGCCATTTTCGCAAACGGCATCGAGCGCCTGCTGGCAGGCATTGAGCGCGATAGCAACGCGATGGATGGTGATGATCACGAGAAAGCGCGAGCCAAGGCGATCGACATGCTCGCCCGCGCAGTCGGCGCGATTGTGTTGTCACGGGCCTGCCCGGACGACTCGCCTTTGGCGGACGAGATCTTGAAGGTCTGTCGTGACGAACTCCTTGGGTCACTCACTTGCACGACCTCAACGAGCTAGCGTTCGCGTCCCATCAGTTTGTCTACACAACCATAACGAAAAAAGGGGTAACCGATGGAAGTCGATGAGGTAATCGCTCGCTGGGAAGCCGACGAAGCGCGTGTGCGCGCACGCTTGAGTGCGCCGGACGCGAAGCCCAAGGGAAAGGTATTCGGTCGCTCGGGCATGGAGATGTTCGAAGCGATCTTTGCCGGCGAGCTGCCACCGGCGCCGATCGGTGACACGCTCGACTTCGTGCCAATACACATGGAGCCGGGAGTCGCGGTCTTCCAGGGTCGTCCACACCAGCGCCACTACAACCCACTGGGCACCGTGCACGGAGGATGGTTCGCCACGCTGCTTGACTCGGCCGTCGGTTGCGCTGTGCATTCGACGTTGCCGGCCGGAAAGGGTTACACCACGCTGGAACTGAAAGTGAACATGGTGCGCGCCTTGAATAGCCAGGTGCCGATGGTACGTGCTGAAGGCAAGGTGTTACACGCGGGTCGCCAGGTTGCGACTGCCGAGGGTCGTATCGTCGGCCCTGATGGAAAGCTCTACGCACATGCGACGACGACGTGCCTGGTCTTCGACCATTCTGCGGGTGACTGAGACCGGAGCTGTTCATCCCTCACCCTCTCAGGTGCTGATGGCAGTAGTCCTGGGGCATCATGCGCGCAACTGCACGAGGGCGTCCATGCCTTGGCCAAGGACGCCCTCGCCCCCTCAGCATATCGTTGGCGTGCGTAGAGCTCAGTAACGCACGCCAATCCCGTCGGATTTACTACCGATTGGCGAAGTACATCGTCACTTCAAAACCAATGCGCATATCGATATAGGCAGGTTTGATCCACATGGTTAAATCCTCTTATGGTTTGTTTGTAGGTGAGTCAATAGAAGTACGCCAGGCGAAACTGCAGCGAATTATCAATCTTCACGCCCTCACGCACTGACGTGTCATGCATGAGCTGACCTAAGACCTGCACTTGCTTGCCCAGCATCGTCGCTACGGTGAAGCCAAGTGTGCCGTTGCTGCGACTCGTGGCGAGGGTTTCATGGTCAAGTGTCTCGCGCGCGCCCCAGTTATGTCGGTAAGAGATTGCGGCATAGGTATCAGGGGTAAAGTTGTAACGCAGATGATTGTGCAACTGAAGCAATGGATCTTTTTTGGCATCAGTAGAACGTTGCTCGCCATAGAATTCAGTCTCAGCGATCACGTCCCAAGTGATCTTATCGGTCAGTCCCTTGATATAACCGACTTGCAAGTCCAAGGCCCAGCGATTGCTGCTCAAAGCAAAACCCTGATCTTTCTCGCTGCCGGTAGGCGCGGTAACGAACGCCGACCAGCCTAGATGTTCGTTCTTGGCAAGATCAGCAACGGTCCACACCGTTCCACCGAAAGTGATATCACCTAAACCTGAGTTTTTGCTGTCGGTGGCACCGACCTTCTGATATCCGAAGGGGATGACTATTTGCGGATCCCATGTTAGCCCGGTGTTGAAAAACTCGGTGAAGTGAATCAGTCGCAAGACCCCGACAGTCAGATCGAGGTCAAGATTGTCAGCAACTTTCTTTCCGCCGGAGTAGACCTTATCCCCTCTCGGGTTCTGCTGGTACAACACCACCACATCGGTACCCTGCGGGAGCGCGGTGTAGTCGCCAGGATCTGGTTTGACATCAGCGTGAGCCAGCGGAGCCAAGCTGGCGACAAGTGCGCTGAACGTCAGAGTGCTAAGTGTTTTCATGGCATGTCTCTTTGTTTTTATTGAAGGCATAGCTTCGCTATGACGACTCTTTAGGGAGTCGCCAAGCGCAGGTGAAACAGCATGGAATCAGTTTGAGGCGGTGTGTCCGACGGCCTTGAGATCGGCCTGCAGATCCTGGGTACGCTTGATCAGGTATTGACGGATCAACTCCATGTCTTCGCGCTGAAGAATATCGGAGAAGTTTGGCATGCCCTTATTGATCAAAGCTCCGCTGACAAAGGCAGGGAACGCCGCGTGTTTGTTATCGTCCAGATAGCGCAAGTCCGGCACCACTCCGCCGCTGATGGCATTGAGGCCATGGCAGCCGGCACACAGACCATTGAAAAGACCGCGAGCCTGAGCCAGTTGTTCGGGAGTTGCCGTGAGTGTCTGGTGGGTCATTGGCAAAACAGGCTCAGCCTTTGGCGGCGGTAGCTCCCCATGAGCACCGAGTTTGAAAGCAATCACCCGTGACTCGGCGCGCACCTTGCCTTTGTTGGTCAATGGTCCGGTCAGCAAGGGTAGGATTCCGCCCCAGCCCACTGAGAACGCCACGTATTGCTCACCATTGACGGTATAGGTAACAGGCCCTGCCATCACCCCAGAGTTGGCCCGATGCTCCCACAGTTGCTTTCCGGTGTCGGCGCGGTAAGCGACTACTCGGCCATCGGCAGTGCCCTGGAACACCAGGTTACCCGCTGTGGCGAGCGTACCGCCGTTACCGGCGCTGATGTAGGGCTGCTTCCAGGCCGCCTTCTGTTTGACCGGATCCCAGGCGATCAGCTCGCCGCTCCAGGCGTCACGGATTTTATTCAAGACCTTTGGATCTTCAGGCAGGTCCGGCACATCCAATCCGAAGTTCACCACCGACTTGTTCGACAAGAACATCGGTGCCTTGGCGGCCTTTAGTTCGGCCAAGGTGTACTGGGCAGGAATGTAGACGTAGCCGGTCTTCGGACTAAACGACATAGGGTGCCAGTTGTGCCCACCGAGGAAACTTGGTTGCACTACTTTCGGCTCTTTGGAATAGTCCGCCGCGCCGGTAAGGATCGGGCGGCCGGTTTTCATATCGATACCGCTGGCCCAGTTCACCGGAACGAAGTTTTTCGCGGACAGCAACTTACCGTTGGTACGATCGAGGACGTAGAAAAAACCGTTCTTTGGCGCTTGCATGATCACCTTGCGCACTTTGCCGTCAATCTTGATATCGGCCAGGATCATGTGTTGGGTCGCGGTGAAATCCCACTGGTCTTGCGGCGTGATTTGATAATGCCAAACGTATTCACCGGTATCTGGTCGCAGCGCCAGGATCGAAGACACGTACAAGTTGTCACCCTTGCCATTGCTGCGGAACTGATAGTTCCAGGGCGAGCCGTTGCCAGTGCCCACATAGAGAAGATCGAGTTCTGGATCGTAGGCCATAGAGTCCCAGACCGTCCCGCCACCACCCCATTTGACCCAGCCGTCGCCATCCCAGGTTTTCATCGCCTTGGCCATGGCTGGGTTTTCCGGTGGCAGCTTCGGGTCGCCCGGAACGGTATAGAAACGCCAAGCCTGTTTCCCGGTCTCGGCATCGTAAGCAGTGACGTAACCGCGAACGCCAAACTCGGCGCCGCCGTTGCCGATCAACACCTTGCCTTTGACGATGCGGGGAGCACCTGTGATCGAATAGCTCTTCGTGCGATCAATAATGGTGTCGACGCTCCATACGGGCTGACCACTGGCCGCATCAAGGGCTATCAAGCGGCCATCAAAACTGCCCACATAGACCTTGCCTTGCCATACCGCAACGCCACGATTGACGGGACCACAGCAACCCTGGCTAAGGTTCTCGGCCGGCACTTTCGGATCATATTTCCAAAGCAACTCGCCTGTGGCTGCATTGATCGCATAGACAATACTAAAAGCGCCAGTGGTGTACATCACCCCATCGACCACAAGCGGCGTAGCCTCGGTACCGCTGTCGATATCAAGCTTGGTCGTCCACGCAATACCCAGCTCTCCAACATTGCCAGCATTGACATGGTCTAGCGGGCTGTAACGCTGCTCACCATAGGTGCGACCATGACTCATCCAGTTGCCCGGTTCTTGGTCGGCCGCGATGATTCGCTGGCCATCAACCTGAGCCGGGCCTTGCGCCGCAGCCGAGCAGAATGCAGCCGTCAGTAAAGGGATACCTATCAACAGGTTCCGTGATTTCATTGTTATTTTCTCCAGCAATAATCGGCTCGGTATCACCCAGCCCAGGCGATCCAATTAGAGTATTTGCCATGCAGCACGTCTTGACTGAGCCTGCCAAAACACTTGCCATTTCCTGTCATACCGGCAAGAGGTATTGGCGGAAATCTCGGGGGGCGTGCTGGAAATGGCGTTTGAACGCACGGCTGAAATGCGCTGCATCGACAAAACCCCATTTGAAAGCGATCTGAGTGATTGACTCATGACGCAGCTCTGGGGCCCGCAGATCCTGCGCCACCCGCTCCAAACGGCGTTGCAGGATGTAGCGAGAGATGCTTTCGTGACGCTGCTCAAAAAGCCGATATAGCTGTCGGACTGAGACGTTCAAGTGTCGGGCCAGATATTCGGGGCCTAACTCGACCTCTTGCAGGGAAGACTCAACCAAGCGGGTGGCCAAACCATAGATGTCATCATGGCCCACACAGGCAAATCCAGGCTGTCCATCAGCATGCTCGCTCAGGCCGGCGGCGGCCAATCCGATCAGTGCCTGCTCCAGTGCTGGACCATCGTTCTTGCCACCGTAGTCTTTGCTCAACTCCACGTCACCCAACGAACGCACCAGTGCGCGAATCATGTAGGTGGCGACGCTATTACGATCAAGCTTGCCGAAAAGCTGTTTCTGACCGAATTGGAGGTTGACTTCTTTTCGTGTCAGATGAATCGAAATGTTTTGCACCAAGCCCTGTGGCTCGATCTCAAATGCCTGCGCCGAGTCAACCAGGGCGATGTCGTTTGGCCGCAACTCGATCACCTGATGTTGTTGGCGAATGCGCTGATGACCACTGCTCTGAAGAATTAGAAAGCAGTAACGATCATCATCCCCATCAGCGCAGGTACGGTGGCGGCTGATCAACCCTGCATTGGTTCGGATATGTGCCAACTCCAGGCCACAAATATCTTGGCCATGGACGCTGCCGATAAACAGACTATGCCGATCTGACATCGTTGTGCTGAAGTTACCGCAGACCGCACGCAAGTCGCGATTCCAGCTAGCGAACGCATCGCAAGAGTGAAGCAGGGCAGACATACCCCCTCCCACATATTATGCCTATAATATAGTTAATATATTATCTATTTTTGCTTTGCGCAATCACAGCGGCCGACCACACTGAGCCACCGTAGGGATCTCTGGAAAAGAATGGACTCGGATGAGCATTGAGGGGGCCAGGATCCGCTGATCTTTCCTCGGGACCGTTCGGCCGGCGTCAAGAAACGGATCCGGTTATGCCGGTGCTCGTGTTGACCTAAATCTTGAATTGCCCAACCAGCGCTCGCTGGTGAAGAGCCAGTTGCATCAGGCTCTGGCTTGCCGCTGCTGCTCGCTGAGCCCCTTCGCTCACCGAGCCGGAAACGTGGCCTATGTTGGCGACATTAGCACTCAGTGCCTCGGCCACCGTACTCTGCTCTTCAGCAGCACTGGCAATCTGCGTATTCATGTCTGCAATCAGCGCTACCGACTGGGCAATGCTGTCCAGTGCCTGGGCGGCACACTGCGCCTGTTCGACACTGGCGTGAGTGCGGTCATGGCTTTGCCGCATAGCATGCACCACATCCTGAGTACCGGATTGAAGTCGCTCGATCAAGCGCTGGATTTCTTCAGTGGATTGATGAGAACGCTGCGCCAGATGGCGCACCTCATCGGCCACTACCGCAAAACCACGCCCCTGTTCACCGGCACGCGCCGCTTCAATAGCTGCATTAAGGGCTAGCAGATTGGTCTGTTCGGCGAGCTCGCGAATCACGATCAGAATTGCCTGGATATCGTGGCTGCGCCCAGCCAGATCCTCAACCAGCGCCACCGCCCGACCGATGTCTTCGGCCAGAGCCTGTACCGCCTCGGCGCTGTACTGCACCAGTTGCTGACCCGACTGTGTCGAACGTTTGGCTTGCTCCGTAGCGGTCGAAGCCTGCAGAGCACTGCGGGCTACCTCTTGAGCACTGGCTGCCATTTCATTGATCGCGGTGGCAACCTGGTCAACCTCCGCCAATTGTTGCTGGCTGGCATCCCCGGTCACCTCGGCGATCCGCTGCATGTCTCCAGCTTCGTGACCCAAGCTGCCGACCGAATCGACAACCTGGGCAACCATTTTCTGCAGTTTGCCAAGAAACACGTTGAAACCACGGGATATATCACCCAGCTCGTCACGGCGGTGTTGCTCCAGGCGTACCGTCAGATCCCCTTCACCGCGGGCCATATCGTCCAACACCTCGTGCATCTGACGCACAGGCTTGACGATACTGCGGGCCACCCACCCCATCGTCGACAATCCGGCCAGCGCAACCAGCAGGCCAATAAACAGGAGCTCGCGCAGGTTATCGCGCTGCCGGTCAACCATCTGATTTTCAAGCTGGGAAAGGCCGTCCAGCACAACGCTGCGTGGGAGGTGAATCATCATTGTCCAAGGCATCTGCTGGTCGCCAATGTCAAATGGCACGTACAGTTCGATCGTATCGCGCTCCTCATTGATGAGATACAGAGGCTCGCGCTGCAGGCTCTCCAAAGCCGCCAGGCTGCTTGGAGCAAGAAGCTGTTGCGCCGGTTGGTTCAACCGGGAGGCATCATCGCTATAGGCAATCAATCGGTGGTTGCTGGCAAATATCGCGACCTTCGCCGCGCCGTTGAATAGCTGCTTGCTGGTGTGTTCTACCAGCTGTTGGATGAAGTCGATAGCGGGATCAGCCCCCGCCACGCCGACGAAGTTGCCGTTAACCAGAATCGGCGCGCTGGCTGTCGGTAGCAGCACAGTCTTGTCGTTGGCCGGATAGCTGACGGGATCCAGCACGCAAAGCCTGCGCTGCTCCTTCGGGCAGAGGTAGAACTCACCTTCCCGGGCCACCTCCTGGCCTGGTTTTTCGCTTTCCATGCCACGCATATCGGTCACTTCCACCCCACCCTGTGGCGTACGTAACCAAGCCGGCACAAAGCGCCCCAATGGCGAATGCCCGGGCTGACCGACATAGAGTGCATCCTGACCATCCAGGCCTCCGGGCTCGAGACCGATGAAGGTCGCCATCATCCGGGGATTCTCAGCCAAGGTTCGCTTGAGCACTTCGCTCAGTGCGTCGCGAGTAAGCCCGTTGCGATTCGATTCGGCAATCAATCCCACAGTACGCGCCAGGATCCTTGCAGTTTCGACAGCTTCCATCAGTTGGCGCTGGATTACCGCAACCTGTTCATGCGCCTGCAGCATCAGCCGCTCGCGGATGTCGGCTTCCTGTTGTCGTCTGACTATTGCCTGCTGCCACTTCTGGTTGGTATCGCTGGAGAAGTAGACGTAAAGCATCAGCGTCGCAATGACCGCCAGCATCAGCAGACTGGACCATAACGTAAGGGTGACCTGCAAAGAACGGAGTTTCATGGAGACATCCCAACAAGGACGGACGACGCTGGCGACAGAGAGCGTTAGACCGTCCGTTCTCCAGCAATAATCGGCTCGGTATCACCCCGACCCAGGCAAGCTATTAGAGTGCTTGCCACGCGGCATGTCTTGACTGAGTCTGCCAGAACGCTTGCCATTTCCTGTCATACCGGTGCTTCAAACCCTGAACTGAGCAACAGCCTCCCGCAGCTCATGTTCCAGCCCAGCCAGATCTCCACAAGCCAGCACCACTTGCTGATTCACCCCGACACAATGTTCGGCCTCATTGCGCACCTGCATGACATTGCGGCTGACCTCTTCGGCCACGATGCTCTGCTGCTCGGCGCTGGCGGCGTTCTGCTGGTTCATCTGTTCGATCAACGACACCGCCCCGGTAATGCCGCCCAGGGCGGTGCTCACTTGATCGGCCAACGACACGGTGTCGATCATCAGGCGTGCGCAGCCCTGGATCTGTCCGACGCTGTGCTGTGACAGCCGTTGCAAGCCGCTGATCAGCGTCTCGATCTGGCTGGTGGAATCCTGGGTGCGCCGCGCCAGCGCCCGTACTTCATCGGCAACCACCGCAAAACCACGGCCTTGCTCCCCTGCCCGCGCGGCTTCGATGGCCGCATTGAGCGCAAGCAGGTTGGTCTGTTCGGCAATCGCGGTGATCACATCAGCCACGGTGCCGATGTTTTCGACCTGCCGTTGCAAGGACTCGATGGCCTGTTCGGAAAGAGCCATTTCCGCTGCCAGTCGATGGATCTGCTGGCTCGCCAACTGCACGACCTGCTCACCATTGCGTGCCTGGTGATCGGCCTCGCCGGCGGCCTGGGAGGCTTGTTCGGCGTTCTGCGCGACTTGCGCAACCGTGCTGCTCATTTGCTGCATGGCCGTGGCGGCGTGTTCGGTCTCGACCCTTTGGCGTTGGGCCGCCCCGCTACTCTGGGCGCTGGATGTGCTCAGGGTCCGGGTCGTTTGCCCAAGGCTCTCGACACTCAGCCCAATGCGCGCCACCAGCCGACGCAGATTGGTCGTCATCTCCCCCACTGCCGCCATCAACTGACCCACTTCGTCCCGGCGCATCGTCACGCCTTCGACCGCCTCGCTCAGATCGCCCTGGGCAATCCGCCGGGCAATCAGCAGCGCCTTGCGCAGCGGCGCGACAATCAGACGGCGGATAACCAGGGATGCGAACAACGCCAGCACTACGATAATCACCGCCCCCAGTGCTTGCAGACGCATCATCGAGCTGCCCTGCTCGCCCATCTGCAGTTGCTTCTCGGTGGTTGCTTGTTCGACCTGGTTCAGCACGGTCTGGGCCTGGGCATCCATTTGCCCTGCCGTTTGCTTGCTCAATGCACGACTGTCGCGATAGCGCTGGAATGCCTTGCGATATTCGACCAGCGCCGCCCGGGCCGCCGCCAGGGACTCTTCGGAACTCTTGTCCACCCGGCCTTGGAGCAGCTCCAGCGCGTCACTCATTTCCTCCACTGACTCGGTCCAGCTTTGCAGCGTCTCTGCTGCGCCCTCCTCCACATAGAGGAACTCCCTGTTGCGGGTGACCAGCAGTTTTCGCTGCAGCGCCGAAGCCTGCTCCGCGAGACTCATCGGGTCGCCCTCCTGAACCTGTCCGCTGTTCAACGTCTCGCGTACCTGGTCATACATGTCCAGCTCAACGGTTTCGAACTGCAAACGGGCCTGCTCCGCCTGTTCCTGCATATGCCGCAACGCCTCCGCCGCCAGACGCTGGTGATCGGTGAAGTGAGCGAACTGTTCCTGATAGCCATCAACGGATTGCTGCAGCGCGGCCAGCAACGTCACACCGTCTTTCGATGTGCCCGTCTTTGCCTTCTCGAGTTGCGCGCCCAGCGCCTGGATCAGATCCCGGACCTTGCGCAGTGCCGAAGGTTCGGGATCCAGTGCATAGGCTTTCTCCGCATTGCGCATCTGCAGCGTCAGGCGGTTGATCTCCACCATGGCGCTGACCTGCCGGCCGTGTTCAAGCAGGCTGGCGCTGGCATACAAGCCCTGGGCGATGGCGGCCACCGCGAGCAAGGACACCAGGCCGAAACCGAGCAGCAGCTTCTGCCCCACCGAACAATCGGCAAGCAGCCGGGCCGTTTTCTTCAGCATGCGTCTACCGCTCCTCAACCGCCTGCAACGCGCCGCAGGCCTCAGGCTTTTTTGCGAACAACCTCTGCGGCAGCAGGAAGTACGCGAGTGCCGGCAACAGGATCAAGGCGCCGAGCATGTTCACCAGGAACATGAACGCCAGCAGGATGCCCATATCGGCCTGGAACTTGATCGGTGACCAGGCCCAGGTCGCGACGGCGATGGCCAGGGTGATACCGGTCAGCAGCACCACCTTGCCGGTGAACAGCAAGGCGCGGTAATAGGCCTCGGACAGTGAGGCGCCGGCTCGCATGTGCGCCAGGATGATGCTCAGCACGTAGAGCGCGTAGTCGACGCCGATGCCTACGCCGAGGGCGATCACCGGCAAGGTCGCCACCTTGACGCCCATGCCGAGGCCGACCATCAGCGCCTCGCACAGAATCGACGTGAGCACCAACGGCAGCACTGCAGCCAGTACCGCGCGCCAGGAGCGGAAGGTCACCCAGCACAGCAAAATCACCGCGCCGTAGACCCAGAACAGCATCTCGTGCATGGCCTT
Organism: Pseudomonas sp. B21-056; assembly: GCF_026016325.1. Classification (NCBI taxonomy): domain Bacteria; kingdom Pseudomonadati; phylum Pseudomonadota; class Gammaproteobacteria; order Pseudomonadales; family Pseudomonadaceae; genus Pseudomonas; species Pseudomonas sp. B21-056. Next base: position 3,280,127 of record NZ_CP087203.1, read on the forward strand.
CTTCACCACGATGTTGGTCGCCGCTTCGATCCCGGCGCTGCCGGCGGCCAGCATGAATTTCACTTCCGGCAGTTTCTGCTGGGCGATGAAGGCTTCGCTGGTCTGCACCACCCGCTCCAGGGTATCGGCCTTGTGGTCGGCCAGGTACACGTAGAGCGAAAGCAGCGAACAGCCCTGGTTGAACAGTTCGCGCGGTGCCCGGGTCTGCACGGCGCCGAGGGCACCGTCGTTGGGGATCAACTCGTACCACTTGAAGTTGCCCTCGTTGTAACCGGCGGCCGCGACTTTACTCATGGCGGCCATGGAGTTGGTGGATTCAACCCCGGGCAACTGCTCCAGTTGCCAGGCCAGCGAATCGACCGCGGCCAGGGTCGGATAGCGGGTGCACTGGTCCTCCGGGGTTTTCACCATGACCACGAAGATGTCCGAACTGGCCGCGTAGTTTTGCGTCATGAACGCCGCATCGCGGTTGTAGCGCGAGTCTGGCCGCAGCTCCGGGGCACCGGGGTCCAGATCGCCGATCTTCAGGTGCAGGCTGACGGCAAATCCTCCGGCCGCCAGGGCCAGGCCGACCAGGCAGGCGGCAACGGCCCAGGAGCGCCGGGTAAAGAGGTCGAGAAAGCTCCACAGCGGATGCTTGGTGTTCGCGGTCAACTCGGCGGTTTCCGCCCGCAAGCTGCGGGCAGCGGCCTTGGCACCGACGCCGATGTAGCTGAGCAGGATCGGCAGCAGGATCAGGTTGGTGAAGATCAGTACCGCCACGCCGATGCTGGCGGTGATTGCCAGGTCCTGGATCACCTGGATCTTGATCACGATCAGCACGGCGAAACCCACCGCATCGCAGAGCAGCGCGGTCATGCCGGCGGCGAACAGACGGCGGAAGGTGTAGCGTGCCGCGACGACCCGGTGGGTACCACGGCCGATGTCCTGCATGATGCCGTTCATTTTCTGCGCGCCGTGGCTCATGCCGATGGCGAACACCAGGAACGGAACCAGCGCCGAATACGGGTCGAGGTCGTAGCCAAGGGTGGCGAGCAGGCCGATCTGCCAGAGCACCGCCACCAGGGAACAGAGCACCACCAGCGCCGTGCTGCGGGCACAGCGGGTGTACCAATAGAGCACCGCCACGGTCACCAGCACGGCGACCGCGAAGAACAGCATGACTTGCCCCAGCCCGGCGATCAGGTCACCGATGATCTTGGTGAAACCGGTGATATGGATCTGGATGTGCTCGTTCTGGTACTTGTCGCGCAAGGCTTCCAATTGCCGTGAGAACTCACCGGCGTCCAGGGCCTTGCCGGTCACCGGGTTGATCTCCAGCAGCGGCACGAAGATCACGCTGGACTGGAAGTTGCCGGCCACCAATTGGCCGATCTCACCGGAACGAGCGACGTTGGTCCGCACCTCGTCCAGGCTGGCCGGCGAGCCGTCGTAGCTGTCCGGGATCACCGTGCCGCCATCCAGACCGTCTTCGGTCACCGCGGTCCAGCGCGTGGTCGGCGTCCACAAGGACTTCATGTAGGGCTTGTCGACACCGGGCAGCAGGTAGATCTCGTCGTTGAGTTTGGCCAGGGTGTCGAGGTAGTCCTTGTCGAAGATGGTGCCTTCCTTGACCGCCACGGCGACGCGGATCGAGTTGCCGAGGCCGCTCAGTTCACTGCGCTGTTCGAGAAAATTGGCGACGTAGGGATGAGAGGTCGGGATGGTCTTCTCGAAACTGGCATTGAGGCCGATCTTGCTGGCCTGGTAACCCAGCACCAGGGTCACCAGCAGGCAGAGCAGCATGACCCAGAGACGGTGGTTGAAGATCGCCCGCTCGCCGAGGTTGCCGGAACGCGGATCGAAATCCTCCAGGCGGGCCATCACCACTTGCTGTTCAAGGGAGGAATTATGGTCGTTCACATCGGACTCCAAATACGGCCGCATGGGCTGTGCAAATAGCGCTCTGGCAAGTGGGTTCAGCGTTGCGCCGAGGCAAGGGCTTGATCGAGGCGGGTCAGCCCGCCCAGGCCGACGCAGATCAGGCTGCCATCCGGGGCGGCCACCAGACCGGCGATCGAGGTGCCGGCCGGTCCTGAAAGATGCCGCAAGCGGCTTCCTCGACCGGAACTGAGCAACAGGTCACCGGCCTGGCTGGCCAGGACCAGCGCCCCATCGTTCAGTTGCGTACCGGCGGACAAAGCCACTTCCAGACCGGTTTCGATACGCCGCCAACTGGCCCCCTGATCACCCGACCAGAACGCGTTGCCGCGCAGACCGAAGGCGATCAACTCACCGCTGGCACTGCCTTGCAGTCCAAAGAAACTGCCGTCATAGGGCGATTCGAGCGCCTGGAAGCTGCGGCCGTTGTCGTTGGAGCGCAGCAACAAGCCCCGCTCGCCAACGATGAACAGCTCGCCGCCCAGCGCACGGATGCCGTACAGGTTGAGCCCCTCGGGGTTGTCCAGCTGCTGCATCCACGGTTTCCAGGTCCCGCCGCCGTCCACGGTATGCAGGATCAGGCCGTAGGCACCGACTACATAGCCGTTGCGGCGGTCGCTGAAATACAGGTCGAGAAATGGCTTGTCCGGCCCGTCCGCCACCAACCGTTCGGCGTCTTCGATAGGCTTGGGGTCGCCACCCTGATGCGCCACAACCAGCGCCAGTTGCGCCGCCGCGATGCCATCGAGTTGCTTGGCCCAGGTTTCGCCGCCGTCACTGCTGTGAAGCACCACGCCCATATGGCCGACGGCCCAGCCCTGCTCGTTATCGACGAACTGCACCGCCGTCAGGCTGACACTGACCGGCACCTGGGCCTGGCGCCAGCTCTTGCCGGAATCGTCGGAGAGCAGGACGATGCCGCGCTCGCCAACCGCCACCAGCCGTTCACCTGCGCGGGTCACCGCCAGCAACGCGGCGTGGGTTGCCTTGGCACTCTGCAGTGCCGTCTGGTCGAGCAAGGCAATTCGTGGGCTGGCTGCTGTCCAGCCCGACATCAGCAAGAACGTCAGCATCAGGATCGCCGACAACGCCCGCCCGAGTGAAAAGTTACCGATCATATCCCGCTCCAACCACCACTCAAGGGTTATCCAAACGCAACGCGCCGATGCCAGGGCTCCAGCGCGTTGGGTAACGACTCAACGCGAACTGTCGTTGGCCATGGCGTCAGGCGTGAAGAACGAAGAGGCCGGACGTGGATAGCTCTGGTACTGGACATCCAGGTCGTTGGCCGCAGAGTTCAGGAAGTACGCACCGGTCTCCAGGTTGTAGCTGCCCCACGACATCTGTGCGGTCAGCGCCGGCATTTCCGGTGCCAGCAGGGTCAGCGAGTAGTTGGTGCGACCCAGTTTGCCCTGCGCGTCGTAACCGTCCACCAGCAGCACTTGCCAGGAATCCTCATCCACGTAATAGGTCCGTTTCGGCACCACGTGGCGCTTGCCGTCCTTGAGCGTAGCCTCGACGACCCACACCCGGTGCTTCTCCCAGCGCACCAGGTCCGGGTTGAGGAAGTTCGGCTTGACCAGGTCGTCGCTCTTCGCCGCCGCCGCACGGTTGTTGTTGTAGGGCACCAGCAACTCTTTCTTGCCCACCAGCTTGAGGTTGTGACGGTCGGTTGGACCAAAGACCATGAACGCCTCATCGAAGAAACCCACGCCCGAGGTGACGAAGTCCGGCGTGTCATAGGCAATGTTCGGGGCACGCCGCACCCGACGCTGGCCGACCAGATACTGCCAGGCGGCACGCTTGCCGGGGTCCATGTCCCAATGGGTCATCAGGCCCTCGCCGGCCTTGGATGACGGCAGCTCCGTGGCCAGCTTGCCGACCAGGAACTTACCGCTGAAGGTTTCGAGGCTGCCTTCCTTGAAGTAGTAAGGGTCCTGGTACCAGAAACGAGCCCGGGTGGCCTGAATCTTCTTGCCGCCGGCGGTCATCAGCCAGGTGTCGAAAGGCGAATAGAAGGTGTCGGCGCCCTGCCAGGACAAACGATAGTTCCACAACACCTCGGCACCGTTCTGCGGCAGCGGGAATGGAATGCCGCCATAGGCACCGCTGACTTTTTCCGAGTCCACGTCGATGCTGGCACGGGTTGCGTTCTTCAAGGTATTTTCATAGACCCACTGCGGCGCAGCGGCGCTGCGGTGAGTCGGATAGACGTCCAGGCGATAACCCGGGTACTTCTGCAGCAAGGCTTTGACGCCGTCGGACAGCTGGTCGGCGTATTGCGCCATGTTGGCCGCGCTGACCGCGTACAGCGGCTTGTCGGCGGCAAAGGGATCGGCGCGTTTGTCGCCGTTCTTGTAGCCCGCCGGTACCGTGGTATAGCCCCCGGTCCAGGCCGGAATGCTGCCGTCCTTGTTGCCCGCGCGCTCGGCGCCCATGGGGGTGAGGTCGGTATTGAGCCGTGCAGCCTGATCAGGGGAAACCGCCGCCTGCACCAGGCCGGCACTCAGCAAGGCAATGGCCAGGGCCGATATACGCAAGGAAAATTGGCTTTGCATAGGGGATGAAACCTCTTATTAGAATGTGGTTTTCACGTACATGGAGACGAAGTCACGGTCGGCTAGCGATTGCGCATAGCTGAAGTTGCCCGCCTCGTTCAGCCCTGCCGCAGCCTTGCCGAAGAAGTTCACGTAGTTGATGCCGAAGTCCCAGCGCTGCAGGTAAGTGGCCTTGAGTCCTACGCTCCAGTCACCGGCGTGGGAATTGCCGAAACCGCCCTTGCTGACGGCCGAGGAGCGACCGTCGAGGCCCACGCCAAAACCGACCGGCACGCTCAGGTCGAGACCGTCGGCCACCTGGAAGTAAGCCGGTTCGGCCAGCACCCGCAACGCGGTGGCATCCCGGGTGGTGTTGGGGTCCAGTGCCCCGGGGTTGTCGGTCACGCTGAGGGTGCGGTTCCAGGCCAGTTCGGCGAGTACCGAGCCACCGTCCCAGAGCGCGCCGGGCGGCAGCAGGTAAATCGTCGACAGGTTGACGTGGGCGGTCTTGCCCTTGGCGTAGAGCGCGTCGCCGCTGTTGTCCGCCGCGGTGCCCGGTGTCACCACTTGCAGGTTGCTCACCAGCGGCGCATTCCAACGCACCGAGGTTTCACCGGCGAAGTTGAACGGGCCATAAGCCGTGGAGAAGCTGGCGCCGACGGTCTTGATGTCTTCGGCGTAGACCTGGCGATAGGAGCTCAGGATCGGCAATCCGGTGGCGGCCGCCGCCGCGCCGTCCAGGTAGGCATACAGCGCACTTGGCGTCTTGTCGTGGTACTGGGCGGCATAGAAACCCAGTTCCAGCTCGGTGCCTTCGGGCTTGAAGCGCAGTTGCATGCCGCCCTGCCCCGAATTCTTGGCCTCGATATCGGAGGCATGAACGGTGGTGTTGCCAAACACCTCGGTCCAGTCCCCTGCCCCTTTGCCGATACCATCGTTTTCGCTCAGGTAGCTGCCCGCCCCCGGCACGTTGGAACGCTCCCACTCGAACTGGTAATAGGCCCCGACGGACAACTGCGGGTTGATCTGCAACTGGCCAGACACTTGATTGACCGGGCGCAGGATTTCCTTGAACTGGGTCCCCGGCACGCTGAGCAGCTTGACCACGTCGGTCGGCCCTTGCGCCGCGGCAATGCCGTTGCTGCCGTAGAACAGGCTCTCGCCATAGATCAGGCTATGCCGGCCCAGGCGCACGGTGCCCTGGCTTGCGTCGCCGACGTCACCGCGCAGGAATACGAACGCGTCGAGCACCTCGGCATCGCGCCCGTGCAGTTCGCGGGTATCGCTGAGGAAATGCGGGTTCGCGCTGTCGTCGGTGTCCTTGTTATAGATGTCGTCGTACCAGGCCGCGCCGCTGAGACGCAGGCCATAGTGTTCCCGGCTCAGGTCCATTTCACTGAACAGGTCCAGCCGATTGGAGACCAGGCCACGACTGAAATTCTTGTCGCCCTGCCCCTGGATCGAAGGGTACAGGCCGCCCGCCGTGGAAGCGTTGGTCAGGTTGTCGTCGGCACCTTGCAGGCGCCAGGCCTGGCTGTACTTGATGGTGTTGTCCCAGCGCAGACGCCAGTCGCTGTCGCCCAGGTCTATCTGTGCGGCCTGAACCTGTGAAGCCAGGCCGGCGAGGCACACCGAGAGTGCCAGGGTGGAACGCTTGAAGCCCGGATAGCATCGAGTGTTGTGCATGGTGTTCCTCATTGTTCTTGTTGTTTGGAAGCATGTTGTCTGGAAAGCACACGGCAATGAGCGGCCCGCGAATGCGCAGGCGTGATTCCTCGTTCAGATGTAGGTGGACGCCAGGCCGCCATCGACCGGCAGGTTGACGCCGTTGATCCAGCGGGATTCGTCGGCACTCAGGAAGGCAATGGCAGCCGCCACCTCATCGGCATAGGCCGGACGCTTCATGCGATGAGCATCGGCCTCGACCCGTTCCTGGCCGAGCATGCTGACGAAATCGCCCAGGATGGGCGTGAACACCGGACCCGGTGCCACGCTGTTCATGCGCACCGAGGTCTGCAGGAACCAGGGCTGGGCCTGCACGTAGTTCCAGACGATCAAGGCCTCTTTGAAATACTGGTAGCAGCTCTCTTGGGGCACCGGGTGCTGGGCCAGCCAGGCTTGTCCCTGGAAGAAGCTTTCAGTGCGGGCCAAGGCCTTGTGCAGTTCCAGCCGCTGCGGCCACTGCGCACCGAGGATCGAGGCGACGTTGACGATGCTGCCGCCGGCGCGGATCCGCGGCAGCGCCGCTGCGCACAGGTGACGCAGGCCGAGATAGTTGACCTGGGCCACCAACTGCGGATCGGCAGTCCCTGGCACCCCGGCGATGTTGCACAAACCGTCGATCTGTTCCGGCAACCGGCGCACGGCCGCATCGATGGCCTCGGGATGACTGAGATCAGCCTGGACAAACTCATCCAGGCTCAGGTTGGGCTCGTTGCGATCCATGCCGATCACAATGGCCCCGTGGGCACGCAGGGTTCGGGCTGTCTCGGCGCCGATGCCCGAGGAGACCCCGGTCACGACGATCCTTTTGCTGGTCAGCTTCATACGGGTTTCCCGGTTCGTGCTTGTACTGCCTCCCATGAGGGCGGTAGCCAAGTCATGTTGTTATTGCCGAACTAGTTAAGCTCGGTAACTAGTTGTAGCAAGCGATATGCCATCTCTCAGCAACAACGGGAAAACCGCTCAAGCTCGCGCAATACAGGGATTTTTGGTGAATATTGGTCCACGGCAAGGAAAACCGCGGCCTGAAAAAAGTGATGATTTCAGCAATTTCATGCTGCACTATGCGGATTATGATTACTCATATTAAGGATTTCCGATGGCAGACAAGCTGATCTCCCTGGCCGAACTCTCCGGCGGAGTCCGAAAGAAACACCCGCGCGGTGCCAGTGAGCAATTGCCTCCGGGCACGGCCCCCACGCTGCAGGACCTGACCGAATGCCTGATGTTCAGCCCGGGCGACGGGCGCATCTGGCTGAATGGCGCACGGATGCTGCTGATGCACAGCAGCGGCCTCGGCGCGATGCGGCGGGAGCTGATTGAAAGCATGGGCCTGGCCCGCGCCCGCGGCATCATGCTGCGCACCGGCTACCATTGCGGTGCGCGGGATGCGGCGCTGATCAAGGAGCGCTTTCCCGAGGCCGACTTCCTCGCGCTGTTCGCCGCCGGCCCGATCATCCATGCCATCGAAGGCGCGGTGAAGGTCGAGCCAGTGCATTTCGAATTCGATATGAACCTGGGCACCTATTACGGCGAGTTCCTCTGGCATCACTCCAGCGAGGATGACGAACACATCGCCCAGTTCGGCATCGGCACCGAACCGGCCTGCTGGATGCAGACCGGCTATGCCACCGGATACACCTCGGCGATGGTCGGCCGATTGATCCTTTACCGGGAGGTCGAGTGTCGCTCCACCGGTTCCAGCATCTGCCGGCTGATCGGCAAGCCCGCAGAGGAATGGGACGATGCAGAGGAAGACCTGGCGGCCCTGAAAGCCGAACCGTTCGTCAGCAGCAGCGGGCGCAGCACGGTACCTCCCAGCCCTGGCGACAAGGGAGTATTGGCGGCCGATCTGCAAGCCGATCCGCAACCGACCCAGGACGGCGACATGGTCGGTATCTCCTCGGCCTTCAACGCCGCCTGCCACATGCTGCGACGGGTCGCCCCGACCCAGGCGACCGTGCTGTTCACCGGCGAATCCGGCGTCGGCAAAGAGATGTTCGCCAAAATGCTGCACCGCATCAGCCCGCGCCACGATGCGCCTTTTGTCGCGATCAACTGTGCCGCCATTCCGGAAAACCTGATGGAGTCGGAGCTGTTTGGCGTCGAGCGCGGAGCCTTCACCGGTGCCACCCAATCCCGCGCCGGGCGTTTCGAGCGCGCCGATGGCGGTACCTTGTTCCTCGATGAAATCGCCACCCTCAGCCTGGTCGCCCAGGGCAAGCTACTGCGCGCACTGCAGGAAGGCGAGATCGAGCGGGTCGGCGGCAGTCGTACCTTGAAGGTCGATGTGCGGGTGGTCGCCGCGACCAACGTCGACCTGCGCGCCGCCGCACAGCGCGGCGAGTTTCGCGAAGACTTGTTCTTCCGCCTGAATGTCTTCCCGATCCACCTGCCGCCGTTGCGCGAGCGCAAGGAAGACATCCCGTTGCTGATGACCCACTTCCTGCGCCGCTTCACCCGCCATCATGGTCGGCAGATCAGTGGCTTCACCCCGCGCACGGCCGACACCCTGCTCGCCTATGACTTTCCAGGCAACATCCGCGAACTGCAGAACCTGGTGGAGCGCGGCGTGATCAGTGCACCGGATGGCGGCGCCATCGACCTGGCTCACCTGTTCACCAGCGGCGAACGCCTGGCCCAGCCGATGTTCTCCATTGGCCACCGTGGCCAACTGGCGGCAGCCCCGAATGACCCGGCCTCCCCTGCGACTGCCGCACCTGCCCCCACAGGCGATGAAGCGATCCAGGCCTTGTTTGGCGGCAAGGACCTGAGTCGGCTGTCGCTGCAGGAGATCGAGGAAACGATGATCGACCATTGCCTGGCCGAGGTGAAAGGCAATGTTTCCGAGGCGGCGCGCCGTCTTGGGCTGACCCGTGCTCAGTTGTCTTATCGGCTGTCGCGGCGTTCGGGGGGTGAGTAAGGCAAGCTAAAGACACCACTGAAATCATTGTGGCGAGGGGATTTATCCCCGCTGGCTGCGCAGCAGCCCCAAGAACAGACAACTCGGTGTGTCATGCTAATCGAGTCGTCAGTTTTGGGGCCGCTGCGGGGATAAATCCCCTCGCCACAGGTTATTGGACTGGCCCACGCTGGATGAAACAACGCCCAAACATCCCGAGAGCCACGTCGACCCGTTGGCCAATCTGCTCGTCGGACCAACTCTGCTGGACCCCGAGGGTGAACAGCTTGAGCGGTTGCGAGATCAACAACGCATCGATCAACTCGACCGCCGGCTCGACATCCTCGTGTGCCAGAAGCCCCTTGCCCGCTGCCTTGCCCAACCAGCCACGCAACAGCTCCAGACAACGCGCGGCCCCCTCCTGGTACCAGATCCTCGCGATACCCGGCGCAGTCTCGCGTCCCTGCGCTGCCATCAAGTAAAGCCCCAGCGCCAACGGTGACAGGGTCAGGCGCGCCCATAGCGTCAGGTACATGCGCAATTCGCTGAGCAGGTCCTCGGCGCAGTCGATACCGCTTTCCAACAACAACTCGAGGGTCGACAGGTCCCGGGCCACCAACTGCGAAAGCAGCGCCTCCTTGCTCGCCACCAGCAGGTACACGGTTTTTTTCGAAATGCCGGCGGCCCGGGCGATGGTATCCATGGTGACGCTGGCGAAATTGCCACTGCCGAGAATCTGCGCCGCCGCATCGAGCAACAGGCTCATCTGCTCCTCGCGACTGCGCACAGGAGGACGGCCGCGCCTGGCGGCCTGGGGAGTGGTTTCAGGCATGACGGGCATCCTGGCTAGCGTTAATCAAACAAGCAACATAGTACCTGTGGCGAGGGGATTTATCCCCGCTGGGCTGCGAAGCAGACCCAATACAGTCGACTCAATTTGCATGACACACCGAGTTGTCTGTTTTTGGGGCCGCTTCGCAGCCCAGCGGGGATGAATCCCCCTCGCCACAAGGGGATTCAGAGACTCTCGAGCAGCACGCGATCGGCCTCCACTCCCACACCCGCAAAAGCCCCGCGCAATGCATCCTCGATAAACTGCCACGCCTCATCCGCCGAAGCATCCGGGCCCAGGTGAGTGAACATGTGATCGCAGCCCGGGAACATTCTCTCGTTCACCGCAACCCCAGCCTGACGCAGTTTCTCCCCATAGGCCTGACCTTCGGCGCGCAGAATATCGTACTCAGCAGTGATCAATGTGGCGGCAGGCAAGCCTTGCAACGCCTCGACCGGCGCCAGCAACGGCGAAACCAGAGGGTCACGGGCATGGGCCGGATCGCTCAGGTAACACCGGTTGAAAAAGCGCATCAGGCCCACGCCGAGCAGCGGCTTGTCGATGGGGGACTGCTTCAGCTCAGGCTCCTGGGACAGATCCAATGCCGCATAGTCGATGACCTGATGCACCACTCGGAGTCGCTGGTGGCCTCGCGCCAGATTGGCCAGACCGGCGGCCAGGTTTCCGCCGGCGCTGTGCCCGCCGACAGCGATGCGCTGCGGGTCGATCCCCAGCGCGGTGCCCTGCCCGGCCAGCCACTCCAGCACCTCGAAACTCTGGCGCAAACCTGCGGGAAAGGGATGCTCGGGCGCCAGGACATAATCCAGATTGACCACCAGGCAACCCAGGTTGTGGGCCAGACGACGGCAATAGCTGTCGTCATGTTCCGGCACCCCGGCGACGAACCCACCGCCATGCAGGTTCAGGTATACCGGGAGCGGTTCCCCGGACGGCGTATCGGGCCAATAGAACAGCGCCCGCGCCGGCCCCCAGGCCGTCGGGATGTGCTGCTCGTCTACCGCACGCAGCGGATAGCGTGCCGCGTCGTAGATGAACTTGGCCTTCATGCGCTTGGCAAGGGCGCGCAGCAGCTTGGCCTTGAGGGTTTGCAACAGGTTCATGGTCAGGCTCCCAGGCGGCTCAGTTGGCCGTCAGCAAGTGGTCGAGCAGGCCGTGGATCATCGGGCCGTAGGGTGCGCGCATCGCCAGGTTGGACTCACCGACGGGGCTCTGCACCACCACCGCCTTGGCATGGCTGAAGGTACGGAAACCATAGACGCCATGATAGGCCCCCATGCCGGAATGACCGACCCCGCCAAAGGGCAGCGCCTCGAACAGCACATGGCTCATCACGTCGTTGATCACCACGCCGCCCGAGGTCGTGCGCTCCAGCACCTGCTCGCGCTCACTCGCGTCCTCGCCGAAATAATAGGCGGCCAATGGCCGAGGCTGCCCATTGACGTAGTCGATGGCCGTGGCGAAGTCGCGATAGGTCTTGATCGGCAACAACGGGCCGAAGATTTCCTCGCGCAGGACCTGCATCCGCTCATGGGGGTCGAGTACCAGGGTCGGGGCAATCTTGCGGATCTCACGGTCGCTCAGGTCTTCCTGCGCAGGGTTGATCTCCACCAGCCGCGCGCCCTTGGCCTCGGCATCGGCGAGGTAGCTCCGCAAACGGTCGAAATTGCGCGGATTGATGATCGAGGTGTAGTCCGCATTGCTGCGCAAGGTCGGGTACATGCCGCTGACGAAACGGATGGCCTCGCCGACGAAGTCCTCCAGCAACTCTTCCGGCAGCAGCACATAGTCCGGGGCCAGGCAGATCTGCCCGGCATTGAAGGTCTTCACCGTCAGGACCCGCTGTACCACGGTCGCCAGGTCGGCGCTACGGGAAACCAGCACCGGTGATTTGCCGCCCAGTTCCAGGGTTACCGGCACCAGGTTCTCCGAGGCGGCACGCATGATGTGCCGGGCCACCGACGTACCGCCGGTAAAGATCAGATGGTCGAAAGGTTGCGCGCTGAACAGCGCTCCGATCTGCGCATCGCCCAATACCGTGCAGAGCTCGCGTTCGTCGAAATAGCGCGCAATCAGTTCGTCGAGCAACGCTGAAGTGCGCGGCGTCAGCTCCGAGGGCTTGAGCATCGCCCGGTTACCGGCAGCGAGGATGCTTGCCAGCGGCCCGAAGGCCAGCACGATGGGAAAGTTCCACGGGCTGATCACCCCCACTACGCCCAACGGCTGATAGTCGACCCGCGCTTCGCAACCTGGGAACGGCGCCGGATGGGTATCCGACTGCATCCATTCGGCCAGGTGTTCGCGGCAATGCTTGAGGCTCGCCACCGATCCGGCGATATCGGACAGCAGGGTCTGCTCGCGACTGCGGTTGCCAAAGTCCGCGGACACCGCTGCGACGATGGCTTCACGGTTATCCAGCAACAGGGCAATCGCCCGGTCCAGGCGGTCACGGCGCAACTCCAGGCTCGCGGGCCCTTCGTCCAGATGGGCCTGTTTCATCCGTGCGAGCGCGGTGGCGAGTTGTTCGGCGGGGTTCGCTGTAGCGGGGTGACCGAGAATACTCATGGCGTGGGTTCCTGCTGAGGGAATTGTTATTAGCCAGTACTAATACCGGGCAAGCAGGCACCTCTGCCGACTCGCAGGGTGGAGTATGACAAAAAACAGAACAAAGGAAACCCATAGGTTTCCTTATTTTTAGCAGGCGGATGAATCGTTTTGTTTACCAGCAAACATTGGCTAAAGTCATCTATCAGCGGATTGTGTCGCACAAGTGATCAGCCGGAAGCCGCCGTCTTATGAAGGCCTGGACGATCGGTTCAAAATCACCAACCCCGTAAAATTGATTATATTTAATAACTTATATCTGGCGCCGCTCATCTGAGCAGCGCCTTGATGCCCCTTGCCTACCAGAGCGCCATCGTATAACTGACAATCAACCGGTTCTCATCCAGATCATTGCCAAAGTTCGATCGCACCGAGGCGTTGCGCCATTTGAGTCCCAACCCTTTCAACGTGCCGTCCTGCACCACGTAGGCAATGTCGGTGTTGCGTTCCCACTCCTTGCCCTCTCCCGGTGCTGCGCGTTGCACGTTGTCACCGGAAATGTAGCGGGTCATGAACGTCAACCCCGGCACGCCGAGGGCGGCAAAATTGTAGTCGTAGCGGGCTTGCCAGGAGCGTTCGTCGATGTTGGCGAAGTCGCCGATCTGGACGAAGTTGACCAGGTAGGGGTCGCTGCGACTGATGTACGGGAAAGGATCGTCGCCGCTCATGCGCTGGTAGCCCAGGCCCAGTGCATGACCGCCGAGACTGTAGGTGAACAGCGCGCCAAAGGCCTGGTTGTCGATATTGCGAAAATTGCCGTCCTCGGTGCTGCGCGAATAGCGCACGTCGCTTTTGAGTGATTGGCCGGCGCCCAGGTCCAGGGTGTGGACGAATCCGAGGTAGTTCTGCTGGTAGATGTCCTGCAGTTTTCCGTAGCGGTACTGCGCCGTGAGGTTGGGCAGGAACTGATAGTCCGCCCCGGCGAACTGGAACTTGTCACTGGTGCCGCCGATGCGGTTGGCGGTCATGTCCTGGTAATCGGTGGAATCGACGACATTGATCTGGGTGAACTGCCCGCCGGTCAGCTTCAATCGATCGATTTCCTGCACGTTCAGCAGCCCGCCCTTGAACGTCGCCGGCAACAGCCGCGTATCGTTGGAGCTCACCACCGGGTCCTTGATCTGCAGCGTGCCGGCCTTGAGGGTGCTGTTGGACACGCGCATCTTGGCGGTCAGGCCCAATTCGCCGTAGCGGTCTTGCGAACCTCCGGACAAATCCGCCGGCAGCAGGTTGGTGCCCGCCGTACCGCCACCCGAGTCCAGCTTGAAGCCGGCCATGCCCAAGACGTCCAGGCCGAAACCGACGGTGCCGGCGGTGTAGCCCGACTCCATCCGCAGCAGAAAACCCTGGGCCCATTCCTCGGCCTTGTCCCGTGAACCTTCCTGGCGAAAGTCGCGGTTGAAGTAGAAATTGCGCGCTTCGAGGCTGCCTTTGCTGTCGGCAATGAAGTCCGCATGGGCGGCCGGCACGCCGATCAGGCTCAGGCCGAGCACTGTCCCTATTGGGGCATATATCCGTTGGGGGGATTTGAACTGTTGCATGCGTGCTCCTTTTATCGGCGCGAGCGAACCCTCTCGGGGGGCTTGGCGGGCGCCTCGTTATTCTTGTGTGAAGACGTTGTCGTGGGGACACAGGCGCAGTCAGCTGCGTCGTCGGGGTGGATTCTTCGCGCCAGGGTTCGAAAGCGTCAAACGGGAAAAAAGCCCGGTCGGACATAAGAAAATTTGATGCGTTGAATGGCCCGATCTGGAGTAACAATTGCAACCATAAGAACAACACAAGCGCCAAGAGAGCCGTCATGAACCTCAAGTTCCTCGAAACCTTCGTCTGGGTTGCCCGCCTGCAAAGCTTCAGCCTGACCGCCGAAAAAATGTTCAGCACCCAGGCGGCGATTTCCAGCCGGATCGCCTCGCTGGAGGATGAGTTGGGTCTGCGCCTGTTCGTGCGGGATTCTCGTGGCGTGTCGCTGACGCCCGAAGGCTTCAAGGTGCTCAACTACGCCGAGCAGATGCTCGAGGTCCAGCGTGCGCTGAAACAGTCGCTGGACACCGGCAGCGCCCAGCAAGGCCTGGTGCGCATCGGCGTGATGGATACGGTGATCCACACCTGGTTGAGCCCGTTGATGTCGATGCTGATGCAGGCCTTTCCGGCGGTGGAAATCGAAATCACCGCCGACGCTGCGCGCAATCTGTGCGACCAGTTGCAGAAGGGTTACCTGGACATCGCCTTCCAGACCGACCTGGTCCGTCACGAAAGTGTGCGCAACCTCGAACTGGGGCACTACCCCATGCACTGGATCGCCGCCAGTCACTCGATCTACGCCCGGCCCTATGCGTCGCTGGCCGAAATGGCGAGTGAACGCATCATCACCTTCGTCAAGCAGTCACGGCCGCATCAGGATGTCCTCAACCTGCTGTACGCCCAAGGGGTCAACGCGCCGCGGGTCAGTTGTGTCAACTCGGTGTCGGCCATGACCCGGCTGATCCGGGACGGTTTCGGCATCGGTGCCTTGCCCGCCGCGTTGGTGGCCAAGCCCCTGGCAAGTGGCGAGCTGATCCAGCTCGAACCGGGCACTTCCCTGCCCCAGTTGAACGTCGTCGCCTCCTGGCGCGCGGGCGTGGGGCTGGAACTGATCGAGAGCATCGTCCAGATGAGCCGCCAGGTGGTGGGCCAATATGCCCTCGATGTCGGGCCCCAACGCATGGTGGCGGCGCCAGGCCTGAACAGCCCACTGTCCCTCGAATAACTTTTCTTTATCCGGGGGTACCAACATTCCTTGTTGGACGTCATCGCCTGGGTTTTCTAAAAAGGACTGACGAACCCATGGAGAACCTCGATGACCCCGTCAGCCCTGTCCTTTGAACAACTGCAGCAGAGCGATCCAATTGCCTTGCGCCAGAGCATCGCCGCCGGCCGCTATCAGGGCCATACCAGCGGCCTGGGCAAGGGCCGGGTGCAGGCCAATATCGTGATCCTGCCCGGCGATTGGGCCAACGAATTCCTGCGCTACTGCACCCTCAATCGCCAGGCTTGCCCGGTATTGGACGTGACCGAACCCGGCGATCCGTACTTTCGCAACCTGGGCAGCGCCATCGATATCCGCCATGAAGTGCCCCGCTACCGGGTTTTCCGTCATGGCGAGCTGAGCGAAGAACCGCTGGACATCGAACATCTGTGGCAGGAGGACATGGTCGCCTTCGCCCTGGGCTGTTCGTTCTCCTTCGAACAACCGCTGCTGGAGGCCGGCATTCGGCTGCGGCACATCGATCTGGGGCGCAACATCGCCATGTTCCGCACCAACATCGACACCCGCCCTACCGCCCGGCTCTCCGGCAAAATGGTGGTGACCATGCGGCCGATGAAAGCCGCCGCCGCGATCCAGGCGATCCAGATCACCGGTCGCATGCCCAATGTCCATGGCGCCCCGGTCCACATCGGCGACCCGTCGCTGATCGGCATCCAATCCCTGGACAGGCCGGATTACGGCGACGCCGTGCCGGTCGAAGCGGATGAGATCCCGGTGTTCTGGGCCTGCGGGGTGACACCACAGTCGGTGGTCCAGGCGTCTCGTCCACCACTGTGCATCACCCACGCGCCGGGCTGCATGCTGGTGACGGATTTGTGGAATAGTGCTTTGTAGGGAACGAACAAGGCTTATTGGTCAAGCCATCTATCCTGTGGGAGCGAGCCTGCTCGCGATAACGGTGTGTCAGGCACAATCAATATTGACCCTGCCGCCGCCATCGCGAGCAGGCTCGCTCCCACAGGGGTTTTGCGTCGCTCTTTCAACCCGACATGGACACCCGATGAACACCGCCCAACGATCGATCCAACATTACATCAACGCCAAGGACAGCAACCGCCCTCACCTGTTGGCCCAGGCCTTCACGGCCGAGGCCGTGCTGGACATGATCGTGCGCACCGGCTCGATCTCTTTTCCGGGGCACGTGGAAGGCCGCGAGGCCATTGGCGAAGTCCTGGTCAGGCGCTTTGGCCAGACGTTCGAGAACGTCTATACGTTTTGCCTGGGAGCCCCGCCGTCCGCCAACACCAAGGCGTTCCAGTGCAAATGGCTGGTGGCGATGTCGGACAAGCACAGCGGCGAGGTGCGAGTCGGTTGTGGTGTATATGACTGGCAGTTCGAGCCCGGGTCGAATAGGGCCGAACGACTGACCATCACCATCGAGCACATGGCAACCCTGCCGGCCGCCGATCTTGCGCCGGTCATGACCTGGGTCTCGGCGCTGGACTATCCATGGTGCGCTGTTCATGCGGTCATGAACAACATGCCGGATATAGCCGGGCTTCAAGCGGTGCTCCAGTATGTGGCGGCCGAAACGCTGTAATCGACTCATTGCCAACCTCAGCTCCAAGGAGCCGCCGACGTGAATATCAAGTTTCTGGAAACCTTCGTCTGGGTCGCTCGCCTGAAGAGTTTCCGGCTCACGGCGGAGAAGCTGTTCACCACCCAGGCGTCCATCTCCAGCCGGATCGCGGCCCTGGAAGACGAAATGGGCGTGCGGCTGTTCGTGCGCGACTCCAAAGGTGTGTCGCTGACCTCCGAGGGGCAGCGGGTGCTGGAATACGCCGAACGCATCATGGACACCATGCAGAGCATGAAGGCGGTGATCAAGGATCCGCGCCAGGTGCGTGGCCGGATCCGCATCGGCGCCATGGACACGGTCATCCACACCTGGCTCAGCCCGCTGGTGACACGCCTGATGGAATGCTATCCGGCCCTGGAAATCGAACTGTCGGCCGACACCGCGAGCAATCTGTGTTCCCAACTGGAGAAAGGCTACCAGGACATCATTTTCCAGACCGATATCCTGCGCCTGGACAGCGTGCGCAATGCATTGCTGACCCGTTATCCGATGCACTGGCTGGTACGCACCGGCTCGGTCTATGACCGGCAATACACCTCGCTGGAGGATCTGTCCCAGGAACGCATCGTGACCTTCTCACGCAACTCGCGGCCCCATCAGGACATCCTCAACCTGCTGCACTCGGCGAACATCGTTTCTCCACGCATCAACTGCGTGAACTCGGCCTCGGCCATCACCCGCCTGGTTCGCGACGGCTTCGGCATCGGCGCCATGCCGGCGGCACTGGTGCAGGGCGAACTGGCCCAGGGCACCTTGACGTTGATAAGCGGCGTACCGCTGCCCTCGGTGATGGACATCGTTGCCAGTTGGCGTACCGGCGCGGGCATGGAACGGGTGGAAGACATCGTCAGCCTGACCCGGGACGTGGTGGGTGAGTTCGTCGCCGCCCTGCCCGTGGGGTACCGGTTGGAGACGGAGTAGGCTCCTTATTTAGTTGTTAGCTGATACACCGCTATCGCGAGCAGGCTCGCTCCCACAGGGGGACTGCGGCGTACACAAACTCCCAGCCTGCCACAATCAATTGTGGGAGCGAGCCTGCTCGCGATAGCGGCGTATCAATCAACCCCGTCATCATAGCTTCACACCACTGCCCTACCGTGTGCGCCGATTGTTCCAGTCTCCTTCAATCGGTGAGCCGCTTACCTGATGCAAGCCCTCCTGAAAAAAACTCGAAGTGAAGCCCCAGTACACCTGCAACCGACCCATGACGATGCGATCAGCGTCCGATTCCTGACAAATACCGATATCCCTTCGTTATTGGCACTCGAACAAAGGAAATGGACCGACGACCAGCGGGCCAACGCGGCCATGCTGGCAAGCCGAATCGCAGCCTTCCCGACCTTGAGTGTCGGTGCGTTCTGTGCGCATACCGGTGCCGCACTGGCCTCCTTGTTCATGAAACCTACCCGACACGACGTCATTCACCATTGCTCGACCTGGGAGGACTGTGCCAAGCAACAGCGCGGCGATGAGTCGGCAACAACCGGCACGTTGTTCGGCATCAGCCTGAGCAGCATCGAACCGAAAGCCGCGAATGCGATCTTCGAATTCTTCTGGCCCTACGCACTCAAGCAGGGATGGTCGGACATCTACCTGGGCTCTCCCGTGCCAGGGCTGCGGGACTGGCGTTCGAAGAACCCTGGCATCACGGTCGCGCAGTACGTGCGCGGTCAACGCCAGGGGCTGCCGCTGGACCCACAACTGCGCTACTACTTCAAAAAAGGCTTTCGCCAGATCGTCGCCATCAAGGACAACTACTTTCCCCACGAGCCATCGCTGGATGTCGGCGTATTGATCCGGGGCAAAGTGCCGCTGTCGGGGCTTTCGTTCATCTGGAAGCGAATGCCGTTGCCCTGGTTGCAACGCATGAAAAAACTGGTCTTCGTGTGCCTATGAAGACCCTCTTCCAAGGCCCCGGCAGCAACCTGCCCAGCTATCTGTTCGTGGCGCTGTGCGTCGTGAACACGGCGGCAATCGTCTGGCTCGCAGGAAACGCGGCATTCGGATGGCTGGGGCTTGTGCCGCTGGTGATGCTTCAGGCGATCCTGATGATCGGTGTCCAGGAGATCAAGCACCAGGGTGTGCATCGCCAGTTCCTCGTCGGCACGCGCCTCAACGACGCGTTAGGAACGCTCGCGGCAGCGCTGTTCGGCGCCAATTTCGTCGGCTACCGCTACTTTCATCTGGAGCATCACCGCAAGACCTGCCAGGCCGACGATCCCGAAGGGCTGATGTATGAACAGTCATGGCGAACGCGCCTGATCTGCCTGCTGGGTCCCGTCGAGCAACTCTGGACGACCCTTTCCACCAATGCCATTTCCCGGCGCTATGTCCCGCCT
Organism: Pseudomonas sp. B21-056; assembly: GCF_026016325.1. Classification (NCBI taxonomy): domain Bacteria; kingdom Pseudomonadati; phylum Pseudomonadota; class Gammaproteobacteria; order Pseudomonadales; family Pseudomonadaceae; genus Pseudomonas; species Pseudomonas sp. B21-056. The sequence continues at coordinate 3,299,386 of NZ_CP087203.1, forward strand.
CGTGAAGTCTGGCGCTGGCGCCGGAACAATGCCCTGATCATCGTGCTCATGGCCGCGCTGGCGGTGGGCATCCATGAGCTGCCGCGTCAGGTCATATGCGCCTGGCTGATCCCCTACTGCCTGTTTGCCTGGCTGGATTTCTGGCTGACCCAGGCCGAGCACTACGGTGTCGCGATCTCGGCCCAGGGTTCGCGTCGTGCCCCGGCGGACATCACCACGGACGTCTACCTGCCAACCTGGGTGTCCTGGCTCATCCTGCATCGCTCGCTCCATCGCACGCACCATGGTGCGCCGGCGACCCGCTGGTTCCATGCATACGCCAAATCGAAGGTGCTGGCAGAAACCCGGCCCGGCAGCGCGATGCAGCTGTCCACTTTCCTCGCAACCTGGATGCGTTTCGGTCCCCGACTCTGGAAGTAAGCCGTGAACAACCAAACCCATGACGGGGCTGTGCCCTTCCAGCCCTTCTGGAACGACACACCGATCAAGACCTATCTGTTCGATGCTTTTTCAGTGCTGCTGCCCGCGGGGGAACAATTCGTGATTTCGGTGGTGGAGTCAGCCGCGTTGCAACTGCAACAGCGCTCGACGCTGGCCGAGGATTCGCGCCGCTTTGTGGCCGAGGAACGCGCGCATCAGCGAGCGCACCGGCTCTACAACCAGCAACTGGAAAAGCAAGGATTCGAGGTCAGCAAGTACGAAATCGCAATCGAAAAAGACCTCGCGAGCGTGCAATCGAAGTTGTCGCTCAAGGCACAACTGGCCCTGGCCGCCGCGTTCGAGCATGTGACCGCGGTGATCTCCAGGGTCGCCTTGCGCCAGGGCGGCCTGCTCTCGACTGCAGAGTCTACGCAGACCCGCCTGTGGCGATGGCATTGCCGCGAAGAAGTGGCGCACCAGCACGTCACCACGGATCTGTTGCGGGCGTTGGGCATTCCTTACCGGCAGCGCATTTTCTGGTTTATGGCAGCGTCGGCACTCCTGGCCTTCGATGTCCTTCGTCATGTGCATGGCTTTGCCCGCCTCGACATCCAGCGTAGACGGGTCAGCGCCGGACAGGTGCGACGGGCAGCGGGTCGACTGCTGCTGCGCGATGGCATGAACCTGGGCTTGTTGGCCGTCGGATGGGGCGGCTACTTCTTGCCGTTGAAAGCCGATGCGACCGCGAACTGTCAGTGAACTGCAACATCTGCGACTTATTCTGGCCCCATACACCAGGGTTCAGCATGAATCGCTGGTCACGCATGCCGGGAATGATCCAAGGAACCCACCCATGAAAATAACGGTATTCGGAAGCGGTTACGTAGGGTTGGTGCAAGCCGCCGTGCTGGCCGAAGTGGGCCACGACGTGATCTGCATGGACATCGATGAGCAGAAAGTCGAAAGCCTGCGTCAGGGTCAGGTCAGCATCTACGAGCCGGGCCTGGCGCCATTGGTACGTGAAGGGCTTGAAGCTGGAAGACTGCATTTCACCAGCGATGAACGGCTCGCCGTGCAGCATGGGCAAGTGCTGTTTATTGCAGTCGGCACGCCTTCCAGGGAGGATGGATCGGCTGATCTGTGCCAGGTGATGGCGGTCGGTGAGGCTGTCGCCCGTTATCGCGAGCAACCGGTCCTGCTGGTGGAAAAATCCACCGTACCGGTGGGCACCGGCGACGCCCTGCGTGCCCACATCGACAAATGCCTGATCAAGGCCGGTCGCTTGCTGCAATTCGATATCGCCTCCAACCCGGAGTTTCTCAAGGAAGGCTCGGCGGTCGCCGATTGCCGCCGCCCGGATCGCATCGTGATCGGCTGCGAGCGTGATGAAGTGCGGGAAACCATGCGCGAGTTGTATGCACCGTTCAATCGCAACCACGACCGGGTCCTGTTCATGGACCTGCGCAGTGCCGAGCTGACCAAATACGCCGCCAACGCCATGCTCGCGACCAAGATCAGCTTCATCAACCAGATCGCGGAACTGGCGGAGCACCTGGGGGCCGATGTCGAGTCGGTGCGCCTGGGCATCGGTGCCGATTCACGCATTGGCTACCACTTCATCTACCCGGGCTGCGGCTACGGCGGCTCGTGCTTCCCCAAGGACATGCGCGCCCTGATCCACAGCGCGGAGCAGGCGCATTGTGCAAGCGATCTGTTGCAGGCGGTGGAAGCCATCAACGGGCGTCAGAAACACAAGTTGTTCGAGCGCATCAACGCGTTCTACCACGGCGATCTGCGCGGCAAAACCTTTGCGTTGTGGGGGCTGGCCTTCAAGCCGAACACCGACGACATGCGCGACGCACCGAGCCGCGTGCTCCTGGAATCGCTGTGGGCCGCGGGCGCCAGCGTCCGGGCGTTTGATCCGGAGGCGATGCAGCAAACCCAGCAGCTCTACCCTAACGAGTCGAAACTCATGTTGATGGGCACCCCGGAATCGGTCTTGCCGGGCGCCGACGCGCTGATCATCTGCACCGAGTGGCAGCCATTCAAGGCGCCGGACTTTGCGCTGATCCAGCAGCGGCTCAAGGCCGCGGTGGTTTTCGATGGCCGCAACCTGTACGACCCGGAACGCATGGCCGACAAAGGCTTTAGCTATTTTCCGATGGGGCGCGGGCTGTCATGTGATTTGCCCGTCGCACCGCAAGCTCGATTCCAGATGCCCCGAAGCGCTTGAGCACACCTTTACTTCAAAATAAATGATCTCAAGCAGCATTAATATGAATTTGTAAGCGGAGATGGCGGGCGTCACACTGTGCATCGTTCCTCCCCCAAATGTTGGAACACTTAAAGGGCTTTCAGGGATTCTCCCGTAAGCCCATTTTTTTGCTCGTTTTTTGGATTTCCGCTCGATGCTTTCTCGCTGGTTCCCCGCTGCCATCAATACCCGTCCCACCGAATGGAGCCGCGCCGCCATCGGCATGGCCCTGGGGGTCATGTTCAGTGTCTGGCTTTGCGGCCAGGTGTATGGCCTCGAAGTGGCGCAACACCTGATCGGCCCTCTCGGGGCATCGGCGGTGTTGCTGTTCGCGGTCTCTTCGGGCGCCCTCGCCCAGCCCTGGTCGATTTTCGGCGGTTACCTGTGTGCATCGGTCGTGGGGCTGCTGGTGGCCCACGTACTGGGCCGCACACTGGGCAGCGCCTGCCTGGCGGCCGGCATGGCGCTGGTGTTGATGTGCTGGCTGCGCTGCATTCATCCGCCGGCCGGTGCCCTGGCGGCGACGTTGGTGCTGGCGGACTCGTCCATTGTCGCCCTGGACTGGCAGGCTCTCGGCGCGGCCATGCTGGCAGGGTCCGCCCTGCTCGCCAGTGCGCTGGTCTACAACAACCTGACACGGGTGCGCTATCCGAAGCGGGCCAGCGAGCCGGTGGCCGTCATTCCCGCCGACCATCCTCCCGTAGACCGTCAGGCCATTACCGCCGAGGACTTGAAACTGGCACTTGCGGAAATGGAAGCATTCTTCGACGTAACCCCTGAAGATCTCGAACAATTGATCCATGCCAGCGAGCGAAATGCCAAGCGCCGCAGCATCACGGAGGTGCTGTCGGGTCGCGGTTGATCCTGTGGCTGCTATAAATATGCAGACAGGACCTGCACGTATGCCGGTTGTGCGAGGCAATTTTGCACTGTTACGATCCCGACCGGATACGCGCGACACAATTCATAAAGAACAATAAAAGCAGGGAGTTAGCGATGACTGCTCAGGTTTCATCCCAAGCCACAGGGATTGTCGAAGTCGTGGCTTCTGAGGTGTTGGTCGAAGTTCGCAACCACATTGGCCATTTGACCCTGAACCGCCCCGCCGGCCTCAATGCCCTCACCCTGGGCATGGTGCGCAGCTTGCAGCAACAACTCGATGCCTGGCTTGCCGACCCTCGGATCCACGCGGTGGTGTTGCGCGGTGCCGGGGACAAGGCGTTTTGTGCCGGTGGCGATATCCGTTCGCTCTATGACAGCCACAAGCAGGGCGACACGCTGCACGAAGACTTTTTCGTCGAGGAGTACGCCCTCGACCTGACGATTCACCATTACCGCAAACCGATTCTCGCTCTCATGGACGGTTTCGTCCTGGGCGGCGGCATGGGGCTGGCCCAGGGCGCGGACCTGCGGGTGGTGACCGAACGCAGCCGCCTGGGCATGCCCGAGGTCGGCATCGGTTACTTCCCGGACGTCGGTGGCAGTTACTTCCTGCCACGCATCCCGGGCGAGTTGGGCATCTACCTGGGCGTCAGCGGTGCCCAGATAAAGGCTGCCGACGCGCTGTACTGCGGTCTGGCCGACTGGTACCTGGAAAGCCGCAAGCTCGCTCAACTCGATGAGCGTCTCGATCGGCTGGAGTGGAGCGACATGCCGCTCAAGGACCTGCAGAGCCTGCTGGCGAAACTCGCCGTGCAGCGACTGCCGGCCCCACCTCTGGACGATCTGCGCCCGGCCATCGATCACTTCTTCGCCCTTCCCGATGTGCCGAGCATGGTCGAGCAACTGCGCCAGGTCACCGTTGCCAACAGCCATGAATGGGCGCTGCAAACCGCTGAGCTGATGGAAACCCGCTCGCCCCTGGCCATGGCGGTGACCCTGGAGATGCTCCGGCGTGGTCGGCACCTGAGCCTGGAAGACTGTTTTGCCCTGGAGCTGCACCTGGACCGGCAGTGGTTCGAACGCGGCGACCTGATCGAAGGCGTGCGCGCCCTGCTGATCGACAAAGACAAGAAGCCACGCTGGAATCCGCCGACCCTGGATGCGCTGGACGCGAACCGGGTGGCGGGTTTCTTCGACGGCCTCGACCACCACGGGAACTGAGTCCATGCACGACCTCGAACTGACTGACGAACAAGTGATGATCCGCGACATGGCCCGGGATTTTGCCCGTGGCGAAATCGCGCCCCATGCCCAGGCCTGGGAAAAAGCCGGGTGGATCGACGATGGCCTCGTGGCGAAGATGGGCGAACTGGGCCTGCTGGGCATGGTGGTGCCCGAGGAATGGGGCGGCACCTATGTCGATTACGTCGCCTACGCCCTGGCGGTGGAGGAAATCTCCGCGGGTGACGGTGCCACCGGGGCGCTGATGAGCATCCACAACTCGGTGGGTTGTGGGCCTGTCCTCAATTTCGGCACCGATGAACAGAAACAGATCTGGCTGGCCGACCTGGCAAGCGGACAGGCCATAGGCTGCTTCTGCCTGACCGAACCCCAGGCCGGCTCCGAGGCCCACAACCTGCGGACCCGCGCCGAACTGCGGGACGGCCAGTGGGTGATCAACGGCGCCAAGCAGTTCGTCAGCAACGGCAAGCGGGCGAAACTGGCGATTGTCTTCGCGGTGACGGACCCTGAGCTGGGCAAGAAAGGGATTTCCGCGTTCCTGGTGCCGACCGATACACCGGGGTTCATCGTCGACCGCACCGAGCACAAGATGGGCATCCGCGCCTCGGACACCTGCGCCGTCACCTTGAGCAATTGCAGTGTTCCCGAGGCCAGCCTGTTGGGTACCCGTGGCAAGGGCCTGGCGATTGCCCTCTCCAACCTCGAAGGCGGCCGCATCGGCATCGCGGCCCAGGCCCTGGGTATCGCCCGGGCGGCATTCGAGGCGGCCCTGACCTACTCGCGGGAGCGGGTGCAGTTCGACAAGCCGATCATCGAGCACCAGAGCATCGCCAACCTGCTGGCCGACATGCAAACCCACTTGAACGCCGCCCGCCTGCTCATCCTCCACGCCGCCCGCTTGCGCAGCGCTGGCAGACCCTGCCTTTCAGAAGCCTCCCAGGCGAAGCTGTTTGCCTCGGAAATGGCCGAAAAGGTCTGCTCCTCGGCGATGCAGATACATGGCGGGTACGGCTACCTGGAAGACTATCCGGTGGAACGCTACTACCGCGATGCGCGGATTACCCAGATCTATGAAGGCTCGAGCGAGATCCAGCGGATGGTCATCGCCCGGGAATTGAAGAACTACCTGGTGTAAAAGCATCGCGAGCAGGCTCGCTCCCACAGGGTCCGATGGTGCACGCAAATGCTGCGTACCCCACAGATCCCATGTGCGAGCCTGCTCGCGATAGCGGTCTGTCTGTCACAGAAATGCTGAATGTGCCGCCCCCTTCGCGGGCAAGCCCGCTCCCACAGGGTCCGATGGTGCACGCAAATGCTGCGTACCCCACAGATCCCATGTGGGAGCGAGCCTGCTCGCGATAGCGGTATGTCTGTCACAGAGATACTGAATGTGCCGCCCCCTTCGCGGGCAAGCCCGCTCCCACAGGGTCCGATGGTGCACGCAAATGCTGCGTACCCCACAGGTCCCATGTGGGAGCGAGCCTGCTCGCGATAGCGGTCTGTCTGTTGCTCCGGCGATCAATCGTAGAACGGCTCAACCAAGGTCCGGCTGCCAACGAAGAAACTGTCCGCCACCAGTCGCAGCGGTTGCAGGTCCAGGTCGCTGGCTTTGTCGGCAATCAGTTGCTGGAAATGCCGATACACCGCCGCATACTCACCCTCTTCCGAAACCGCTTGGGGCACGCCGTCGATGCTCAGCAGGGCGCCGCCGTTGTCCAGTCGCAAGGTGCCTTCGGCGCAGCGGATCTCGATGCTCCAGAGTTCATCATGGCCGTGGTCGAAATCGAACTCCGCACGGATGTCGAGGTGACGGGCGTCAGACATCCGGATGCTCGCGGCGATAGGCGACTGGCAGTTCTCGGGAACCCGCAGTTGCGCCGACTCGACAAACAGCGACAGCGGCAACAGATGGGTCGCGATCGACAAGGCATTGATGCCGGGATCGAACACGCCGAGGCCACCCGGTTGCCAGATCCACGCCTGACCGGGATGCCATTTGCGCACATCTTCCTTCCAGTCGATCTGCACGCTTTGCAAGGTGCGGGTGGCCAGCCAGTCCCGCGCGGCTTCGATCCCGGGTGCGTAGCGCGAATGCCAGGCGAACAGCGCACTGACGCCCTGCTCCCCGGCCTGGCTCACCAGCGCCATCGCCTCGCCGAGGGTGGCGCACGGCGGCTTCTCCACCAGCACATGTTTGCCGGCGGCCAGCGCCTGCTCCACCAGCGCGAATCGACCCTGGGGCGGCGTGCAAAACGCAATCGCATCGACATGGGGACCACTGGCGAGCAGCTCGCCCAGGGACTTGAAGTTCTCTACCCCGGCGCAGGGCTGCCCTTGCGTGGCCACAGCCACCAGTTGAAACGCGGGGTTGGCCTGGATGGCAGGCACATGTTGATCCTGGGCAATCTTGCCGTAGCCCACCAGACCGAGACGAATCGGTTGCATCTAGGACTCCTGAATTTTTGTACTTGTGATCGGCCAGCAAACTAGACGTAAAACGCCTGGCAGACAATAGTGATGCGCGTCACAGATCAAACGGGCGCCTGAGCCGCCGAAGGGGCTTTTTCTCGCATAAACGCTTATAAAGCGGGCAGGAATTCGCGGAAGAAAGCTTTACCTCTACATGGACCCCCAGGAGCCGTCAAAAATGAGCACCACCGAGCAAGTACAAGGTACCGGCAAATACAGCGCCAAATGGCAGGAACGCTTTGATTTCTTCAATACCTACGGCGCGCCGAACGACCCGCGCCACAGGGAAGCCTTCAAGGCGCTGCCGGGTTTCAAGAAAAAGATGCTGATCAACGCCAACGTGATCGCCTTCTTCTTCGGCCCGATCTACCTGTTCGTCCTGGGGCTCTGGAAGAAGAACCTGGCCATGATCGGCATCATTCTTGGGATCAACATTGCAGTGAGCGTGATTCTGGGAATCCTGGGCATGGAGTCGCCGAGGGCGTTGGATACAGGACTGAGCATCGCGTTTTCGATGAGCTACGCGATCATGACCAACTACGCGTACTACCTGAAAGAAGTCAAAGGCGAGCAAAGCTGGAACCCGTTCGAAGGCATGCGCTTCTGATCGCAGCTTACGGCCGGTCAAGAGCCCGCACCTCGCCATGAGATGCGGGCTTTTTTGTGATCGGGACGAATATCGGTGTCGAACTTCCTGGACGACCGCTTGTTCAAAAGGAAAGACCGCTGAGGATCCGGCGAGGTCAGCGCCCTGCTCTTCGATGCTCATACCCCTGATTACTAGGTGGTCTTTGTAAGGCTATGGCATGATGCCCTAGTACTTTCCCTGATGAGAGACTGGTTGTGTCAGAGATTCCCCTAGTGGTGTGTGATGACTCCAACATGGCCCGTAAGCAAGTTTTACGGGCGTTGCCGGCGGATTGGCCGGTTTCCATCACCGAGGCCAGTAACGGCCGCCAGGCGATGGAGGCCATACGCAAGGGATTGGGCCAAGTGGTGCTGCTCGACCTGACCATGCCGGAGATGGATGGTTACCAGGTGTTGAGCGCCCTGCGCACCGAAGGATTGAAGGCACAAGTCATCGTGATTTCCGGTGACGTCCAGGAGGAAGCGGTACGCCGCGTCAGTGAACTGGGCGCGCTGGCGTTCCTGAAAAAGCCTTTCGACGAAAACGAACTGCGCCAGACCCTCAGCCGCCTGGGCCTGCTGACGAAAGCCGGGGCCACCCCGCCGCCGCAGCGTTCGGCAAGCAACACCGCCATCAATTTTCACGATGCGTTCCGCGAGACAGTCAACGTGGCCATTGGTCGGGCCGCCGCCCTGATCGCCAAGGTCCTGGGCGTCTTCGTGCAGTTGCCGGTGCCGAATGTGAACGTCCTCGAAGTCGGTGAGCTGCACATGGCGCTCACCGATGCCGGCAGCTCCCAGCAGCTCACCGCCATCTGCCAGGGCTTTATCGGCAGTGGCATCGCCGGAGAAGCCCTGTTGATGTTCCATGATTCGGAAGTCGCCGATATCGCGCAATTGATGCAGCGCCAGAGCGCCGATTATTCGGACCTGGAAATGGTGCTCGACCTCTCCAGCGTGCTGATCGGCGCTTGCCTGAGCAGCATTGCCGAGCAGATCGACGTGGTGTTCTCCCAAGGTCACCCGCAGGTGCTCGGTCAGCATGCGGCGATCGACGAACTGATCCGAGTCAATCAGACACGCTGGAAAAAGACCCTCGCCGTGGAAATCAGCTACAGCCTGGAAGGCCACGACATTCGCTTCGACCTGTTATTGCTGTTCACGGAAGACTCAATCGAGCGGTTGACCCACAAACTCGCCTACTTGATGAGCTGAGCCATGAACAATACTGTTGATCTGAACGAATTCCACTGGTTGCTGGCGATTGTCCAGAGCATCGACGTCGGCGTGGTGGTATTGGACCGCGACTATCGGGTCCAGGTCTGGAACACGTTCATGGAGAACCGTTCCGGGGTCCAACCGAAGGACGCCCATAACCAGCATTTCTTCAGCCTGTTTCCCGAAGTCGACCAACAGTGGTTCAGCCGCAAGGTGGAAAGCGTCGCCGCCCTGGGCACGCCGGCTTTCACCGTCTGGGAGCAGCGCCCCTACCTGGTGCGGTTCAAGAACTACCAGCCGATCACCGGCCACGAAGAGTTCATGTTCCAGAACACCACCCTGCTGCCGCTGCGCTCCCCCGACAGCAAGATCAACCATATCTGCCTGGTGATCTATGACGTCACCGACGTCGCCACCAACCGCCATCAGCTCCAGGCCGCCAACGCCCAGTTACAGCTGCTGTCCAGCACCGACCGGCTGACGGGCCTGTACAACCGCGGGCATTGGGAAGAAAGCCTCAAGGCCACGTATGCCCGGCACCAGCGCTATGGCAATAACTCCAGCCTGGTGATGTTCGACATCGACCACTTCAAGCGGGTCAATGACACCTACGGTCACCAGGCAGGCGACAAGGTCATCGAGCAAGTCGCTCGCCTGGTTCGCGAGCACGTGCGCGACTCTGACGTGGCCGGGCGTTATGGCGGTGAAGAGTTCGGCGTGGTGCTGTCGGACACCGACAAGACCGGGGCACGGATGTTCGCCGAGCGTCTGCGCAAGTCCGTCGAAGAGATGGCGGTGCAGTTCGGTGACCAGGTCATCCGTTTCACCATCAGCCTGGGGGTGGCCGACTTGAGCCAGCCGTCGCACAGCCACGCCGACCTGATCGCCTGGGCGGACGAGGCGTTGTATACGTCGAAGAAAACCGGGCGTAATCGGGTGACGGTGCGCGAGTAACCGTCATATCCCCTGCTGGCTTCTCAACGCACCAATGATGAAGGCGTGAAGGCTGTTCACTGCCTTCGAGCCGCGAGAGGCCCGATTCCGAAGAACCGACACCTCCATCGGCTGTATGCCGCCCAGGTCATGCTCGTTGCCGAGTACTTGCAGTGAGGCCGGGACACTGCACTGGGTGATAGCGGCAATGGCAATCCCACCCTCCACCGCCGCCACTTGGCCCGCAAGGCTGGAGCTGTTGTAGACCACCTTGTAACGACGGCCCTGCAGCGCTAATGAGTCGACGGCATTACGCCGGGCAAGGCTGGCACTTTCGTAGACCGCGATAGGGATGGGATCTCGCCGCCAAAGCTCGAACTGAGGCGAGCCCACCCACACCATCGGTTCCTTGAACAGAAAGGTGCCCCGCTGGGGTGAATCCCGGGAAACCAGGGCCAGATCCAGCTCGCCGCTCATCACCCGTGGAATCAGGGTCGTCGACTGTTCGCAATCCAGCTCTATTTCCACGCCCCCGTATCGGGGAGCGAAGCGCTTGAGCACCGGCGTCAGGTACTTGGCTGCATAGTCCTCGGCAACGCCAAGACGGATACGCCCAGTCAGTTCCTCGCCGTGGAAGGCGGCCTGGGTTTCGGCATGCAGCGCAACCATGCGCCGCGCATAGCCCAGAAGCGTCTGTCCGTCGAGGGTCAGTTGCAGATGCCTCGGGCCGCGACTCAGCAACTGCCGCCCAAGCGCTGTTTCCAGTTTCTTCATCTGCATGCTCACGGCGGACTGTGACCTGTGCACCTCAAGGGCCGCGCCGGAAAGCGAACCTGCGTCCACTACTGCAACAAAGCACTTGAGCCAGTCCATCTGCAAATCGCCGGAAGGCATGTCCACGACCTCTATTCGATAATCGAATCTTTAAGCCGTGAATTATGCGCTTCTGTTGATCGGGTTTCACCACCAGGATGTGGGGAGCGAACGTTGCCTTTCACTGGAGAACATCATGCCCTTCGAGACCTGGCTGCTTTATCTGCTTACCTGCTGCGGCATCGCGGTGGTGCCCGGGCCCAACGCGTTGCTGGTTCTGACCCATGGCGCGATTCATGGCAACCGCAAGACGCTTTTCACCATCAGTGGCGGTGTGTTGGGTTTCGCCGTGATGCTCTCGCTGTGTGCCCTCGGGTTAGGTGCATTGATCCAGGCCTCTGTCACCGGGTTCATGGTGCTGAAGATTGCCGGCGGGCTTTATCTCATCTGGCTGGGCCTGGGATTGTGGCGGTCGGCGCCTGTTTCCCTGGACGTGGATGCCGTGACAGGATCCGGCCCGTGGTCACTGTTCCGACAGGGCTTGTTGTCGGCAGTCTCGAATCCCAAGGCGCTGTTGCTGTTCACCGCGTTTATCCCGCCCTTCCTGGACCCACACAGGAACCTGCTCGCGCAGACTGCCGCTATCGCGCTGACCTACGCCGTCGTGGAGTTCATCGTCGAGTACATCGTGGCCACGGCGGCATATCGGGTCAGGCCGTGGCTGGCCCGTACCGGGCGTCGGTTCAACAAGGTCTGCGGCGGTTTTTTCGTGGCGTTTGGCCTGGTGTTGCCCGTCCATTCCTGACCGTTTGCACCAGCGCCCCGAGTGACGCTGGGTTGAGCCAATCCTTCACGCCGAAGGCGCTACCGTAACCTCGGCCTGGCCACTGTGGATCAATGCAGCCTTTACAAAACCTTCCGCTTTCTTGCGCTCGACGAAATCCCGGACATACGCCGCGCCCGCTTCATGCTGGCGTGGCACAGCCATGGCCTGTCGGATGGAAGTGAACCCGCCGTCGATGACGCGATAGGCCGGATTGTCGCTCGCAACCTGTTCCAGTGGCTGGCGTACGCCCGCTGCGGCGTCCAGCCCATTGTCGACATACAGGTCCACCGCGCCCGCCGATGTCTCTGCACGTTCAAGCTGCGCATGCTTCAAGGTGCGCGACAGGAACAGGTCGTATGCCGCACCTTTGCCCACGGCCAACCTGAGGCCCGGCTGATCGAGATCCCCAACCGTGCGGTAAGGCGAGTCCGTCGCCACCAGGTAGGTTCCTTCAATGATCACGTAGGGCGCGCTGAAGGCGATCCGCTCTTCCCGAACAGGTTCGATTGCCAGAAAGGCAACGCGCCAGGCACCCTCCTCCAACGCGGCGAAGACCTTGCCGGCGGCATCGAAGGTAACCATCTCCAAGGCCACGCCGAGTTCCTGCGCCAACGCCTTCGCCAGGGCCACCGAGACACCTTGCGGCGAACCATCCGGCGCCTGTTGGGCCAAGACCGGATTACCGAAGTTGATGGCCGCACGCAACACGCCCTGTGGAGCCAGGTCATCCATTACCGCACGATTGATAGCACTCATCATTGCTCCCGAAATCAGTTAAGCGAAGGACAGTCTTCCTCAGTGAGCGTCACGACTCACAGCGACCGCACCTTGTGCAGGTTGTTTATTGACGGGTCCGTTCGACCACCTTGCGGATCACGAACGGCAGCACACCGCCGTTGACCAGATAACGCAGCTCCTGGACCGAATCGATGCGCACCCCGAGTTCCACCTGCTGGCGCTCACCGTTGGCGCGATGCAGCAGCATGTCCACGCGGTTATCACCTACGGCCAGATCGTCCAGGCCGAGGAAGTCGAAACGCTCGTCCCCCTGCAAGGCCAGGTCGTCGACCGACTGACCGGCCTTGAAGCGCAACGGGATCACGCCCATGCCGATCAGGTTGCTGCGATGGATACGCTCGATACTCTGGGCCACGACGGCCTTGACCCCCAGCAGTGCCTGGGCCTTGGCCGCCCAGTCGCGGCTGGAGCCGGCGCCGTAGTTGATCCCGGCGAAAATCACCATGGGCGTCTGTTGCGCGGCATAACTCTTGGCAGCCTCATACAGTGGCAGGCATTGACTGTGGTCGGCGTTCCAGGCCCAAGCGCCCTGCCCCGGCTGGCTGTCGCCCAACAGGCGATTCTTCACGGCCCTGTTGGTGAACGCTCCCCGCAGCATCACTTCGTGGTTGCTGCGGCGGGTCGAATATTGGTTGAGGTCCTTGAGATCCTCGCCGCGCTCCAGCAACCATTGCCCGGCCAGGCTGTCGGCGGGAATGGAATAGGCCGGTGAGATGTGATCGGTCGTGACGTTGTCACCCAATACCATCAGCGTGCGTGCGCCGCTGATGGCCAGGGTGGCTTTCGGCTCGGCCGAAATGTCGGCCAGGTACTGTGGACGACGCAGGTAGGTGGAATCAGGATTCCAGGGAAACTGCACGCTGCCCTCGGCCGATAGCGATTGCCAGTGATGGGTACCGTCCCAGACCTTGGCCAGGCGCTGCTGGAAGAACGCCGGTTTGACCACCTTGGCGACTTGCGCGGCGATCTCTGCATCCGATGGCATCAGGTCACGCAGGTACACCGGTTCGCCGGCATGATCGAAGGCCAGGGCCTGGGATTCCAGGTCGATATCGATGGTGCCGGCAATGGCATAGGCTACGCACAGGGCCGGCGATGCCAAGTAACCAGCGGGCACCTTGGGATTGACCCGACCTTCAAAATTACGGTTGCCCGATAACACCACGACCCCCTTGAGGCCTTCATCGGCAAAGCGCTCGACATGCGTCTCAAGCTGCCCGGAGTTACCAATGCAGGTCATGCAGCCGAAGCCTGCCAGGTCGAAGCCGAGCGCCGAGAAATCATCCAGCAGATTGGCTTCGGCGAGATAGTCGGCGACCACGCGCGAGCCTGGCGACAACGATGTCTTGACCCATGGCTTGCGCTTGAGCCCCAGTTGGCGCGCCTTGCGCGCCAGCAACCCGGCCTGGATCATCTGCGCGGGGTTGGCGGTATTGGTACAACTGGTAATCGCCGCCATGACCACCGCGCCATGTGTGATGGACTCTCCGAATGCAGGGTCGTAAAAACGCCGGGCGGACAGACCGGCGATCAGATCTGCGCCGCCCAGGACTTCGTTGCGAAAGGATGCCGCCGCGTTCGACAGTTTCTGGCGCTGGTGGGGCTGATGAGGGCCGGCGACGCTCGTCTCGATGCTCGCCAGATCCAGCTCGATCAGTTCGTCGAACTGCGGCTCGCTCGACTCGTCACGCCGCCACAGCGGCTGGGCGTTCATGTAGCCGGCGACCTTGTTGCACAAGGACTCGCTGCGACCGGTGAGCCTCAGGTATGCAAGGGTTTCATCGTCGAATGGGAAGAGCACCACCGTGGCGCCATACTCCGGCGCCATGTTGGACACCGTACCCCGGGCCGCCCAGCTCAAGGAGGAAATACCCGGGCCAGTAAACTCGACGAATTTACCGACCACCGAGCGCTTGCGCAGGATCTGCGCCACGTGCAGCGACAGGTCGGTCGCCGTGACCCCAGGGCGCAGGGTATTGGTGACACGAATGCCGATCACCTTGGGAAAACTGATCGGCACCGGTTCGCCGAGCATGGCTGCCTGGCCCTCCAGCCCGCCGACTCCCCAACCCAGTACACCGATCGCATTGATCATCGGGGTGTGGCTATCGGTGGCGACCATATCGTCCGGATGCAACAAGCGCTGACCGTCTTCGCTGCGACTTTCCCAGACCACTTGCGCCAGGGCTTCCATGTTCATCTGATGAATGATGCCGGTGCCCGGCGGGATCACGCCAAAGTTGTCCAGGCTCCGCTGCGCCCATTTGATGAAGCAATAACGCTCGCTGTTCCGGCGAAAGTCGATGTCCAGGTTCTGCTCTACGGCATCGGCCTCGGCGTAATGCTCGACGATCACTGAATGGTCGACCGTCAAAACGGCGGGAATCAACGGATTCATCGCTTTGGGGTCACCCCCCAGCTCTGCGACCACATCACGCATGCCGGCGAAATCGGCCAGTGCCGGCAGGCACGTGGTGTCATGGAACATCAGGCGATTTGGCTGGAACGGCACTTCGCAATCGGGTCCGTCGCCGATGGCACGGGCCAGTACCGAGGGCAGCGATTCGGGTGAACAGCGCGCCACGTTCTCCAGCAGGATACGAATCGAATAGGGAAGCTTCGCCAGGTGAGAAGCAGGCAGCATCCTGTTCAGATCGACATAAGCAAACGGCTCGTTATCGACCCGCAGATGATTGAGGAAGTTGGTCTCGGTCATGCTCATATTGCCCAGGCCTTTTTAATTCAGGGTTGGCGAAGCGCTGTCGTATTTTTTGAGAACCAGTAGCAGGGCACGCCGGGCCCAGGGTTCGTCCAGCGTCACTGCCTTGAGTTTGTGGCTTCGAAGGTACTGGTTGATCACGTTACGCGGCAGCACCGCCAGCCCGAGGCCTGTCGAGATCATCCGGCACATGCAGTCGAATCTGCTGATGCGGATCCTCAACTTGAGCACCATCCCCGTTTTTTTCGCCTCGTGGGTCAGCAAGGCATGCGTTGAGCTTGCCAGATGCTTGATCCGGGCGGCACGGGTCAGGTTGCGCTCCTGCGCAATGGCAATGAACAGGTCCAGGCTGGTGATGTCGTATCGCACCAGCCCGATCAGCCCGAAATGATCTTGGCGACTGCATCGCCGAACGCCTGGGTGCCCAATGAGCCACCCAGATCCGGCGTGCGTTGCCGGGGATCTTTCAGGACGGCGTCGACGGCCTTGTCCATTGCCTGCCCCGCTTCGATCAATGCCGGACGGTCATGATGCTCGCCCATCCACTGCAGCAACATGCCGACGGACAGGATCATCGACACCGGGTTGGCCTTGTCCTGCCCGGCAATGTCCGGCGCCGAACCGTGTTGTGCCTGGGCACAGCAATGGCTGTCGCTGGCCATCATCGAACCGGCAAGCCCCAGGCTGCCCGACAGTTCGCTGGCCAGGTCGCTGATGATGTCGCCATAGAAGTTCGTCGCGACCAGCACGTCGAAGCGCTCGGGATTGCGCACCAGGTGGGCCGTCGAGGCATCGACCAGCAGATCGTCGAGAACCACCTCGGGGAAGTCCCTGGCGACATTGCGCACACATTCCAGGAACAGGCCATCGGTCATGTGGAAGCTGTTGGCCTTGTGGATGGCGGTGACCTTTTTTCCGCGTTTCATGGCCAACTCGAATGCCCTGCGCGCAATCCGTTCGCTGCAATGACGAGTGATCTTGCGTGTGGACAGCGCCATGTCCGGCGTCGGCATGACCTCGCCCCAACCGCGGCTCATATTGCGGTCCGGGTAAAAGCCTTCAGTGGCTTCGCGCATGATGACCAGATCCATGGTCTTGCCTTCCTTCATGTTCGAAGTCAGGAACGGACGGGTGCGTGCCGGACGGACATTGGCATACAGGTCCAGGCCGATACGGAAACCGGCCGATACGTTACGGCCGCCCTTTTCCGGAGCCGGGTAATCGGCGTGGGATTGGGTGCCCAGGATGATCCCGTCATAACCCCTGGCTTTTTCCAGCACCTCGTCACGCAGCGTCGTGCCGTGTTTTTCCAGGCTGGTGAAACCGACATCGTCGTAGTCGAACGTCAACCCGAGATCGAATTTCATGTTGGCCGCCTTCAGGACCGACATCGACGAGTCAATGATTTCAGGACCGATACCGTCACCAGGAAGTACCAAAATACGCATCGCTAACCCCTTGTTCTTATGGATTGAAAAGCCTGTTGGCCGGCCCGATGGCAAGTATGTATATCAATATAACGAAATACAATTTTACTCATGAGAAAGTGACTCACCCACGTTCGCGGCCTGTTCGCCAAACCAGGTCGTGTCCTGTCGAGCCCGACAGATTGCATTTTATTGCATGAATATACAATTCGTGCAACCTTGTCATGCCGAATCCATTAAACGATGTATTGGCTAGCGGGTAAGCGAGGCTTCGACACTGAGCTGCGCCTGTAGCTCTTCCCGGGCTTCCTTTTCGGTTTTCTGCCGCCCGACCACGTCAAGGTGATTGCGCAGGAAATCGGCGGCCGCTTCGCGCTCGCCGCTTTCGATAAGATCCAGGAGTTGGATGTGTTCTTTGCACTGGGTGATCAACCGAGGTCGATCGACGTTGGCCTTGTAGGCCATGAAGCGACGCAACTGGTTTTGCCGGCGGATGGCTTCGAGAAAAAACGCATTCCCCGAACAGCGCACGATCAGTTCGTGCAATTGCGCACCAATCTGGAAAAGCTGCGATCGCGACAGTTTGAAGATGTCACCGTCAAGCAATTGCTGCTGCGCCTCCCGGGCCTTGGCAAAGGCCGGTTTGTCGACCACGTAACCCGGCTCGAGTATCGCGGCAGGCTCAATCGCCATGCGAAAACGGTAGCTCTGGATATGGGCCTTGGAGTCGTGCAGGAAGCTGTTGATTTCCCAGCCCTGCCCTGGCTTTCGCTCAACCATGGCTTCGTTGGCCAGGCGACTCAGCACTTTCATGAGTTGCCCGCGGGGCACCTCGTACTTGCGCATCAGCTCCGCTTCAAAAAAAGTCGTGGGGATGTCGCCGCGAAGCATGTCGTCGACCACGCGCAGGTAAAAGTCCTCGAACGGGTCCACTTCCAGCGGCAGTTTGCGGCTGTCGATACCGCTCGCATCGGCCGTGAGGAAGTAGCCGCGATTCGGTTCCTTGACCGCCAGCCCAAGCTCGGCCAGCAAGGCGAAACCGCGCCGGATCGGCGACCGGGAAACCCCGAGTTCCTTGGCAAAGGCTTCCTCGCGCAAGGGATCGCCGGTACGCATCGATCGAGCCCGGGCCATGTCGATGATTCTGGGCGCCAGTTGCTCGGCCAGGTCTTTTTTTATCCTGGGTTTCGTTTTGCTCGGATCATCCACCAGGGGCGATTCGAGAGTCGGGTCTGCTGAATTCATGAAAACCAGTCATCAAAAAGAGGATAGAGCCAATGCAATGGTATGAGATCGGAGGATGACGCCATAATCCGGACCTCGCAGAAAAATAACACACTCAATGCTCATCAACATGAATAGCGGCGGCGCGCCTGCACCGTCCATTCTTGCCCCAGGGAAAATCCAATGAAGGCCCCGCTCATCTATCTGATCCACGCCACACCCTTGTCCATAGCTCCGATCAGCGAGGCTTTTGCGCGCTTATGGCCCGAAGCCAGGTTGGCAAATCTGCTCGAAGACTCGCTTTCCCGCGACCTCGCCGAAGCAGGAGTGCTGACCCCGGAGATGAACCAACGCTTTCTGAAGCTCGCTTCCTACGCCTGCGAATCCGGCGCGGACGCCATCCTGTTTACCTGCTCGGCCTTTGGCGAGTCCATCGATCAGTGCAAGCGTGCCTTGGACATTCCAGTGCTCAAGCCAAACGAAGCGATGATCGAAGAAGCCCTCCAGCGCACCGGCAAGTTGGCCCTGTTGGCGACCTTCGACGCGGCAATTGCGTCAATGGTCGAGGAGTTCAAGCACTATGCGCAGCAGCAAGGCGTCAATCTGGAACTGCAGACCCATGTCTGCGTCGGGGCGTTTGGAGAGCTGCAGAACGGAAACAAGGATCGCCATGACCGCTTGATTGCAGAATGCGCTCGAACCATCAGCAGCGGCGAATTGCTCTGTTTCGCCCAATTCTCCATGACCAGCGCTGCGCCACAGGCCAGCCAGGCCTGTGGCCTTGATGTACTCACGACACCGGACAGCGCGGTTCTGAAGCTTCGACGCTTGCTGCAGGCTTGAGGTCCTGGTTGCCCTGGATGGGCAACGCACAACCTGAAAAATGCCGGAGCCCCTACCTGACCGCTTGTAAGAAAGGCATCTGTTTTTCGCAATTATTGTACCGTGTTATCCTGTAAAACAATTTCTACTGAGGTTTATTAGGCGCGGCAGCCCAAAGGTTGCTTCGATGCTCCCTACAAAAAACACAACAGGAGTTAGCGCATGAACAACAGAATCGCCTTCGTCACCGCCGGCATGGGAAGCCTGGGTACCGCCGTCTGCCAACGACTGGCGAGGGACGGTTTTACCGTCGTCGCGGGATGTGGCCCGGATTCCCCCTTGAAAGACACCTGGTTGAGCCAACAAAAGGCACTTGGCTTTTCCTTCATCGCATCCGAAGGCAATGTCGCGGATTGGGACTCGTGTCGCCGGGCTTTCGAGGACATCAGGAAAAACATCGGGCCCATCGACGTCCTGATCAACAACGCCGGTACTGCCCGCAACGTCGTGTTCCAGGACATGCAACCCAATGACTGGGCCGCCGTGATCGACACCAACCTCAACTCCCTGTTCAACGTGACCAAACAAGTCATCGATGGCATGGCCGAGCGCGGCTGGGGCCGGGTCATCAATATTTCCTCGGTCAATGCCCAGCTCGGCCAGGTGGGACAGGTCAACTACTCCACCGCCAAATCCGCCATCCGCGGTTTCACCCGGGCACTGGCGCGGGAGGTCGGCCCTCGCGGCGTCACGGTGAACACGGTATCGCCCGGCTACGTCGCCACGGCAAAACTCAAGGCTGTCACCACCGCGGACATCATGGATCGCATCGTCCAGGACATCCCCTCCCGTCGCCTTGGCACGCCGCAAGAAATTGCCTCGATGTGCGCCTGGCTTGCCAGTGATGAATCCGGCTACGCCAACGGTGCCGACTTCTCGCTCAACGGCGGTCTGCACATGAGCTGATGCTCATCCGGGCCCGGCGGTAAACCGCTGCGCCTGACCTGTTTCCTGCGGGAAGCTTGATAGACCTGAGCGCTGATCCATAACAATAATTGTATTTTAGGTCAAGGTGATACAAATGCTCTCACTACTCGGCTACGGCATGATCGTAACGTTCATGGCGTTGATCATGACCAAGCGATTGTCACCCCTGGTTGCCATGACAACAGTTCCAATCATCTTTGCGCTCATCGCAGGATTCGGTCCGGAAATGGGCGGGATGATGATCGAGGGGCTGAAGAAGGTCGCGCCAACTGCGGTCATGGTCATGTTCGCAATTCTGTATTTCGGCGTCATGTTCGATACCGGGCTGTTCGACCCGATCATTCGAAAGTTCATCGCGCTGATCAATGGCGATCCGGTCAAGGCGGTGATGTTCGCGACTCTGCTGGCGGGTATGGTCTCGCTGGACGGCGACGGTTCGACGACCTACATGATCACCATCACCGCAATGCTGCCCTTGTTCAAGCGCCTGCGCCTGGACCCGTTGTGCCTCACCTGCCTGGTCATCCTGGCCGCGAGCGTGACCAACCTGCTGCCATGGGGCGGTCCGTTGGCGCGGGCCGCGGCATCATTGCAAGTCGATACCGCCGACCTCTTCCTGCCGTTGATTCCGGTAATGGTAGTCGCCTTCCTGGGCGTCCTCGGGTTGGCGTATTTCATCGGCATTCGGGAGCGTCAGCGCCTGGGTACCCTGCGCCTTTCGGTAGGCGCCGCCGCTACCCTCTTCGATGACGAGAGTGATGAAGGCCTGCCCACGATGTCCGACGAAAACGCCGAGCTGCGTCGTCCCAAGCTGTTCTGGCTGAACGCCACGTTGACAGTGGCCTTGATGGCCGGCCTGGTGATGGAGTGGTTGCCGCTTTCGATCCTGTTCATGGTCGCGTTTTCCATCGCCTTGCTGATCAACTACCCGCACATGCATGATCAGCGCCGCCGGATCTCGACCCATGCGCCAACGGCCTTGAATCAGATCGCGATCTTCCTGGCTGCCGGCATTCTCGCAGGGATCCTCTCTGGAACCGGTATGGTCAACGCCATGTCCGCCAGTTTCCTGGCAATGCTTCCGCAGACGTGGGGCCCGTACCTGGCACCGATCACTGCGCTGGCAAGCATCCCGGGCACGTTCTTCATGTCCAACGATGCCTTCTACTACGGCGTGCTGCCGGTACTGGCCAAGGCCGCCGCGGTATATGGCATTTCCCCGGCGGAAATCGGCCGGGCTTCGCTGGTGGGTCAACCTGTTCACTTGCTGAGCCCGCTGGTGGCATCCACTTATCTGCTGTGCGGCCTGGCCGGCGTGGAGTTCAGTGATCACCAGAAATACACCCTCAAATGGTCGTTTGCGCTGAGCTTCCTGCTGTTGGGTGTGTGCTTGTTGCTGGGCTTGTTCCCCTTCCAGGCGGGCTAGCAGCCAAGGGCAGGACTTCGATTCGATTGCACTGAGCAGACAAACGAAATCCCGGCAACAATCACTGTTCCGGGATTTTTGTTGCAACATTCTTCGCAGGATCGGGCAATCATCAACCCGGATTGTGCAATCTGCCAGGGGCATTCATTCCTATAGTGGATGGAGCCAAACCTTGCGGAGCAGGTCCCCCCATGAGCGCCCTCAACATCAATGGCCGTGAATACACGGTCGACGTCGACCCTGGCACCCCGATTCTCTGGACATTGCGTGACACCCTGGGCATGACCGGCACCAAGTTCGGTTGTGGCGCAGCCTTGTGTGGCGCGTGCACGGTGCACCTGGATGGCCAGGCCATTCGATCCTGCGTGACGCCGGTCGCGGCCGCCGAAGGCAAGAAGATCACCACCATCGAAGCCGCCACTGACGGCAGCGACCCGGTCGGCACGGCGGTGCATGAGGCCTGGGTCAAGCATGACGTGGCGCAGTGTGGCTACTGCCAGAGCGGCCAGATCATGAGCGCGACCGCTTTCCTCAAGGCCCAGCCCAAGGGCGGGCAACCCAGCGCCGCCGAGATTGATTCGGCCATGGCCGGCAACATCTGCCGCTGCGGTACCTACGTCCGTATCCGTGCTGCCGTGGCCGATGCCGCCAAAGCCCTCGCCTGACCGGAGTACGCCATGCTGAACGATATTTTCCCGGACGAGTTTCCTCGCCCCCTGCAATCGATCTTCACTGATGAGATGGACGGCCCCGCCGCATTCCCCCGGCGCAGCTTCCTCAAGATCGTCGGCATCGGCGGGCTGGCCTTGGGCGCATTTCCGCACCTGGCCCTGGCCCAGCAAGTTGGCGACGGCGCGCAAGGGCTCAAGCCGACCCAGCAACCGTCCGCATTCGTGCAGATCGCGCCCAACGGCGAGGTAACAGTCACGATCAACCGCCTGGAGTTCGGCCAGGGCGTGCAGACCGGGCTGCCCATGATCCTTGCCGAAGAGCTCGACGCCGACTGGAACCTGGTGCGCACCCGCAATGGCAGCAACGACGCGGCCTATCAGGATCCGAATTTCGGCATGCACCTCACCGGCGGCTCCAACTCGATCAAGAACAGCTACACCCAGTACCGCGAACTGGGCGCCCGTGCTCGCGCCATGTTGCTCGCCGCGGCGGCCGCGCGCTGGAACGTGGAGGTGGCGAGCCTGAGTACCCAGGCGAGTATGGTGCTCGGCCCGGGAGGCCGAAAAGCCAGCTACGGCGAACTCGCCGAAGCAGCGATGGCGCAGCCCGTACCGGAGAAAGTCACCCTCAAGGACCCCAAGGACTTTCGCATCATCGGCCAGGCCACGACGCGCATCGATGCCAAGGCCAAGAGCAGCGGCCGCCAGGATTTCGGCATCGACATGCACCTGCCCGGACAGCTCACTGCCGTGGTGGCCCGCCCTCCTGTATTCGGCGCCCGCATCGCCTCGCTGGATGACAGCGCGGCGCGAGCCATCAAGGGGGTGAAAGCGGTCTTGCGCGTGCCATTGGATGGCGGCGCCGAAGGTGTGGCGGTGGTCGCAGACGGCTACTGGCAGGCGAAAACGGGTCGCGATGCACTCAAGCTGCAATGGGATGCGTCCACAGTCGAGAAGGTCGACAGCGAACAGCAACTGGCTCAATACCGCGACCTGGCCAACCAGCCCGGCCCGCTTCATTTCGAGGCCGACATGACGCCGCTTGCCACGGCCCCGCATCAATTGGAAGCCGAGGTCCTGTTCCCCTACCTTGCCCATGCGCCCATGGAGCCGTTGAACTGCACCGTGCAGGTTTCCGAGGATCGCGCCCAGTTGTGGGTCGGCACGCAGTTCCCCGGCGGCGACGGTATTGCCGCTGCACGGGTGTTGAATCTCAAGCCTGAGCAAGTCCAGGTGAATGTGCAGACGGCAGGCGGTGGCTTCGGTCGGCGTGGCGTGCCCAGCGGTGACTTCGTTGTCCTGGCGTGCGAGGTCGCCAAGGCTGCGCGCACCGCAGGGCTCGATGCTCCCATCCGTACCCTGTGGAGCCGTGAAGACGACATCAAGGGCGGCTACTACCGTCCCATGCATTTGCATCGCGCCCGTATCGGCTTCGATGACGACGGCAACGTACTGGCCTGGGATCACGTCCTGGTCGGGCAATCGATCCTTGCCGGCACGATGTTCGGCGCTCGGGTGAAAAACGGCATCGACCCCACCGCCACGGAAGGCCTGCGCAATCCCTATCCACTGCCGATGCGCCTGACCGTGCATCACCCCAAGCTCAATGTACCGGTGTTGTGGTGGCGCAGCGTGGGCTCCACCCACACGGCTTTTGTCATGGAAACCTTGATCGATGAGATAGCGCGGACAACCCGGCAGGATCCCGTGGCCTATCGGATGAAACTGTTTGCCGATCAAAGCCCGCGCCATCGCGCCGCGCTGCAACTGGCGGTGGACAAAAGCGGCTATGGCAAGGATCCACTGCCCGACGGCCGGGCCTGGGGCGTGGCGGTGCACGAGTCATTCAGTTCGGTGGTGGCCTACGTGGTCCAGGCCTCGGTACAGAACGGCCGTCCGGTGCTGCATCAGGTGACCGCGGGCGTCCATTGCAACCTGGTCGTCAACCCGCGCAGCGTCGAGGCGCAGGTGCAAGGGGCGGCCCTCATGGGTTTATCCATGTGCCTGCCGGGCGGCGCCATCACCTTGAAGGACGGTGTCGTGCAACAAAGCAATTTCGCCGACTTCAGCGTGCCGCGCATCACCGACACACCGGAGTTTTCCATTCACATCGTACCCAGCGCCGAACCACCCACCGGCATGGGCGAGCCCGGCCTGCCGGCGTTGGCGCCGGCCTTTGCGAATGCGCTGGCGAGCCTGACGGGCAAGCCAGTGCGTCAGTTGCCGTTCCCATGATGCGTAGCGGCAGGCGCAGATTGCTGCACCCGGTGCCAGAATGAACTGCACCGCCCCTGACTGGTGCCCACTGACCTGATCCTTAAAACTCCCAGCACAAACAACGTGCCGGGAGTTCCACATGGTCAGCATTGTCACCCTTCAACAAACAGGCGGGCCCGAGGTTCTGCGGCTCGGTGAAACCGCCCCGCAGTTACCGGGCCCCGGAGAAGTCTGGCTCGAACAGTCGGCCATAGGGGTCAACCCTCTGGACGTGAGCCAGCGTGTCGGCGCAGTGCGGGTGCCCCTGCCCTGCGGACTCGGCCTGGAAGGGGCCGGGACTGTTGCGGCGGTCGGCCCGGGGGTCGTCGAGGTCGCCGTGGGTGACCGGGTCGCCTACGCCACGGGCCCCCTCGGTGCTTATGCCAGCGGACGCCTCTACCCGGCAAACCGACTGGTGAAAATTGCCGATGACGTTGGTTTCGATGAGGCGGCCGCCGTGCTGTTCAAAGGCATTACCGCGCACTATCTGCTGAAGACGACATACCCCGTCGGTCCAGGCGTCAGGGTGCTGCTGTACGGTGCTGCCGGGGCGCTGGGACAGATCATGGTGCCATGGGCCAAACACCTTGGCGCCTTCGTGATAGGCGTCGTTTCCAAGCCAGAGAGTGTCGAGCGTGCCAGGGCGGCCGGTTGTGACGAGGTGCTGGTGTTCGACGCCGCGACGCTCGCCACCGAGGTGGCCCGGATCACCGACGGGCAAAAGGTCGATGTCGTGTATGACCCCATCGGACGAGTTTCTTTCGAAGCGTCCCTCGACAGCCTGCGTCCACGAGGACTGATGGTATCGTTCGGCATGACCTCCGGCGCACCGACGGCTGTGGAACTGAGCACCCTCAACGCCAAAGGCTCGCTGTTCCTGACCCGACCGTCCCTCGCCGCCCACACGGCCAACACCCAGGAGTATCAGCAGCGCGCCAACGATGTGCTGCGTGCAGTCACCGACGGTATCATCACGCCTGCGCTCTGGCGTCGCTACCCATTGGCGGATGCTGCCCTCGCCCACGCCGATCTGGAAAGCGGGCTGTCACAGGGTGCTATCGTCCTCAATCCATGAATCCAGAGAGGTATGCCGTTGCATGGACCTGCTCGATAGCCGACAGGCTGACGAACTCGCGACACTCCTCGCGCTCTCCGAGCACGGCTCCTTTGCCGCCGCCGGACGGGTGCTGCAACGGCATCCGTCGGTGTTGTCAAAACGCCTGGGGGCAATGGAGGCGCGCCTGGGCATCCGCCTGGTGGAACGTACCACGCGGCAGCTGCGTTTTACCGATGAAGGCGAACGCCTGGTGGAGCGGCTTCGTCATGCCGTGAGCCTGATTGCCCAAGCGGAGCAGGAGGCGGCATTGGGTGCGGCACAGGTCAGGGGGCGCTTGCGCATCGCCTTACCGGCGGCAATGGGACGGCTGTGGCTCAGTCCGATGGTCTCGGCCTTTTCCCTGGCCTATCCCGACGTTTCGCTGGAGGTGGAGTATGCGGAGCGATTCGTCGATATCGTCGCCGAGGGGTTCGATGCGGCGATTCGGATCGGTGAGCTCCCGGACAGCCGACTGGTCGCCAGGAAGCTGTGCGAACACCTCCGGATCCTCTGTGCCGCACCCGCCTACCTCGCTCGTCACGGCGAACCGAAGACCCCCGCAGACCTGGAGCATCACAACAGCCTCGGCTTCACCGGGCTGCATTCATATCCGGAATGGAAACTGGCAGGCAAGGACGATCAAGTCACCGTCAGGCTGCGCAGCAGCCTGGTCAGCAACGACAACGAGGCCCTGCTGTCCGCTGCGCGCATGGGGCTGGGCATCATTGCCGGTGGTGAATGGCTGATGACGCGGGACATCCAGTCCGGCAATCTGGTCCGGGTCCTGCCCGACTGGCAGCTCGACGCGGACGCCGGCGTTTACCTGGTACGCCCGTCCGCCCGGTACAACGCGGCAGCGACCATGGCGTTCAAGCACTGGATGGAGACGGAGTTTGCGCAAGGGGCGCCCTGGGATTTGTCTGGATCCGCGGATGTCGCTCACTGATTCAGGATTTCCTCCCGTAGTGCGTCAACGAAACGGTCGAGATTGCTTCCAGGCTTAACCCCTTAAGCCTGTATACGCGGCGCGGCTCCCTGAGCCTCAATTTCCATCGCAAGGAAAGGTGCTCGCCGACGTAAATACTCCAGCGAGATGTCGCCCTCAGCAAATGCCGTTGCATAGTCTTCGCGAACCTTCAGGCACTCCCGGTCGTTAAGCTTCAGACGCGTGATGGTGGCAATCACGCGAGCACTGACAGCGGGATCAAGGTCAATCCCCGGAATAACCTGATAACCAATCAGTTCGAGGCGGAACCATCCTTCTTCGACCTCGAAAGGATCCAGGACATCCTGATAATGATTTTTTCGAGTGTTCATTAATGTGCAGGCCAGCCGATAGTTGTTCCACTCATAGATATCCTGCCAAGCCCTGGATTTGGGCAGCATATGGTCCACCGAACCACCACCGGTGACACGCTCGATATAAATGCAAACATACGCGCAGAGTCGACCGTACGCGTCCATCAAATCTGGTAAGGCCTCTGTCCACAAAGGTGGGAACTTGTCGGCTGGAATGTCTTCCGGTACGTCGGCCAACTGTTTCCTGGGGCGCCCTCTGCGTTTGGGCAGATTGGGTTCTCCAACCAGTTCGGCAATAGCCCGAAGCCCCGGCGTTCTTACTAATCCTTCGAAGGTTTCCGGCTCATCTGCGCATTCAACTCTGATCATGCGCCGCCCACCTGCTGCTCGCGGAAATGGCTCCAGCGTATCCAGAAAGAATCAACATCACTCAGGCTGCCTCGCAGCGCTGAGTCGATTTCTCTCAAAGTGCTCTGCTGACCTGCCGTCAGGGGCTTTTGCTGAGAAGTCACCTCCCGCAAAAAAGTCCGAGCCCGCTCCAATGCTTCCTCGGCGGCGATAGAACCTGGTTCCTTCAGATTGAATACCTCCGACGATAACCAGGCGTTGACGTCGCCCTTACGCGAATAAGGATAGAGAGAAGCCTGGACCTCATTCCCAACCAGATCGAAGTCCCAGATACAGTCGCGTTCGTTGTCAAACTCTGGTTCGACAGAGGCCAATACCAAAGGTGAATGGGTTGCAGCCAACAGTTGAACAGGCACATCACGAGTGCCAGTTAGTGCATTCATGACATTCAGCAAGGCAGGAACAATACGACGCTGCCATTGCGGGTGCAGATGGCACTCAATTTCGTCGATCAGAAAAATAATCTCTCTTGCCGCTGGTACTCGATACCGTTCATAAGCGAGTTGATGCTCCCGCCAGGTCCATACCAGCAGATAGGCCAGAGCGGCAATACGACGCATCCCCGCAGAGGCCTGAGTCAACGGTACATCTTGTCCATAGGGCATACGCAATGAAGGAATATCCCTGACGCTGTCACCCACGCGCATTGGCTCCCCAGGTCGCATCTTTTCCACTCCG
Source organism: Pseudomonas sp. B21-056 (assembly GCF_026016325.1). Classification (NCBI taxonomy): domain Bacteria; kingdom Pseudomonadati; phylum Pseudomonadota; class Gammaproteobacteria; order Pseudomonadales; family Pseudomonadaceae; genus Pseudomonas; species Pseudomonas sp. B21-056. The sequence continues at coordinate 3,326,881 of NZ_CP087203.1, forward strand.
GAGGGCGAAAGTGCATCCAGCACCTTTACCAGATCGTCAAAAGCGGGTTTAGCACCTTCTTGCCATAAAACCCAATCACTGATCAGTCCATTGCACAGCTGGGTTTTTCCGTCACTGGAAAGAAGTCCGTTCCAGACGGCGTCAGGTGAAAAATCGAAGCTCCGCGGTCGGTTCGGCGCCGCTGTCTCTCCCTTATCACCCTTCCAATAGTTACGAGCCGGGTCCCAGACAGAGAAACTTCCGTCAACGCCTGCATAAATCACCACCCCCGGAATCGCTGGGCGGCTCTGCTTGACTGACCATTGCTGGGTACCATGGTCAAAGTTACTTTTGTAGGAAAAATCACCCGTACTGCCTTTGTAGCAGTAGGCGATGCTCGATTCTCTGGCATTCTTACGGGGAGTGGCGATCCCTTCTCTGGGCCAGGTGCGGGTAAGTGACCACCAGGCAATATCCAGCACAAAACTCTTGCCCAGGCCATTGTCCCCAGTCAAGAAATTGAGGCGCGACTTGAAGTCTATGGCGAGCTTCTCAGCAGGACCAACACCTTCGAACGTCAGGTTTTTAAGCACGGGTAGAGTCTCCAATCATTCGGGCGCCACGAACAGCCGCAGTGATACTCCACGGTCTAGCGGGTTTCGGAGAACAATCATACTAGGCAGCTGTGCCTATTCCTAAGCAATCGTTCGCATCCTCTGCGCGGCGCTTCCTACTGATACGTAGATATGGCTATCCGTTTTGCTGGTGGGCCACAGTGCGGAGCCGATGTTCCCACAGAATCTTTGCTCTATCATGCTCACCATCTCACTTCCCTGACTGATGGAACGACCATGACTTTCGATTTCGACTCAGTGTTCGAGCGCCACGGTACCGGCAGCACCAAATGGAGTCGCTACCCGGCCGATATATTGCCCATGTGGGTGGCCGATATGGACTTCGCTGCCCCGCCCGTGGTCATCGATGCGCTGCGCAAACGCCTCGAGCATCCGATGCTTGGCTACAGCGTGGCCCAGGACAGTCTGCGTGCGGCCATCGTCGCCGATCTCTGGAACAAGTACGCCTGGCGCGTCGAGCCCCAGCAGATCGTGTTCCTGCCGGGGGTGGAGCCGGGTTTCAACATGGCCCTGCATGGGTTGGTGGCGCCGCAGCAGAATGTCGTGGTGCAGGTGCCCAATTACCCGCCGCTGCGCAATGCGCCGGGGCACTGGCAGTTGAACAAGGTGGAATTGCCGTTCGACCCGGTCAACGGCGGGTTCCGCACGCCCCTTGCAGCGTTGCGCGAGGCCTTGCACGGTGGTGGCGCCCTGCTGCTGAGCAATCCCCACAACCCGCTGGGCAAGGTGTTCGACCGGGAAGAGCTCAAGGCCGTGGCGGACATCTGCCTGGAGCAGGACGCCTGGATCATCTCCGACGAGATCCATGCCGAGCTGTGTTTCGACGGCCGGGTGCACATTCCCACCGCCACCCTCAGCCCGGACATCGCCGAGCGCACCATCACCCTGATGTCCGCCAGCAAGGCCTACAACATCGCCGGGCTGAAAACCTCGTTCGCCATTATCCAGAACGCCAAGGTGCGTGAGCGGGTCAACAATGCCCGGGCCGGCATGGTCGACAGCGTCAATGCCCTGGGTCTGGAGGCGACCCGGGCGGCCTACAGCGAGGGCGGTCCATGGCTCGAAGCGTTGAAGGCGTATCTGCAAGCCAACCGCGATTACCTGGTCAATGCGGTGCAGAGCCGCTTGCCCGGCATCACCATGAACGTGCCCCAGGGTACCTACCTGGCGTGGCTGGACTGTTCGGGGTTGGGGTTGGCCGACCCGCAAGCGTTCTTCCTCAATGAGGCCAAGGTGGGGCTCAGCGCCGGCCTGGATTTTGGCGACGATGCCCAACAGTTCGTGCGCCTGAACTTCGGCTGCCCGCGGGCGCTGCTGGAGGAAGGGATTGCGCGGATGGAAAAAAGCCTGAAGGCACGGCGCTGATTATTGAAACAGGCTGTGGCAAGGGATGTATCTGTAGAAGGATGTCCTGTGGCGAGGGGATAAACCCCCTCGCCACAGATGATCCCTCTTGCCACAGTTGGATCAGTGGCTACTCATGCATATCCGGCGCATACACAAAACACAGCTTGTTCCCCTCCGGATCCCGGCAATACGCGCCGAAATAGCCTTCCGAGTACTGCGGCCTCGGGCCCGGCGGGCCTTCGTCGAAGCCGCCCATGGCAATGGCCAGGTCCCAGGCGGCGCGCACGGTTTGCGGTGAGTCGGCCGCGAAGCTGACCTGCATGCCGTTGCCCCACGTCGCGGGCAAGCCGTTGAAGGGTTGTTGCACGAATACCTGGGGCCAGCGCTTGCCAGGTTGATGCCAGCCTTCTCCGGGCGGGCCGCAATCGTTTTCGCTGTCCATGCGCACCAGGCCCAGGCAGCCCAGGACTGCATCATAGAAAGCGATCATCTTCGGCAAGTCCCGCGCACCGATCTGTATATGACTGAACAATCCCATCTCCTTATTGAGTTGCGCATAGCCATTGGAGAATTCCTGCTCCCCAAACGTTCGCTGCGGTGAACTATTGATCGACGAAACGCCCCGCGCAACGCTCATCGACTGACTGAATGATCCAACCGAACTCTGCTGAAAAGACCAGGGTCCACCCTCCATCGCATCCACATCAGCCTGGAGAACGACATGGTCGATTACCCTACCCCGCCTTTCCCGAAACAAAGCCAACCGGTGCCCGGCACCCAGCGAAAAATGGACCCGTATCCCGATTGCGGCGAACAGAGTTACACCGGTTCCGGGCGCCTGGCGAGCAAAATCGCGCTGATCACCGGTGCCGACAGCGGCATTGGTCGCGCCGTGGCGATTGCTTTTGCCCGTGAAGGCGCGGATGTGGCCATCTCTTATCTGGACGAACACGAAGACGCCCGGGAAACCGCCCGCTGGGTCGAACAGGCCGGCCGCCAGTGCCTGTTGCTGCCGGGCGACCTGGCGGATAAGGCCCAGTGCCGCAAAATCGTCGACGAGACCGTCGCCCGCTTCGGACGCATCGATGTCCTGGTCAACAATGCCGCGTTCCAGATGACCCACGAGCATCTGGAGGACATTCCGGACGAAGAATGGGTGCGCACGTTCGATATCAACATCACGTCGATGTTCAGGATCTGCCAGGCTGCCGTGCCGCACATGCAGGTCGGCGGCTCGATCATCAACACCAGCTCGGTCAATTCCGACATGCCCAAGCCGACCCTGCTGGCCTATGCCACCACCAAGGGCGCCATCGCCAACTTCACCGGGGGCCTGGCGCAGATGCTCGGGCCCAAGGGCATCCGGGTGAACAGCGTGGCGCCGGGGCCTATCTGGACACCGCTGATCGTTGCGACCATGCCTGAGGAAGAGGTCCAGAATTTCGGCTCCCAGACACCCCTGGGCCGTCCGGGCCAACCGGTGGAAGTGGCGCCGATCTATGTGCTGTTGGCGTCGGATGAGTCGAGCTATATCTCGGGCTCAAGGTATGGGATCACGGGGGGCAAGCCGATCCTCTAAGTTCTGGTGAGTTCCTATGTGGCGAGGGGATTTAGCGAAACGTCGCACCGCCCCGCTGGGGCGCGCAGCGGCCCTAAGATTTTGGGGCTGCTGCGCAGCCCAGCGGGGATAAATCCCCTCGCCACAAAAAACACTGCACACTATGGTTGCTGCTCAGGACGACTCCTTGGCAATCACCGAAATCTTCCCATTGCGCTCGATAATCGCAAACTTGATCTGCGCCAGGGTCTCGATCCCCTGGCTCGAGCGCGCCGCTTCCATGATGTCTGCTTCCACCAGCCGGGCAAGGCGCATGCGACCCTGGAGGATCCGGCCGTCCTCAACAATGATGGTCGGGCCGCCATCGACCAACTGCGAAACCCATTGGGAGCGCTGTTTGAGCAGCGACAGGCCAACGTCGATGGCGATCAGCGTCACGATCACCATCAGCGCATTGGTCAGCGAAAAATCGTCCCCCAGCAGGGCCTGCTGGGTGGCCTCGCCGATGATCATCAGCAGCACGAAGTCGAAGGTGGTGAGGTCCGCCAGGGAGCGGCGGCCGGCGATCTTGAACAGCACCATCAAAGCCAGGTACATCGCGGCGGCGCGCAGCACGGAGTCCATAGGTCACCTAAGGGAAAATGAATTGATCGAAACTGACCGCGCTGCCGGGCATGGCAATACGGCTGTGATACGTCCCCAGCCCGGCACTGACCAACGACAGGTACAGGCTCGCTTTGCCCTCGGCGTCGGCCTGGACCCACACCTTCAGCCCCTGCCCCACACTTGCCGACCGCACGGGCTGCGGCTGCAGCGCCTGCACGTCGAAGCCCTCCAGCCAGTCACCGCCCAACTCCACCTCCAGTAGCGCGCCGGGCTGGCCCTTGAGATGGAGGATCATTGCGTTGGTGGAGCCGTTGCGATGAAACAACTCATACTTGACGCCCAGCCGACCATCACTGCTCTGTACCTCACGGGAGCTCAGCGGGCCGCGGGAAAACAGCCCGAGCAAGGTCAGGATCACCAACAGCACCAACACATACCAGCCGACTCGCTCGAAGCGCCAGACCTTGAGCTGATACGCCATGTCTTCGCGTATCGGAAACTCGCGGCTGTGAAAATCTTCCGGCTCGGTGGGATTGTTCATCAGGAGGTCCTATCGCTGCTCACCCGCCAGGGCACGCTGGTGAAAGTGCCGCAGTTGCAACAGTGCGTGCTCGGCGGCCCACAACTGCACCTGGCCGCGCGTCCCGAAAAAGCGCTCCTGGCGGCTGAACAGCGCCCGTTTGCCCTTGATCTCGAAGGCCCAGGCGAAGCACACGGTGCCGGCGGGAATGCCATCCATGTCGTCCGGCCCGAGGATACCGGTGGTGGCCACCGCCACGTTGGCGTTGGCATCGTGCAAGGCGCCGAGGGCCATTTCTTGCGCCACTTCGCGACTGGTGAGATTGAAGGTGTCGATGGTCCGTGGACTCACGCCCAGCAGCCGTTGTTTCGCCTCCGGGGAATACACCACGTAACCGCTTTCGATCAGCGAACCGCTGCCCGGCACTTCGGCCAGCAGTGTGACGATCTGGCCGGCGGTACAGGATTCGGCCGTGGTCAGGCGCAGGTCATGGTCTCGCAGGTAATCAACCAGGGATTGGGCGACGGTCATGGTACGGAGTCCTTCAGGGATGCTGATGGGTTGACCCCCGTCGCCTGGATTCATTCCCTCTGATCGCCTCCCGGCACGCCGCGCCAAATAAATGAAACCCCGGCTAAATCCTGCACCTCAAACCCATAAGGGCCTCACGCTGAGGCTGTCTCGTTCAGGAGGTCGTCATGTCCGCACCTTTCGTCAAACTGTTCACGCACCCCGAGTTCGCCTGGCAGGACATCCGCGAAGAAGAACAGGCCCACCCGCGCCACTACCTCGCTCACTTGTTGTTGCTGGCGCTGATCCCGGCGGTGTGCCTGTTCATCGGCACCACCTGGACCGGTTGGAGCCTGGCTGAAAACGAAACGGTACGGCTCACGACCGCCAGCGCCCTGCAACTGTGCGTGCTGCTGTACCTGACCATCGTCGCCGGCGTGGCGCTCCTGGGCCTGTTCATTCGCTGGATGTCACGCACCTTCGACGCACGCCCGACGGTCAACCAGTGCATCGGCTTCGCCGCCTATACCGCCACGCCGTACTTCCTGGCCGGGATTTCCGGGCTTTACCCCAGCCGCTGGCTGGCGGTGGCCGTGTTGCTGGCCGCTTCGGTCTATTCGACCTACCTGTTGTTTATCGGCTTGCCAAGGTTCATGAGCCTGAAGAAGGAACAAGGGCTGTTGTACTCGGCGAGTGTCTGGGGGGTTGGGTTGCTGGTATTGGTGACCATGCTGGTGGAGATGATCTTGTTGTGGTTCAACGTTTTGCAGCCGGAGTACCTGCGGTTTCCTGTAAGTTGATCAACCGATGGGATCCTGCGCCGGACGCTTCTGTGGCGAGGGGATTTATCCCCGCTGGGGCGCGAAGCGGCCCTAAGATTTTGGGGCCGCTGCGCAGCCCAGCGGGGATAAATCCCCTCGCCACAGAAGTCCACTGCAAATCCCTATTATTTATCCGTTTTCTTCATCCCAATCCGCCGAAGCATGTCGGCCGTGATGCTCTGGCGGGTTTTCTTCAGGTCGGCCCAAGGCTCGTGCCCCACTTCCGCCAAGCGCTCATGGACGTTGTGCACATTCCACAGGTTCGCCCCCTTGAGCTGCGCCACTTCCTCTCGATAGATCGGCACCGACACCGGCAGCCCTTCCCGGGTGCGGGCGGCATAGGCGCAGATGGTGGTGGCACCCAGGCCGTTGCGCAGGTAGTCGATGAAGATCCGTCCTACCCGGTTCTTCGGCCCGGACACCGCAGAGAAACGGTCCGGCAGCAGCTTCGCCATGTGGCTGACGATGGCGTGGCTGAACCCCTTGACCTCGTCCCAGCCGAGTTTGCGTGTCAGCGGCACCACCACATGGATGCCCTTGCCGCCACTGGTCTTGAGAAACGCCTTGAGGCCCAGCTCGTCGAGCACCGACAGGGTCAGTTGAGTGGCTTCGACCATGCTCTTCCACGGCAACGCAGGGTCCGGGTCGAGGTCGAGGACGAAACGGTCCGGCTTGTCCAGATCCACTGAGGTGGCGTTCCAGGTGTGCAGTTCCACCGTACTCATCTGCACCGCACCGATCAGCGCCTCGGCGTTGTTGATGATCATCACCGGCTGCCCGGTCAGTGCCTTGTCCAGACTGGTAATTCCAGGAATCGCCAAGCGCTCGGCGTTCTTCTGAAAGAACAGCTCACCGGCAATGCCGTCCGGTGCCCGCACCAGGGCCACCGGACGCTCGGCCAGTTCCGGCAGAATGAATTCGGCGACGCTGGCGTAATACTCGGCCAATTGCAGCTTGGTGGTGCCGCTGGTGGCGTCGATGACCCGGTCGGGGTGAGTGATCCGCACCTTGCCCTCCATCGCCGGTGCCTGGGTGGCTTTGCCCTTGGCTTTTGCTGTGGACTTAGCGGGTGCTTTTTTGGTGTCAGCAGGCTTGTCCACGGTTTTCGGGCGCTCCTGGGTAATCTCCTTGGCCGGTTTATCACTGCGTAGGCCATGGAATACCGCGTGGCGCACCGAGCCTTCCTTGGTCATCTCGGCATACGCCACTTCGGCCAGCAACGTCGGCTTGAGCCAATGCACGCCCTTGGCTTCGTAGCCGGTGGGCGGGTTGACCACGGCGGCCTTCTTCGTTTCCAGGGGCAGCAACTGTTGGTGGATGCTTTTGAGGGTGGTTTCGTTGAAGCCGGTGCCGACCTTGCCGGCGTAGCGCAATTCACCGCTGTCAGCGTCGTGCAACCCCAGCAGCAAAGCACCGAACGCACTGCGGGCGCCCTTGGGTTCGCTGAAACCAACCACCACGAACTCCTGGCGATTCTTGCACTTGAGCTTGATCCAGTCACTGCTGCGCCGGGACACGTAGGCACTGCCGGCGCGCTTGCCGATCAGCCCTTCCATCTGCATCTGGCAGGCGCTGTTGAGCAAGGCCTCCGGGGTTTCTTCGAAGGCATCGGAGAAATGCAGCAACGGATCCTCATTGCCCTCCAGCACCGCCGCCAGCGCAGCCCGGCGTTGTTCCACCGGCACTTTGCGCAGGTCCATGCCATTGAGATAAGGCAGGTCGAACAGGTAATAGGCGATCTTGCCACTGCTGCCGACCTCGAAGGCGTTTTGCAGCGCCTGGAAATCCGGCACGCCCTGCTCGTTGGCCACCACCATTTCCCCGTCAAGCCAGGCCGACTCAAGCCCCAGCCCGGCCAGGGCCTCGGCTTGCCTGGGCAACTTGTGGGTCCAGTCGTGGCCGTTGCGGGTGATCAGGCGCACATCTCCCTTTTCGATACGGGCCATGACCCGATAGCCGTCGAATTTGATTTCATAGAGCCATTCGCCGTCGGGGGCGCTTTCCACCAGGGTCGCCAGTTCCGGCTTGAGCGTCTCGGGAATCGGCCCGGCGACTGCGCCACTGAGGGTGCTTTTCGAGGTTTTTTTCGATGCCTTGGGTTTGCTGGGTTTATCCGGCTGCTTCACCGCTTTGGTAGCAGCGGCAGCCTTGCCCCGGCGCTTGGGCACGATGGTGCGATCGCTGAGCACGCTGTCCGGCTCGGCCTGGACCACGTCGTATTCACTTTCAGGACGGGCCGCGTCGTCCTGGTGCTTGATCAGGAACCACTGTTCCTGCTTGCCCGGCATGTGGGTGCGTACCAGGTTCCACAAGCCGGCCAGCTTCTCGCCTTGCAGCTCGAACTTGAGCCGGCCCTTCTCGTAGGCTTCGTGGGGATCGCCCTGGGGAATCCACACGCCCCGGTCCCAGACGATGACCTCGCCGGCGCCGTAATGCCCCTCTGGGATGCTGCCTTCGAACGTTGCGTAATCCAGCGGATGGTCTTCGACATGCACCGCCAGGCGCTTGGACCTGGGGTCCAGGCTCGGCCCCTTGGGCACCGCCCAGCTCTTCAACGCGCCGTCCAGTTCCAGGCGAAAATCGTAATGCAGCCGCGAGGCATCGTGTTTCTGGATGCAGAACTGCAACGCGTGGGCGCTTTTCTTCGATGTGCGCGCGCGCTTCGCCGCCGGCTCCGGGGTGGCGGCGAAATCACGCATGCGGTTGTAGTCATCGAGGTTCTTGCTGGTCATCGGCCACCTGCGACTTGCTGTAGCGCCGGATCGGCCACGGGCAGCCCGGCGGTTTCCGATACCAGTTGATCGACCACCCGGCCCAGAGCCTGCTCGGGGGAATCCCCCAGCAGCAACCCTTGTTCGTAGAGGACCACTTGCCGGTCGGCACTGGTGCCTTCCTGCACGATCCGCCGCGCCTGCTTGAACACATCGGAAACGCCCAGGGCCGCGGCCGTTTCGCCAAAGGTCCGTTCGGCCAGGGTCAGCCATTCACCAATGAGCATGGGTTGCTCCTGCCCCTCGATGATGAATTCCGCCAGGATCCCGTGGCGTTTGGCCCGCCAGCGGTTTTCCTTGAGGATCCACTGGGAGGTCAGGCTGTAGCGGTCCCCAGGCTGGGGTTGAGCGACGGCGTGGGCCACCATCACGCGAAACAGCGAGACGAGACACAGGACATCATCGATCCGGGGGCAGGCATCGCAGATGCGCATCTCCAAGGTGGGGAAATGCGATGAAGGCCGGATCACCCACCAGCAATCGCTGGCCTGGCGAATCGAACCGGTGCGCGTGAGCAGGTCGACGTACTCGGCAAACGCCGATTCGTTTTCAAAGAACTCCGGCACGCCCATGCGCGGCCATTCATCGCAGGCGACCTGCCGGTAGCTGTTGAACCCGGTGTACGCGCCATTCCAGAACGGTGACGAAGCGCTCAATGCGAGGAACATCGGCAGCCAGGGCAGGACCTCGTTCATCACCCGGACACGATCGCGATCCACCGGCACTTCCACGTGCACATGCAGGCCCGAGAGCACGCTGCGCCGGGCCACCCGCTGGTAATCATCGAACAGTTGCTGGAAGTGCAATTCGTCGGTGGGCTGCAATCCCTGGGCAGCCATCGGGTGAGAGCCGGCGCTGAGCAATCCCAGGCCATGGGGGGCCAGACGTCGCGTCAGCCCCGCACGCACCTCGGTCAGGTAATCGGCGGCCTCGGCCAGGCTGCGAAAGATGGGCGACGCCACCTCGACCTGGCTCTGGAACATCTCATGGGCGAAATGCTTGCCCAGTTCGATCCGGCATTCGGCCACCGCGGCCTCAGACGGTTGACCGGGCATGCAGCGGGTTTGCAGGTCGGTGATGAAATATTCCTCTTCAATGCCGAACTTCAGACGCCTGTTCATCGATAATCCCTCCGATTCCCGCGCCGATGCGGGTTACTACCAACGCCACCACGGCGATCCTTTCCACGTTCTGGTAACCCGGTGTCAGCAGTTCTTCACCAAAGACGTCAGGGTCCAGTTCCTTGTAGGTCCAGCCAAACTCCGGCGAATCGCGCCACGTTCCCAGTGCCTCCAGGAACGGATCGCGACCATCGACCATTGCCACTCCGGTGTAGAGCACCAGCGAGCCGCCCGGCGTGAGTCGGGGCAACGCCTGCTCGACAATGCGCAACGACAGCCCGGCACCGAGGGCTCCACCGCCGTCGCGATAGGCACGCTCCGCCGGGTCCGCCATGTACGGCGGGTTGGCGACGATCAGGTCAAATTGGCCGTCCACGTTCTGCAGCAGATCGCTGTAGGCGATCTCGAGGTTACCCACCTCGGCCAACGCGGCATTGACCGCGCTCAGGCGCAAGGCCAGTGGGTTGATGTCCAGGGCCAGCACCTGGGCCTCACGGCGGGCACGGGCAATCACAATCGCGCCGACACCCGCGCCGCAGCCGATGTCGACGGCCCGATGCACTGCCGTGAAGTTCTGTTGCAGGTGGCTATGGATCAATTGTGCGAAGCGGTAACTGTCCGGACCGAAAAATACCGAATCGCTGGACTGGGTGGGGAACGCCGAATGAGCGAACAGCAACCCGTCCAGGCTCGACCAGCGCACCCGGCTGTGAAGCAGGCCGTCGCGCTCCTCCAGCACCTCGGCTTCTTGCAGTTGACGCTGTTCGTCGGCAGAAATCAGCCCCGGCGCAAATGGCCGCGACCAGCCGAACACGTCGCGCAACGTCCTGGAACGCTCGTTTCCGGGCCGCTGGTTGACCCGTTCGTGGGTCAGCGGCGTCGGCGTGATGAAGCGATAACCGTCGGCTTGCAGGCGACGGCCCAGCTGCAACAGCGCCAGGTCAGGTTCGGACAGGCGTTCTTCCTGATTCATGCAGGGCTCCTAGCGCAATACGGATTTGAGTTCGATGAAGCGACGGGTCGCCAGCAACCCGGCCGGATGGCTGTGACAGCGGGCCGAGAGCCAGGGGATCAGGGTCTGCATCTGCTCATCGGGCGTCTGGCCGCGCAACGCCTGCTGCAGACTTTGCACATCGGGGTCATCCGTCGGCGCTGGCGGCTCGCTGGCGGCAGCGTGGTTGCGTCGGGGCGCCGAACGAGTGCCCTCTTCCAGCCAGTCGCCGGCAATCCAGTCGTGCAACAGCTGTTTTTCGTAGGGACTGAACACCCCGAACATCGCCGCGCCGGCCCCTTCGATCAGCGTCCAGAACCGACTGTTCTGCGGGTCTTCATGCCGCCGGATCCAGCCTTTGCCTTGCATTGCGTCGAGGAAGCCTTCCAGTTGGCCCGGCGCCGCCAGCCACTGGTTGACGGTCTTGCCTTCGAACTTGCAGTAATCGGAATGCATGTGCTGGCCGAACGGGCGTTTGCGTTCGAGCATCTCCAACACTTCGCGATGCAGGTCGAAGGACTCGATGATCGCCCGGCTGCCCTGCCCCAGGTCATTAAGGCGATAACCCAGGGTGACCCGGCGCCAGAAGGCCTCGCGGTCGGCCTCCATCGGCAGCAGTTGCAGCAGCGATTGCACGGCTTTGTGGGCGTGGCCGGTGCTGGCGTTGTCGATGGTCACGTGGAGGGTGAAGTAATACGGATCGATGTCCAGTTCGCTCAGCTCATAGGCGCTGATCAACAGATGCAAGGGCAATTGCTCGTAGCCCAGGTTGTAGCCGATGACTTCGGGCAGGTATTCATCGCCGGCATACCCCAGGGCCAGTTGCACCGCGCCTTGCAGGTAGCGCTCATCGTCGATGTCCGGGGCATCCGCCAGGCCGTGTTCGGCGAGGAGCTTGCGGTAGATCACCACGTGGTTCTGCGCCGGAACGCCGTCGCCCAGCTCCTCCAGGTAGGTGCACAGCAATCCTTCGAAGCGATGGTCGTGCCAATGCTTGAGCACGCCATACAGCCAGGCGCCGTCCACCAGCTTGGTCGGCGCAACGGCCTGGAGAAAATACAAGGCGTGGGCCTTGCTGGTGAAAAACGCCCGCGGCCCGCCGCTTTTGCGTCGTTCCAGGTAGTCGGCATATTGCCGGGCCACACCGGCGCTGTGCTGCTCGACCCAGGCTTGCAGGGCCATGGGGTCATCGGGCATTTCCTGGGGCAACGCTGCAGCCTGTTCCAGGCATGACTGGAGAAAGGCCTGGGCCACGGCTTGCCGGTCGGCATCGTCGGGGCCCTGGAGCAGCTGCTCGTAGCATTGGCGCACGTTCCCGGCAGCGGTGAACGGGTCAGTAAACGGTCGCCCGGTGGCGGGCCGGTGAAGGGATGTCAGCGCAGTCATAAGGGCCTCATGGGTGCTTGGCAGGACGCTGAATCAGCACGTCTCTTCCAGTGCAGAGCCCTGCGCGTGGCGAAAAATTCCCTTGGGTTGAAACGCAGCCGGATAAACGGGGTATGCCGTTGTGAGGGGAACCCTCGCTTCGTTCGTGCTCTCGAATGAAGGAACCAGGGTATGTGAGGCGTTGCCCTGCGCCACAGGGTTCTGGTTTATCCGGCCATCAAGGAGCACCAATGATCTTCACAGCGTGGGTTGCGGTGCTCGGTGCCGTATTGCTGACCCTGGCCCTGACCTCTTCCTACCTGCGCTGGATGCCGGTCACCACATCGGCGATGTGCCTGGCGCTGGGCGTCGCCATCGGTCCGGCGGGGCTCGGGTTGTTGAAGCTGGACATCGTGGACTCCACGATCTGGATGGAGCACCTCACTGAAATCGCCGTGGTGTTTTCGCTGTTCGTCAGCGGCCTGAAGTTGCGCCTGCCCTTCAAGGACCGCACCTGGCGCGTGGCCTATGGGCTGGCCGGGCCGGTGATGATCCTGAGCATCGCCGGCCTGTGCCTGGCGCTGCATTATCTGTTCGGCCTCGGTTGGGGTGTGTCGCTGCTGATCGGCGCAATGCTCGCCCCGACCGACCCGGTGCTGGCGGCGTTGGTGCAGGTCAACGATGCCCGGGATGACGACCGGGTGCGTTTCGGCCTGTCCGGCGAGGCCGGCTTGAACGATGGCACGGCGTTCCCATTCGTGATCCTTGGCCTGTTGATGCTGCGCGACGGCAACAGTGGCTTCCTGCCTGAGTGGATCTTGCGCAACGTGCTCTGGGCCGTGCCGGCAGGCTTGCTGATCGGCTACGGGATGGGCCGCGGCATTGGTCGCCTGACCTTGTCGATGCGCATCAGAAATGCCGACAGCACTTTGTCGCCCAACGACTACCTGGCCCTGGCGTTGATCGCCCTGGCCTATGTCGCCGCCGAATCGGTCCAGGGCTATGGTTTTCTCTCGGTGTTCGCCGCCGGGTTGGGCTTGCGCCAGGCCGAAGTGGCCTCCACCGACAAGGACTCGCCCCCCGCCGAACACCTGGTGCAGCCGGTGGTGGGGCACGAAACCGCCGCGCCAAGGCAAGCGGTGCTGGGCGACACCGAGGCCCTGGATGACGGCCAGGTGGCCGCCGGCGTGATGATGGGCGATATGCTCGCGTTTGGCAGCTTGGTGGAGCGCGCCATGGAAGTGTTCCTGGTGACCCTGCTCGGGGTGGTGCTGGCCAGCCATTGGGACTGGCGGGCCCTGGCCATCGGCGCCCTGCTGTTCGGCGTCATTCGTCCATTGTGTGTGCTGGCGATGCCCTGGGGGCGCTTGCTGGACCGCTCGCAACGGTTGCTTATCGGCTGGTTCGGCATACGCGGCATCGGCAGTCTGTTCTACCTGTTCTTCGCCTTGAACCATCACTTGCAACCCGAGGTGGCGAACCTGTGCATCAACCTCACCCTGTCGGTGGTGGCCCTGAGTGTCCTGGTCCACGGCTTGAGCACCCAGCCGACCCTGGCGTGGTACGAGCGCCACAAGCGATCAGACCGCACCGACCGCTAACCTCCCGGATCGCTCACCTGGATGTAGACCGAATACACCCCCAGCAGCACCCAGAACGCCGCGAAAATCCACGGCGTGCGCACCGAGAACAGCAGCGACTTGCGGTAGCCTTTGTGGGTCGATTCCCGCTCGCTGAACAGCGGCGACTCGTCATAGACCAGGCCCATCATCGGCTCGGAGCGCAGCAATTCACTCTGTTTGAAATGCCAATGATCGATGATCTCGTAGGCCGCACGAATACCCGGCCAGGCGTTGAGGGAGCTCAGGAAGCCCAGCAACGCCAGGAATGGCGGCACGATCAGGGTGAACAACTTGCCCCACTCCGGGTTCAGATTCGCCATGCACGAAGCGAAGGCAATCACCAGGAACGATTGGGCGGCCAGGTACGCATCGGTCCGATTGGCCAGGATGCTGGTTTCGTACTGGATCTCCCGGCGATAGAAGTCCAGCCGCTCCTTGGGAGAGCCGAACAACTTGGCCTGGTGTTCCGTCAGCTCTTCTTCCGGGGTCTGGGTGGTCAGGATTCGGGGCATTGCGCGGGCTATCCCTCGGCGATGATTCGAATCTGTTAGAAGACAGTGCCGCCAGGCAAGTTCAAGCCAATGGACCGCAGGTCCAACGAAACACCGGCCGGCCGTGAGGGTCTTTAGATCATCGAGGGCGTTGAGGAAGCGGGTGTGGATTATCTTGGATGGGTGCAGTGGCCAGCGATGGTGGTAACGGTGCTTGCCGCCTGGCTGATCGGCTCACGCCAGCCACGGCGACGGGTGATGGGCTTCAGTTGCTTCATCGCGAGCAACATTCTGTGGGTGGTCTGGGGGCTGCATTCGGATGCGTATGCGTTGATTGTGTTGCAGTTCTGTTTGTGTGCGATGAACTTGCGGGGGTTCAGGAAGAACACGGGATAGAGCCCCCCTGTAGTAGGAGCTGTCGAGCGCAGCGAGGCTGCGATCTTTTGATCTTTCTCTCGCGACTCAATTGTCTGGGACAAGATCGCAGCCTCGCTGCGCTCGACAGCTCCTACGATTGTGGCCTGGCTGGAGATATCACAAGCGGATTATCAACAAGCCATGGTTATTTCATCGTCTGCCCGATCGCCTGCACCAGGTCTATCTGCTTGAACGGCTTGGTCAGCCGTGGCAGTTGGGTGGCGAAGCCTTCCAGGCGTTCGGCGTAGCCGGTGGCCAGGATGATCGGCAAGGTGGGCTGTCGGTCTCGCAGCAACTTCGCCAGTTGCGCGCCGTCCATCTGCGGCATGGCCATGTCGGTGATTACCAGGTCGATCTCCGGGTTGCGCTCGTACAGTTCCAGTGCCTGGACACCTGACGGGGCGCAGAGCACCCGGTGTCCCAGGTCTTCGATCAACAAGCGGGTGCTGGTCAGCACCAGGCTGTCATCATCGACCACCAGCACCAGCAACTCCTGGGGCGACAACGGCGCCGACGCCTGGACCGATACCGTCTCCGGCGTCGAGTGGTCAGCCACCGGCAACCACAACTCGGCGGTGGTGCCGACGCCCTTCTGGCTCTTGAGTATCAAGCGTCCCCCCAACTGCTCGGCCAGGCCATGCACCATGGACAGGCCAAGGCCAGTGCCCTTGCCAACCCCCTTGGTGGTGAAGAAAGGGTCTACGGCCGAGGCCAGGGTCGCGTCATCCATCCCCTCGCCTTCATCGGTGATCGACAGGCAGACGTACCGTCCAGGCTTCAGGGGCACGTCCGCTGCCTCGGTCTCCCGGCGCTCGTCAGCCGCAATCAGGATGCGACCGCCATGGGGCATGGCATCCCGGGCGTTGGTCGCCAGGTTGAGGATGGCCAGTTCCAGCTGGTTGACGTCCGCCAGGACCGGCGACAGCGCCTCGGCGAAACCGGTCTGGATGTGGATCGACGGCCCCATGGAGCTTTGCAGCAGGCCGCTGATGCCCTGCACCAGCGCCGCCAGTTCGACCGATTCGGACGTCAGTTTCTGCCGGCGGGCAAAGGCCAGCATTCGTTGGGTCAGCGACACACCGCGCAGCGCGCCCTGGGTCGCGTTGTCCAGCAGTTGGGCGAGTTTCGGATCGCCGGGCATGCGCTTGCGCACGATCTCCAGGTTGCCGAGGATCACCGTAAGCAGGTTATTGAAGTCATGGGCGATGCCGCCGGTGAGCTGGCCGATGGCTTGCAGTTTCTGGGACTGGAACAGCGCCTCACGGGCCTGCTCAAGGGCCAGCTGCGCCTGGGTGGCGTCGGTGATGTCGCGGGTGATCTTGGCAAACCCCAACAGCGTGCCGGTGTCGCTGCGGATCGCATCGATGACCACGTGGGCCATGAACCGCGTACCGTCCTTGCGCATGCGCCAGCCCTTCTTCTCGAAGCGCCCCTCGCTGGCGGCGATGCTCAGCGCCCGCTGTGGCTCACCGTTTTCACGGTCTTCGGGGGTGTAGAACATCGAAAAATGCCGGCCAATGGCTTCCGCCGGGAGATAGCCCTTGATCCGCTGCGCCCCCTGGTTCCAGTTGGTCACCAGTCCGTCGGGATCGATCATGTAGATGGCGTAGTCGGTGACGCTCTGTACCAGCAGGCGAAACTGTTGCTCGCTCTGCTTGAGGGTTTCCTCGGCCATCTTGCGATCGGTCAGGTCGCGAGTGATCTTGGCAAACCCGAGCAAGGCGCCGCTGTGGCTGTCGATGATCGGGTCGATGACCACGTGGGACCAGAACAGCGTACCGTCCTTGCGCACCCGCCAGCCCTCGCCTTCGAAACGCCCCTCGCGCAAAGCCGTGTCCAGCGCCCGTTGCGGCAGGCCGGCGGCGCGGTCCTGGTCGGTGTAAAAGCGGGAGAAATGCTGGCCGAGGATCTCGGCCTCTTCATAGCCCTTGAAACGCCGGGCGCCGGAGTTCCAACTGGTGATGATGCCCGTGGGGTCGGTCATGTAGATGGCATAGTCGACCACGGCGTCGATCAACAGCCGAAAACGCTGTTCCTCGTTGATGCGGGCAGTCTTCTTATTGTTCTCAAGCATTTTTGGCCGGGGCGTCCGTGTAGATTTCTTTGCGAAGTATGGTGCAATTCCCTTTGTGGGAGCGAGCCTGCTCGCGATAGCGGTCGTCCAATTGGCATCTAAGGGACTGACACACCGCTATCGCAAGCAGGCTCGCTCCCATAAGGTTTCGCAGGGTGTTCTTGATTGACAGACCACCAACCCGGCAATAAGTGCTGCACTCGGGCTTCACCGAAACGGTCGTCGATCAGCATCACCACCCCTCGGTCCTGTTGGGTGCGGATCACGCGCCCCGCGGCCTGGACGACTTTCTGCAAGCCGGGATACAGGTAGGTGTAGTCGTAACCGTCGCCGAAAATCGCGCCCATGCGCTGCTTGATCTGTTCGTTGACCGGGTTGAACTGCGCCAGCCCCAGGGTGGCGATGAATGCGCCGATCAGGCGTGAACCCGGCAAGTCGATGCCCTCGCCGAACGCGCCGCCCAGCACCGCGAAGCCGATACCCTGGCTGTGTTCCATGAACCGTTCGAGAAAGGCTTGCCGGGGTGCTTCGCCCATGCCCCGGGATTGTGTCCAGATGGCGATGTCCGGGTGCCGTTCGGCGAACAGCGCGGCCACCTGTTGCAAATAATCGAAGCTGCTGAAAAAGGCCAGGTAGTTGCCGGGACGCTCACCGAACTGGCGCGCCATCAACCCGACAATCGGTTCCAGTGAAGCCTGGCGGTGGGCAAAACGGGTGGAAATCCGACTGACGACCTGGACGTCCAGTTGCCCGGCATGGAACGGCGATTCCACATCGATCCACACCGTGTCCGCCGGTGTGCCCAACAGGTCGGCGTAGTAGTGCCGCGGGCTCAGGGTGGCGGAGAACAACACGCTGCTGCGGGCCGCCGTGAGCCTGGGTCGCAGGAAACCGGCCGGCACCACGTTGCGCAGGCACAAGGTGGACAGGCTGCGCTGACGGCCGAGTTCACGCTTATGGATGTCGAACAGGAAATGCACGTTGAACGACTCCGCCACCCGGCCGAACTGCAAGGCCTCGAAGTAGAACGCCTGCAAGTCGCCGTCCAGGCCCTGGGGATGGTCATTGAGGTAATCGCCGATGGCCGTGGTGCACTGGGCCAGCGCCTGGAGCAGTTGCTCCGGTGGCTTTTCATAGGCCTGGTAGACCGCCACCTGAGGCGCGTGCAAAGCGTTCCACTGGCGATTGACCCGCTGCAAGGACTTCTTCAGCGGCTCGGGTGCGGTTTTGCGCACGGCGGCCAGTGTGGACTGGTCGAGGGTTGCGCTGTACATCTGCCGGCCCCGCTCCACCAGGTTATGGGCCTCATCCACCAGGGTTGCGACCGTCAAGCCATCGGCCTGGGCCAGGGCGAACAGCAAGGCGCTGAAGTCGAAATAATAGTTGTAGTCGGCGACGACCATGTCGGCCCATCGGGCCATTTCCTGGCTAAGGTAGTACGGACACACCTCATGGGCCAGCGCGATCTCGCGCAGCGCAGCCTGATCGAGCAAGGTGACCTTGCTGGCAGCCTCGCGGGCGCCCGGCAGGCGATCATAAAACCCCCGGGCCAGCGGACAGGATTCGCCATGGCAGGCCTTGTCCGGATGCTCACAGGCCTTGTCCCGGGCGATCATCTCCAGGACCCGCAACGGCATCGACGGTGCGCTGTGGGTGATCACCCGCGCGGCATCCAGCGCCAGTTTGCGCCCCGGGGTCTTGGCCGTGAGAAAGAACACCTTGTCCAATTGCTGTGGCGCCAAGGCCTTGAGCATCGGGAACAGCGTGCCGACGGTCTTGCCGATGCCGGTGGGCGCCTGGGCCATCAGGCAACGTCCGGTACTGACAGCCTTGAACACCGACTCGGCCAGGTGCCGTTGTCCCGGCCGAAAGCCTGCGTGCGGAAAAGCCAGCGCCTGCGCCCCGGCGTTGCGTGCCTGCCGGTGGGTCATTTCCTGTTCGGCCCAGGCCAGGAACAACGCACATTGCTGTTCAAAGAAGGCCTCGAGCTGCGTCGCCTCGAAGCCTTGGGTCAGGCAGGTTTCCTTTTCACTGACGATGTCGAAATACACCAGCGCCACGTCGATGCGTGGCAGTTGCAGCTTCTGGCACATCAGCCAGCCGTAGATCTTCGCCTGGGCCCAATGCAATTGGCGATGATTGGCCGGTTGCCTGGAGAGGTCGCCGCGATAGGTCTTCACCTCCTCGACGCAGTTGCTGATCGGGTCGTAACCGTCGGCCCGGCCCTTGACCCTCATGCTGCGGTAGCGGCCTTCCAGGCTGACCTCGGCCTGATAAGCCTCGTTGCGCCGTGACGCCACGGTGCGGTGGCCGACGATGCCCTCCAGTGCCGTGGGTGACGGGGTAAAGCGCAGGTCCAGGTCGCCGGTCTTGGCGGTGAACTCACACAACGCCCGAACGGCGATGCTGTAGGCCGGTTCCGCAGTCATGCGCCCTGCTCCAGCCATTGCACATGGCAGACGGCAACGGGCATCCGGTGTTCGTGGCAGAACTCCAACCAACGCACCTGATTGTCTTGCAGGCGATCACCGGGGCCTTTGACTTCGATCATGCGGTAGGTCTTGTGCTGCGGCCAGAACTGGATCAGGTCCGGCATGCCGGCACGGTTGGCCTTGATGTCCAGCAGCAAGCGGTTGAACCAGTGCCTGAGGTGTTCGGCCGGCAGGCAGTCGAGGGCCTGACTCAACAATTCTTCGGACACGGCGCCCCAGAACACGAAAGGCGACTGGACGCCCCATTTCTCTGTATAGCGACGGACAATGGTGTCCCGATAGCGCCCGTCGTCGAGCTCGGCGAAACAGGTCGCGAACAGTTCGGCGCGGCGAGCAGCGAAGTCTTCATTGAGCAGGTCCACCGGACCGCGCTGGAACGGATGGAAGAACGCCCCCGGCAACGGCGCGAAAATCGCCGGCCAGCACAACAACCCGAACAGCGAATTGATCAGGCTGTTCTCGACGTAATGCACCGGGGCGGCCTCGTCGTGCAAATGGGCCTGGACGTGGTATTCCACCGACAAGGCCGGATCGACCCGGGGCAGATGCAGGTCCAGCCGCTCTACCTCCCGGGCCATGGCGCGGGGCACCGGCGGCCCGCCCAGTTTGCGTCGCAAGCGCGGCATGACCCTGAGCAATGCCTGGCTTTCAGCGGCGTTTTCCGGCGTTCGGGCGGCCATTTCCCCCAGCTCCAGGGCCAAGGCGTACTCGCCAATGCGCTCCAGCACGCGGATCATCCGCAGCCGTGCGCCGGGGTAGGTGCACTTGCGATAGATGCCCAGGGCCAGGGCAAAATCGCCAATACGTTCGGCGTGCTGGCCGATCTGGAACAGCAACTTGCCCCGACGCCGCTCCAGCCATGGGTTATCCAGGGCCAGCGCGTCGACTTGGGCAACGATGTCCTCCAGCGGCTCACCGGCTTCGAAACACTGCTGGCAATCGTGCAGAAACAGGCAGGCATCGACATCCCGGCGGCTGCGCAAGCCCCGGGATTCGGCGCTGAACGCCACGCTTTCATAAGTAAAGATGCCCAGGTCCGCCAGCACGAACTCCGACCAGTCCTGGTAGAGATTACCGAAGAACATCAACCGCAGCCGGTCGCAGGTCTCCATGATCGTCAGGCTGTAGAGCCGGTCTTGCAGTTGCGGACACCATGCATTGAATGGCTGTGTTTCGCCTGAACGGTCAGCCAATGCCTGGAGCCATTCGGTCTTTTTTGCCTTGGGGTGTTCGATCAGGTGGCCCAGGCACAGGAGGATTTCCGGCTTGAGCAGCACCTCGAACAACTCGGCCAGGCTCAGGGGCAGTTGCGTTTGCACCCAGCCCAGGGCCAACAGCGGTTCGACCGCCGCGCCAATGTCGCCGATTTCCGGGTAATGCAGTTTGCTGTGGCGAAAGCGCAATCCCTTGCGCATCACCATCCGCACCAGCAACCCCTGGGACGCGCGCGGCAAGGAGGCGAAATCATCGATGAATTGCTGTTCGTCGATACTGAGCACATCGGCATAGCGTTGCGTCAGCCAGGCGAGCACCTGCTGAAAATTGTTCAGGTAGTAAAAGGGGTCGTCGAGGGGGTTGGTTGTCACGGGAACAAGCGCCACGAATACTGGTTATGCGTACAGATACCAGCTACGGACGGCTCGGGCAACTGCAAAGGATGAGCGGTTCCGTCGATTAAAAGGAGAAATCCTGTGACCGGCGATGAACTTTCCTACAGCAAGCGGGACCAATGGCGGTTGATTACAGTGATGGCGCGGCCGGATCAGCCGCGTCCTTTTGATCGAGAGGTATGGATATGAACATCAGGTTTCCGGGCCTGTTCTTGGCGGGCGCAGTGTTCCTGGCGCTGGCCGGTTGCTCGACGCCGACCGTCGTGACCTTGCAGAACGGTACCCAGTATTTGACCAAGGACACCCCCAACACCCGCACCTCCGACGGTTTCTACGAGTTCGAAGACATTGCCGGCAAGAAAGTCCGGGTGCGCGCCGACGACGTGGCGACGATTCGCAAGGAAGACTGAATATCTTTGGGCTTGCCCGGGATGACGATGGCATAACCGACAGTACTTGCGACTGCACTACCGCCATCGCGAGCAGGCTCGCTCCCACAGGGGATCTGCGGTGGTCACGGAATTACTGTCATCCCCGGTCCATGTGGGAGCGAGCCTGCTCGCGATGGTGGCACATTCAGCATCGATGCCAGCAGACCCACCGCTATCGCGAGCAGGCTCGGCTCCCACAGAGGTCAGGGTTCACAGGTGATTCAGGCGAACACAATGTTCTCCCCAACCTGCCCCAACCCTACCCCCACCAACGTCACGGCGCTGTCGCCAACCGTGAGCACCGTATCAGTGCCCACTTGCGACAGGTGCTCGCCGTAGTCATAACCCGCCCCGGCCCCCTGCACGCCGAGGAACACCAGCTTGTCTCCCGCGTCGTAACCGCTGATCCGGTCCTGGCCGAACGCGCCGTTGAAGATGAAAGTGTCGCTGCCGCCGCCCGATTGCATCACGTCATTGCCGGCACCGCCGACGAAGGTATCGTTCCCCGCACCGCCCAGCAGCACGTCATGACCGTCCAGGCCGAACAGCCAGTCCCCCGTTGCCCGCGCCACCAGGGTGTCCTGAGCCGCGCTGCCATTGACCGATGACGCATACGCCGTCAGGTTGCTCCCGGCCAGCAGGCCGTTGGCGGTGACGCTGTGGCTCACCTCATCCTTGAGCACTCCCCAGAACAATCCGGGCTCCTTGCTGACCAGCGTACCGATGTCGCGGGTCATGCTGATCCCGCCGTGGGCATCCCGCACGTACAGCGTGCCGGCCCCGTCATGGGCGAAGCTGAAATCCTTCACCGATTGCTGCAGTTGCAGGCTGTTGCTGCCCTGCCCGCCCAGGATCATGTTATAGCCACCACCGTCGCGGAAGGTGTCGTTGCCGGCGCGACCTTCCAGGTAATCGTTGCCCTGGCCGCCCTGGATCAGGTCGGCCTGGTCGCTGCCAATGATGAAGGTGCTGCCGGTATGGGTTTCGGCATTGCGATTGAGGTCCTGCACCCAGGTATTGCCCCGGGCCGGGTCCGACAGGTTGGCAACGACGATGGTGGAATCCTTTGCGGTCAGGTCGTAGAACGCAGAATCCATGATCCGCCCCATGCCATCGCCGTAACCGGTGGGCAGGTGGGAAATCCAGGTGGGGATGTTGAGGATGGAAAACGGCAACAGGTTCCAGGCCGTCGACGCGTAGTGGTCGTTGAAGCTGACGATGTTGTTGGTGGCCGATTCCTGCTGCGCATCGTGCACCCCTACCGACGCCAGGTTGAACGTCGAGCCGTCCAGCGCCCGGAATACCGGGTCGTTTTCATAGCCGATGTTCAGCACCTTGTCGGTGCCGCTCTGGGTCGGTGAGGCATAGGCGATGTAGTTGGCGCTGTTGTAGAACCCCGACCACTTGCCGGTGCTCAGGTCGGCCATGCTGTTGACTGCCAGGCCACCCAGGCTGTGGCCGCTGACCAGTACGTCCTTGCCCGTCAGACCATGGGCCTGGGCGAACCTGGCGACATCCCCAAGCAGGTTGCCGAAGGCTTCACCTGTGTAGTTTTTCGCATAATCCTTGGGGCCCAGGGCGGCCATCACGTCATTGATCACATCACCGATGGAGTCACCGATCAGGTTTTCCCGGGGGCCGCTGGTGCCACGAAACGACACGCCGATTTCCTGCAGGTGACCCTCGGCGTCGTACTTGCCAAGGATCTCCACCTGCGCGGTGGTGTAGCCGGTCTTCTCGCCAAAGAACGTTCCGCGACCATCCACTTTGCCGGTATAGCCCAGTTGCGAGGCACTGATGGGTGTCCAGCCGGCCTTTTGCACCGCTTCCAGGGCAAGCTTTTCCGAATCGGGATTCCACGGCACGCCGGGAATCACCCCCTGGGAATCGGTGCCGCCCAGCAGCGCCGTGACCAGGGTTGCCGGCAGGCCGGCACCGAAGCCGTTGTGCTGATACCCGGCGGCAAAACCGTTGTCGAGGTTGTGGTAGGAATACAGCATGATCGCCATCGCATCGCTGACCAATACCTTGGACTCGGCGGTGCCGAGGTTCTTGTAGTCGTAGATACCCATGTGTTGCTGCCTCTCTTTTTGTTGTTGGAATGGGTTGCCCGCTCTGTAGGAGCTGTCGAGCGAAGCGAGGCTGCGATCTTTTCCTCTGACAATTGAATCTCAAGCCAAAGCAAAAGATCGCAGCCTCGCTTCGCTCGACAGCTCCTACGGGTGTATGCCATGACGATCAGTGACGAACGCCTCATCCACCTTCGCCAGGTCCTGCTCCCCCAACGTGCCGGCGTAGTAATGCAACTTGACCCAGGCCATGAGGTAGTCGTAGCGGGCCTGGGCGAGGTCGCGGCGGGTGGTGTAGAGCTGTTGCTCGGCGTTGAGCGCGTCAAGGTTGACCCGCTCGCCGCCAAGGATGCTTTGCCGGGTCGACACCACCAGCGCTTCGGCGGAGGCCAGGGCTTTCTGGTAGGCCCGTAGCTTGTTCACCCCCGACACGCAGGCGCTGAACTGTCGGCGTAGTTCGATCAGGGTTTCGCGGGTCTTGGCGTCCAGCTCGTATTCGGCCTGTTCCATGGTGCGGCTGGCCTGGCGGGTCGACGCCGAAACCCCGCCGCCGGCATACAAGGGCACGCTGACTTCCAGGCCAACGGTGTTGGTGTCGTAGCGCTGGTTGTAGGTGTTGCCGCTTTCCGACTCGTTCTGGCGCATCGTCGCGTAGGCGCTGACCTTGGGCAGATGCCCGGCGCGGTTGCGCTCCACCTCATAGCGCGCCACGTCCACAGCTTGGCGCTGGGAAGCCAGGTTGGGGTTGTTGCTCACCGCCAGCTCGTGCCACGTATCGAAACCGGCGGGCTGCAAGGCGAAGGTCTGGAAGGTTTCGTTCAACGGCGCCAGGTCGTTGATGGCCAGGGTGGGGACGCCTATCAACGAACCCAGTTCGCGCAGGGAAGCATCCTGTTCGTTGTGCGCTTCGATTTCTTCGGCGGTGGCCAGCTCATAGCGCGACTCGGCCTCGAGGATATCGGTGCGGGTGCCTTCGCCCTGGCGAAACAGATGCTCGTTCTGGCGGAACTGCTGTTCGAAGGCCTTCTTCTTGGCCTGGGCAATGTCGATCTGGTCTTGGGCGAACAGCGCTTGGGTGTAATGGCTCAGCACCCGCACCAGCAGCTCCTGGCTCTTGCCACGGAAATTTTCATCGGCGAACAGTGCCTGCGCCACGCCTTTGCGATAGGCCGCGTAAGCCTCGTAATCCAGCAGTGGCTGTTGCAGGGTCAGGCTGGAGCCGTAACTGCTGTAGTTGCGATCGTCATGCTGGCTGGCGCCGCGATCATTGAGGTAAGTGACCTTGGACTGGTTGCGGCCCTTGTTGTAGCTGTAGCCCAGGTGCGGCAGCAGCCCGGCCCGGCCGATGGCGCGATTCTCCAGGCCGGCATCGCGCTCCTTGATCGCCCCGAGATAGACCGGGTCATTGCGCAGGGCCTGCTCGTAGAATTCGAACGGCCCCATGGCCCAGGCATTGTTGCAAGTAGAAACGGCCAGCAATGCCAACCCGCAGAAACACTTCATACACCGGACATCCTTATTCCTCGGTCAACGCAGAGCCGGCCCGGTCGAGCAGCGGTTTGAACAGGTAGTTGAGCAGCGAGCGCTCACCGGTGCGCACGAACATTTCCGCCGGCATCCCGGGCTTGATCACCAGGCCATTGAGTTTTTCCAGTGCCGCATCGCCAACACTGCTGCGCAGCACGTAGTACGGCGTAGCGGTTTTTTCATCGATCATCTGGTCGGCGGACACCAGGCTGACCTCCCCCGACACCCTCGGCGTGCGGCTCTGGTTGAAGGCGGTAAACAGGATGTCCACCGGCAGATGGATGCCGACCTTGTCGATCAGGTTCACCGGCAGGTGCCCTTCCACCTCCAGCCGTGTGCCTTGGGGCACGATCTCCAGCAAAGTGTCGCCCTGGCGCACCACGGCGCCTTCGGTGTGCACCCCCAGGTTGACGGCGATGCCATCGGCGGTGGCGAGGATCTCACTGTGTTGCAGCTCAAACCCGGCCGAGGTGAGCTGCTGTTGCAGGGTTTCGCTCTTGAGCTGGGCGTCGGCCAGTTGGCTGCGGACTTCCTTCTGGTACTCCTCGCTGTGTTGCTGCAGCTTCAGCCGCGACTCGATGATCCCCTGCTCCACCCGGCCGCATTCGCCGCTGTTCTGCGCCAGTTCCTGCTGCACCTGGGACAACTGCCGTTGATAGTCCAGCAGGCGGTTGCGTGGGATGTAACCGTTGTCCGCCAAAGGTTGCAGGTTGCCCAGTTGCAGGCGCAGGGACTCGGCCTGGGCAGTCAGGTCGCCGCGGGCCCGACGCATCCCTGCCAATTGCGCGGCGGCGCCGTCGATGCTGGCGCGCAACGCGGCCTGCTCCCGGGCGAAGGCTTCGCGGCGGCTGCTGAACAACTGCCGCTGGCCTTCGAGCACCAGTGCCAGGCGCGGGTCCGGGCCCTGGCTCAACGCGGCCGGAAAGCTCACTTGCGTGAGGTTGTCCCGTTCGCTTTGCCAGCGCGCCAGGCTGGCCCAGGCCATCCGGTACTGGGCTTGCAGCGATTGCACATCAGCGGCGGCCTGGGTCTGGTCCAGGCGAAACAGCGGCTGGCCTTGCTTCACCGCTTGGCCTTCACGCACCAGGATCCGGCTGACCACGCCACTACTCATCGATTGCACGGCCTTGCGCTTGCCGGAAACCACCACCGTGCCCTGCACGGGAATGCCCTGGTCCAATGGGGCCAGGCTGGCCCAGGTGAAGAAACTGCCGGCACCGAGGATCGCCAGGGCCCAGCCCATGCGCGTAAAAAAACGGGCGTCACGTTCGGGACGCTCGGAGTGTTGAGAGTGTTCGGAGTTCACGTCGCGATCCTTGCTTATGCGTTGCCGGGTTGGCTGGCGGTCTGGTACTGGCGACTCATGCTCAGCCCGTTGGGCGCTGCCTGGGGTTTGTCCCGCGGGGTTTCCGACTGGCCGGACAGTGCCCGCAGCACTTCCTGGCTCGGCCCGAACGCCTGTAGCCGTCCTTCGTTGAGCACCAGCAGCTTGTCGGCCTGGGCCAATGCCGAGGAGCGATGAGTCACCAGCACGACGCTGGTGCCCTGGGCTTTCATCTGCGCGATGGCGCTGGCCAGCGCCGCCTCGCCGACGGTATCCAGGTTGGAATTGGGCTCGTCGAGCACCACCAGGCTTGGCTGGTCGTACAGGGCCCGGGCCAGGGCAACCCGCTGTTTCTGCCCACCGGACAAACCGCAGCCGTCCTCCCCCAAGACCGTGTCATAGCCCTGGGGCATGCGCAGGATCAGCTCATGCACGCCGGCCTGCTGCGCGGCAGCGACGACCTTTTGCGGATCAGCCTCGCGAAAGCGGGCGATGTTCTCGGCGATGCTGCCGCTGAACAACTCGATGTCCTGGGGCAGATAGCCGATGTACGGGCCGAGTTGATCACGGTTCCAGCGATGGATATCCGCCCCGTCGAGCCGCACCGCGCCACCGAGGGTCGGCCACACCCCTACCAGCACACGGGCCAAGGTGGATTTACCGGAACCCGAAGCCCCCAACACCCCAAGCACCTCACCGGCACCGAGGCTGAAACTGACGTGATGCAACGTCGCCTGGCGCTGCCCCGGTGGCCCGGCGCTGACCTGCTCGAAGCTCACCTGGCCCTTGGGCGGCGGCAATGGCATCGCCTGGTCCTGCGGCGGATAGGCCTGCAACAGCGCATCGAGACGACGATAGGCCAGCTTTGCGCCGCTCCACTGTTTCCACACGGCAATCAACTGATCGATGGGGCTCAGCACCCGGCCCATCAGGATCGAACCGGCAATCATCATCCCGGCGCTCATGTCGCCCTTGATCACCAGCAGCGCACCCAGCCCCAGCACCAGCGATTGCAGGCACAGGCGCAGGGTCTTGCTGAAGGCACTGATCACGGCGCCGGTGTCGCTGGCCTGGTTCTGCAGGCCGAGAAAACGCGAGTGCACGGCAAACCAGCGGTTGCGCAGCGCATCGAGCATGCCCATGGCCTGGATCGATTCGGCGTTGTGCAAATGGCTGGTAGCCAGTTGGCTGGACTGTTGCGAGTAACCGCTGGCCTGCGCCAAGGGTTTGCGGGTCATGGCTTCGTTCAGGCACGCCAGCCCGATAAGCAGCAGCGTGCCGACGCTGGCGAACACCCCCAGCCAGACGTTGAACAGATAGATCACCAGCAGATAGACCGGGAACCAGGGCGCATCGAAGAACGCGAACAGCGCCGGCCCGGTGACGAACTGGCGCAGATGGGTCAGGTCGCCCAGGGACTGCCCGGCGTTGCCTTCGCCCTGGAGCAGGTTGCGCTCGAACGCGGCTTTGTAGACCTGGAGGTTGAAACGCCTTTCCAATTGGCTGCCGATGCGGATAACAATGAAACTGCGCACCATTTCCAGCAGCCCGATGAACACAAAGAACCCCACCACCATCAACGACAACATCACCAGGGTGGTTTCGTTTTGCGATGACAGTCCCCGGTCGTACACCTGGAGCATGTAGATTGAAGGTGCAAGCATCAGGACATTAATCAGTGCGGTAAAACAACCGACACTGAGCAGGATATTCTTATAATCGCCCAGTGCCTTGAACAACGGCACCGTGGCGGTGATCTTTGCCATCTTCATCATTCTTCCCTGCTGTTGGCTTCGCCACGGAGTTGGCAAACACTTGAACTTGCCAATCTTTTATAGTTACGCCTGTCCACACCAAAGTGCGCGCTTTATTGAACAAGCGCGTCTGGATTATTGGTAAACAGGCTCAGACTGTTAACGCGCGTTCTCTTGAATATTGCGCTCGAGCGTAACACTCAATCCTGACTTCAACTTGACTTGATAATGTTGGCCCTGACGTAGCCCCAAATGAACCCTGGCCTCTTGCTTGCCAAGCAGCGAAAGACCGTCGGGCTCAGGAAACCAATGCACCGGCTCATCCCCGAGCCAGTGGCCGAGGCAAGCGGTTTGCCCGCCCACGGTCTGGTCGGCCTTAAGCTCGATGACGCAGACATTGGACGGTTTGTCCTGCAATGCCTGGGTCTGCGCAGCGTCCTGGGGGCCTGCCAAAACGGCCCGCCACTGCCCGGCCAACTGCGAAGGTTCTGCTAACAACAGGCTGCGCGCCATGGCGACTTCTCCAGAAAACAACATCAGCGTAGCGAGTAACCAGGCGGTTGCCGGAAGACTGCGGTGCATAGTGTCTACTCGCTCATAAAAATTGGAATGCATCGTGGCGAGGGAGCTTGCTCCCGCTGGGTTGCAAAGCAGCCCCGTTACCGGCGGGAACCCCCTCGCCACAATGCGTCACGCAGGTATCAGGCCACGATGTCCGAAACCGCTGCCTGGCCGACGGTACTGACCAGGAAATCGGCCACGCCATGCCCGGAGAAATCCACCGACAGCAGGCTGTTGCCACCCGATGTCGACAGCACCGCATCGCCCGCCGCGCCCGTGAACGCGCTTACGAAGTGCAAGCCGGCGCCTTTGGTGATACCGGTCAGGTCGATCTTGTCCAGGCCGCTGACGAAATCGAGGATCTGGTCCGTGGCGCCCGGCCGTGAGTCGGAGCTGGCAGCGAACACGAACGTGTCGGAACCCGAACCGCCCGACAGTTTGTCCGCACCGCCGGCGCCCCAGAGGATGTCATTGCCGGCGCCACCCTTGAGCTCGTTGGCCACTTCGTTGCCGATCAGCAAGTCGCTGCCCGACCCGCCGATGGCATTTTCGATGGTGGCGCCCTGGGCGATGGACACGTTGCCCACCATGCCGCCAACGTCAGAGAACGAGGCGTCATTGAGGTTGATTTTCTGGTTCTGGGTGAAACCGGAGAAGTCCAGGGTATCGCGACCGCCCGCATCCCAGACCGAGAACACCACCTTGTCCGACGAGGAAGACGCACTGAGGAAGTCGCGGCCGGCGTTGGAGTTGAAGCCGTAGGTGGTGTCACCGGTACGGGTGCTGGTGTTGGCACCGTAGAGCTTCTGGATCGCCGCGATATCGTCCATCAACGGCCCCGAGGCATAGGCTTCGACGCCGCCCTTGCTGAAGTTCTGGCTGGTGTTGCTTTCACTCCAGTAGCTCATGACGCTGTAGCCGCGGGTGTCCTGGCCGTAGGTGGCGTCATCGTAGGTCGGGCTGCCTTCGCCGGCGTTGTAGTCGCCGGGGTGCGCCAGGCCCAGGGTGTGACCGATTTCGTGGGTCAGGGTCTGGCGACCATAGTTGTTCAGGTCCGGATTCTTGTTCTGGGTGTAGCTGCTGTTGATCAAGTACCAGGACGTCCCGTCGTACCCGGCGCCGGTCCCCGGCAGGTAGGCGAACGCCGCCGCGCCGTCCTGGCCGCCGCTGTAGTTGCCGAAGGTCATGTGCCCGTCACCACCGCTGCTCTTCTCGGCGAAGGTGACATTGGCCACGTCGGCCCAGGACTGCATGGCCAGCACTGCCTGGCCCTTCTGCTGTGTACTGAACTGACTGAAACCGCTGATCCCGTGCTTGTTCATGGTGCTCGAGGACGCGGAGGTGAGGAAGGTATAGGTCAGCTCGATCTTGCCGCTGCCGTCCCGGTCCTGGTACGCCGCGCCGTCGCGCAGCAATTGAGTAGCCGCTTCGTCCACCGAGTACGAGGGTTTGCCGTTGACGGTGAGGTTGCCGCCACGGTCGTATTGGTGGCTGAAACTATTGATCTGGTTGAACGCATTACTGGGTGCGGCCAATGATTGCGGGGCCCAGAGAAGTTGCTCAGCAGAATCGATAGCGCTGGTTTTGACTTTCGACATAAACACACTTCCTTGTTTGCAATGGAACAGTTTTTGTCAGACAGACAATCTCTGGCGAGATCGTCCTATCACTCGCCCAATTGAGGACGCAAGGAAACTGACACAATTCGAAATCAAACGTCTAGCGATTTTTTCGAGACTAATGAACGGCAACTCCGACAGCGCGTGCTGACAATGGGCGATTGCCCCGTTAATACAGGCGACCCAGCAACAAGAGCAAAAATTGTCGGACAAAACCCTATTTAAATATTAAATATCGCCAAGACAATCCCTATGTCCCGCATCACACTTTCAGCAACTAAGTGCCAGCGAAATGCTATTAATTAATATCAACTAGTTGCCTCCGGTTTTCCGCCCACAAACCTCGCGCAAACAGCCTCGCAGCCAACGGTGCACCGGATCGGCATCCATTCGCGGGTGCCAGAGCATGGCAATCGTGAACGCCGGCACCGAAAACGGCAGTGCAAAGCTGTGCAGGCCGGCACGCAGGCGGGTGGTGTAGCGTTCGGGCACGCTGGCGATCAGGTCACTGGAGCGCGCGAGCCCCAGCGCCGTGGAAAACCCCGGGACGGTGGTGATGATCTCTCGCGTCAGGTCCAAGGGTTCCAATGCCCGGTCGATGGGACCGTGGTCGAGGTCGCGCAAGGAGACGCCGATGTGCCCGCCCGCGGCATAAGCGGCGGCAGTCAGCTCGGCCTGGAGCAGTGGGTGACCCTGGCGTACCACGCCGATGAAACGGTCGACGAACAAGGCCTGGGTGCGCAGCTCCGGACGAGTGTCCTTGTCCACTACAGCGGTTTCCAGGTCCACGGTGCCCTCGCGCAGTGCCGTACTGTCCTTGTCGGCCTTGTCGACGAAACGCAGTCGGACACCGGGGGCCTGCTCACTTATCCGGGCGATCAGGTCGACCCCGAAGTTTTCCACGAACCCTTCCCGGCTGCGCAGCGTAAAGGTCCGACTCAACCGTCGCAGGTCCGGGGCCTGGACCGGGCGCAGCACCGTCTGGGCGTCCTGCACCAGCTGGCTGACCTGCTCACGCAGCTCCAAGGCACGGGGAGTGGGAACCAGCCCCCGCCCGGCCCGCACCAGCAGCGGGTCACCCAGGGTATCGCGCAACCGCGCCAATGCCCGGCTCATCGCCGAAGGGCTGAGCCGCAGCCGCTGAGCGGCCCGGGCGACACTGCCTTCGGCCAGCAGCACGTCAAGGGTGATCAACAGGTTGAGGTCGGGGATCGACATGGTCAGCCTCGGACTTAATAGATGGCGTCATACGCAGCTATAAAGTGCAAATGCTGCGTCTTCCGCCATGTTATGCCCGGGCGTAACGTTCTGACAGCCCGGTTTTTTGCGAGTCGCAGAAGGAGAACAGAATGAAACCCGTCAATACGGAACAATCCCTGCCAGACATGAGCGGCGCTCCCCAGGCCTCTTCGGCACGCTGGGCGTTGACCAGCCTGGCGCTGGCAACCTTGCTCGCCTCGCTGGGCACCAGCGTCGCCACGGTCGGCCTGCCCGCCTTGGCCGAAGCGTTCGGCGCCTCGTTCCAAGCGGTCCAGTGGGTGGTGCTGGCTTATTTGCTGGCGATCTCCACGCTGATTGTCAGCGTCGGGCGCCTGGGTGATCTGCTGGGACGCCGGCCACTGCTGCTGGCCGGGATTCTGTTGTTCACCCTGGCGTCCATCCTCTGCGGGCTCGCCCCTTCCCTTGGGCTGTTGATTGCAGGCCGCACGCTGCAAGGCCTGGGAGCGGCGGTGATGATGACGCTGACCCTGGCCCTGGTCGGTGAAACGGTCGACAAGGACCGAACCGGCCGCGCCATGGGCTTGCTGGCAACACTGTCCGCGGTGGGCACCGCTCTTGGCCCCTCGTTAGGCGGTACGTTGGTCAGCGTATTCGGTTGGCAGGCCATCTTTCTGATCAATGTGCCCCTCGGGCTGCTGACGTGGCTGTTGGCCTGGCGCTCCTTGCCCAGCCATCGGCCGGAGACGAGCGCCGGAAAAACCGGCTTCGATATCACGGGCACGCTACTGCTGGCGGCCGCACTGGGCGCTTATGCACTGGCGATGACCCTGGGGCGCGGCCATTTTGGCGCAATCAATATCGCCTTGCTGTTGATGGCGGTCCTTGGCGGCGGCCTGTTTGTGCTGGCCCAGCGCCGGCTGGCGTCGCCGCTGATCCCCCTGGCGTTGTTCCGCGACCGGTTGCTGGTTTCAGGCCTGGCGACGAGTGCATTGGTTGCAACGGTGATGATGGCGACGTTGCTGGTGGGGCCTTTCTACCTGTCCATCAGCCTTGGGTTGGCGGCCCCGCTGGTGGGATTGGTCTTGGCCGTCGGCCCCTGCGTCGCCGCGTTGACCGGCGTGCCTGCCGGGCGTCTTGTCGATCGGTTCGGCGTGCGGCCCATGCGGCTTGTCGGGTTGGCAACCATGGTGCTCGGTTGCGTGATGCTGGCGCTGTTGTCATCCGCGTTGGGCACGGGCGGTTATGTCATGGCCATCGTAGTCACCACGCTGGGCTATGCGCTGTTCCAGACGGCCAACAACACGGCGGTGATGGCGGATGTCCCGGCGCAGAAGCGCGGTGTCGTTGCCGGGTTGCTCAACCTGTCGCGCAACCTGGGCTTCTTTACCGGGGCATCGGTACTCGGTGCGGTATTCGCAGCAGCATTACCGACGAGCGGCATTACCGCAGCCACGCCTGAAGAGGTCGCGAACGGCCTGCATCTCACCTTTTTCGCCGCTTTGTCATTGGTCGTCCTGGCACTGCTCGTCGCCCTGCAATGGGGCGCGCCAGAGCCGTTGAGCGATCATCAGCCGTCCTCGGGCAGAGGGTGATGGCATTCTGAGCCCTGTCCTTTAAGTCATGATGCAGATCAAAAAAAGTGAACCAATCGCAAAACGGACTGAAAAAAGCCACATGACTTTCATTATCAGGTGCTATTTTTAGTTCTCACTGGTAGAGCCATGAAGGCTCTTCCTTCCTGACAAGAGCAAACGGAAGCGCTTGATGAAGAAGGTGGGCAACAGATGAATAAAGGATCGTTCAGCAAGGTTACGTTTCCCAACGCTTGCCAGCTGATGCGCTGGCATTTCCATCCAATGGGCTTCGAGGCCAGCATGGATGCACCGGGCAGCATGGTCGCCCGGTTGTTCGACCGTGCCAGCGGCGAAACCATGATCGCGATTGCAGGCATTCCCTGCGCGACCGTGATGAACGCCCCTGATGTGGAGCGAATAATCGAAGCGGTGGAAGCCGAGCTGGAAGCCTTCGTACCACCGGTTGGTTTGAGGCGATTCGCCTCCTGAGTAAAAAAGCCCACGTTTGTGGGCTTTTTTGTGGGTGTCTGAAGGGCCTGGGCCAGCCGTTACGCCGCCATCGCGAGCAGGCTCGCTCCCACAAGGTTTTTTGGTGATGCAGATGCCGCAGTCACCCCGCAACCCTGTGGGAGCGAGCCTGCTCGCGATGGCGATCCTCCAGGCAACGCTGAATGAGCTACCGCCCCACCTCAACTGCGGGCACGGCGATGGTCCGCAAAGAATGCCTTGCCCGTCCCGATACGGTCCGAAGCCTTGGGCGCATTGGCGGCCTGGCTGTCCGGCTCGTCGACGTACCAGTAGCAATGCTGCACCGCACGGGTGATGCCCACGTAGGCCAGGCGCAGGATCTCGTCCCTTTGCGCCGTGTCGTATGGCTCGGCATCACCGTCCTGGCCCAGCCCGGCCATCCGATAGACCTGATTCTTGTAGGGTGAGCGGGTCAGGTGCTGGCAGTCGCCCAACAAAAACACCGCGTCAGCCTGGAGCCCCTTGGCGCTGTGAAAGGTCATCTGCCTCAGGCGCCGCGCCTCATACGGCAAGCTAGAATCCACATTAACTGTTGATTGAATATGTTTCTCTATCAATGACTTATCGCTACTTTTTCGATACAGCATCAAGATCGAATCGCCCTTGCGATAATGCTCATCCAGCCGGCGGGCCAGGCCCTCATCGTCCCGATCCAGCACATTGACCGGGTTCAGCAAGGAGGATTTGCCGCTGGCCTTGGCTTTCTTGCCGGGGATGGCAGCCGCTGCTCGGACAATATGCTCGGCCGCATCGATGATGTGCTGATGGCTGCGGTAGTTGTCGGTGAGCATCACCCGGGTATTGGCCGGCGACGGGAATTGCTGGGTGAACGCCATGAAGTAGCTCGGTGAACTGCCGCGCCAGCCATAGATCGACTGCCAATCGTCGCCGACACACAGCAAGGAAGAGTGTTGCGCACCGCGCCCGATGTGCATGGCGGGGCCTCGGCGGCGTACTTCACGCAGGCTTGCGCGAAGCCAGGAGACGATCTGCGGAGAAACGTCCTGGAACTCGTCAATCATCAGATGTGACAAGGGCCTGAGAAGCGCATCGCCCAGCAATTTGAAGTTTTCCGGCGAATGCTCGCTGAACAACGCAAACATACGGTTGTAGGTCATGACGGGAGGCGACTGGTCGAGCAGATGGTCTTCAAACGCCCGCCAATAGCGGCTCAGCGCCTCGAAAAAATACCGGTCCGGGTCATCCTGGGCGAAACTCATCCGCCCCACGGCATCCGGGACATCCAGGCCCAGGTTCTCGATAAAGCCGGCGGCGGCGACGAAACAATCCAGCAGCGGCGCCGAACCCAGCTCCCCCTTGACCTTGTAATCAAAGCCAGGCCCGGCGCTGGCATCCCCAGCGAGCGAGGCAAGAAGACGCTTCGAGGATTCATAGCTTTCTATCCATATCAATGGCTTACGACAGAAAGCTTGAAACAGAGTGCGCTTGACCGCCCATTCCGCACGGAGACTCAGCCGAGCGCCCGGACGACTGATCCGCGCATCTTCCCGCGAGTCAAAGCCCAACATGACCCAGGCATCCAGGGATGGGACGTAGCCATGGCAATGGAACTTTGAACCGTTGATCTCGAACGTCTGGCGCTTGGGTTCGACGCCCTTGATGGGCCACGCACCAGCGCGAAACCACAAGTCTTCGATGGCATCGCACAGTTCTTCGTCGCGCTGGGCAGCCAATTCGGTCACGGCAACACGCTTTTGCACATCAGGGTGATCGCGCTCCAGCTCCTTGAGCTGGAAAGCGTGCCGGGACAGCGGCTTGATCAGCTCCCGGAAACGCTCGTCGCGCTGGTAGAGACGGTGATAACAGGCGTTGAGTTGCTGGCGCTGAGCGTCGTTGATACGCAAGTCGAAGGGATTGCCGTCGGCGTCGTCATCACCTGGCCCCGTGCGATGGCTCAGGGTTTCAAAGGCCTGGAGCCGCTCGAATCCCGGCAGGCTGCGGACCATGGGCAAGATACGTGAATGGAAGGTGCGCACCAGGTCGCGAGCTTCCTTGGGGCTGACCGCTCGCCCCCACAAGGCAAAGACCTCGATCAGCTTCTGGATGAAGTCCTTGCGTGACTCCCGGGTAAACGTCACCACGGTCATCGAGTCCAGCTCGAAACCCAGGTAGTGGGACAGCAGCACGATGCGCAGTACCAGGGTGGTGGATTTGCCCGCACCTGCCCCAGCGATCACCGAGGTAGAGGGAGTATCACTGAAGATCATCTTCCACTGCGCGGCGCTGGGCTGTGCATGGGGCGGCAGCAAGCGGGCGACGTCCGCCTTCACGCGCTTCTTCAGTTCGGGGGTCAAGGGCAGGCGCCAGTCGTCGAACAACAGGTCATCGACCTTGGGAGCCGGGTGTTCCGTACTGCGGGAGTCGCGGATCAGCAGGACCTGACGCCCCTCTTCCAAACCCTCGGTCTTGCCCTCCTTATAGCCATAATCGAAACCGGCGGTATGCCCGCTGCGAAAGCCATCGGCCTGTCCGTGCAACCAGGACGCCCGGTGCTGGGCACGCAGACGTGTCAGGCCATGGCCGAAGAAACGCGCAGCCAGGCGTTTGAGCAGCGGCATTTGCGCCAGGGGCAGCAGTTCGGGGGGAAGATCGGGAGAGTGTTGCGGCACGCTTTGGGACTCCGGGTGTTCAGAACCATGGCCTATGGTGTCTGGATTTGCCGAGGAGTGCCACCCAAAAGCTTGTAAGTCATGGGGTTAGGCGATGAAGTGAAAGGTCAATCTCATTAGTGTAGGAGCTGACGAGTGCAACGAGGCTGCGATCTTTCCACTGCCGCTTGAGTCCTAAAAGATCGCAGCCTCGCTCCGCTCGACAGCTCCTACACGGAAATAGCGCCATCCACCAGCGTCTGCGCCTCGCTCACCAACTGCTTGAGGTGCTCGTCGCCAATGAAGCTTTCAGCGTAGATCTTGTAGATGTCCTCGGTGCCGGACGGACGTGCCGCGAACCAGCCGTTTTCGGTCATCACTTTCAGGCCGCCGATAGCCTGGTCGTTGCCTGGCGCGTGGCTGAGGATGCTCTGGATCGGCTCCCCGGCCAGTTGAGTGGACGCGACCTGATCCGGTGACAGCTTGCTCAGCAACGCCTTCTGCTGCGGCGTGGCCTTCGCATCGACACGCACCGAGAACGGCTCGCCCAATTCGTCCGTCAGGGCGCGGTAGGCCTGGCTTGGGTCGCGACCGGTGCGGGCGGTCATTTCAGCCGCCAGCAACGCCGGGATCAGGCCGTCTTTGTCGGTGCTCCACACGCCGCCGTCCTTGCGCAGGAACGAAGCACCGGCGCTTTCCTCGCCACCAAAGCCCAGGGAGCCGTCGAACAGACCGTCGGCAAACCACTTGAAGCCTACCGGCACTTCATAGAGACGACGACCCAGGCGCCTGGCCACGCGATCGATCAGCCCGCTGCTGACCACCGTCTTGCCGACACCGGCATCGGCGCGCCATTGCGGACGGTTCTGGAACAGGTAATCGATGGACACCGCCAGGTAGTTGTTCGGTGCCAGCAGGCCGCCGGACGGCGTCACGATGCCATGGCGGTCGTGATCCGGGTCGCAGGCGAAGGCCACGTCGAAACGCTCCTTCAGGCCGATCAGCCCTTGCATGGCATGGCTGGACGAAGGGTCCATGCGGATCTGCCCGTCCCAGTCGACCGTCATGAAGCGGAACGTCGGATCCACCTGGGTATTAACCACGTCCAGGTCCAGGCGGTAATGCTCGGCAATGGCCGGCCAGTAGCGCACCCCTGCTCCACCCAGCGGATCGACGCCCAGACGCAACCCGGCGGTGCGGATGGCCTCGAAATCGATGACATTGACCAGGTCCGCCACGTAGGTGTTGAGGTAATCGTAACGGTGCGTGGTCTCGGCCTTCAGGGCCTGCTCGTAGCTGATGCGCTTGACACCGGCCAACTGGTTGGCCAGCAGTTCGTTGGCCTTGGCTTCAATCCACTTGGTGATATGGGTATCGGCCGGACCACCGTTGGTGGGGTTGTACTTGTAGCCGCCACTCTGCGGCGGGTTATGGGACGGCGTGATGACAATGCCGTCCGCCAGGCCCGTGGTACGGCCCCGGTTGTAGCAGAGGATCGCATGGGAAACCGCCGGCGTCGGGGTGTATTCATCGCCTTCGGCGATCATCACGGTGACGCCGTTGGCGGCCAGCACCTCCAGTGCGCTGGCACCGGCAGGGGTAGAGAGTGCATGGGTGTCGATGCCGACGAACAACGGGCCATTGATTCCCTGGGCTTCACGGTACAGGCAGACGGCCTGGCTGATAGCCAGAACGTGCCATTCGTTGAACCCCAGGTCGAAGGAGCTGCCACGGTGACCGGAGGTGCCGAACGCCACACGCTGGGTCGCAACCGAGGCATCGGGCCGGCCGGTATAGTAGGCCGTCACCAGTCGCGGGATATCGATCAACAACTCTGCCGGTGCCGGCTTGCCCGCAAATGGACTGACTGTCATGCAAAACCTCTGGATGGAGTGGCGTGGGAAATGGGATGCAGTTTACTGACAGTTCGACCGTGGCGCGATGGGTTCGATCCATCGCCCTTCTCAGGACTGCTCAAGCCTCAATGCATCGGCCAACGCGTAGAGCGCGGCGTCGAGGTCACCCACACCACTCAAGGCATGCGTCAGGCGCAGATGCTGGGTATAAAACCCCTGGATACTGAACAGCTCGCCAGGGGCGATGACGATGCGCTGGGCCAGCAAGCGCTGGAAGACCTGTCGCAGGTCCACCCGGCGCGACGATCGAACCCACAGCGTCGCACCGCCCTGGGCTTCAACCCATTGCAGGCTTTCCCCCAGCCGCTCCCGCAGCAATTGCGTCGTCGACGTCGCGCTTTCCCGTAACAACCGCCGCAGTACCAGCAAATGCTGATCGATCCGGCCATTGCTGTATAAACGCGCGATGGCTTTCTGCCGAATGGGCGACAGGCGAAACGCCCGCAGCAGAAAATGCCGCTGCAGTTGCAGGGTCAGTTGACGCGACAACACATAACCATAGGGCGCCTCTGGGCCGATGGTCTTTTCAAACGTGGAATAGACGATCAAGCGGTCCGGGTCGAGCAGGTCCCGCAAAGGCACCACCCCGGTTTCGAATACCAGGTCCGCGTAGCTGTCGTTCTCCAGCACCCAGGTACCGTGCACCTCCAGCAAACGCGCTACAGCCCGGCGGTTGCCCTCGGGAAGGTGCGTTCCCCTCGGCATGCTCAGCACCGAAGACAGCACCACCAGGCGCACGGTTTCGTTCTGCAGGAGCTGTTCCAATTGCTCGAGACTGATTCCGCCGTCAGCCAGCAACGGCAGCTCGATAACCTTGACGTCGGCCGCTTGCAACAAGCGCAGGATTGTCCAGTCGCAGGGCGACTCGATCAATACCGTGGCGCCCCTGAGCGACAGCACGGCGATCAGGATCTCCAGCACCCCACGCAGATCGGCACCGATGTACACGTCGTCGGCCTTCCAGCAACGTGCCGGTGAAGAGGTGTAACGGGCCGCCAGGGCCGCGCGCAGTTCCAGCTCGCCCCAAGGTTGCGAAGGCATCTGGGAGGCGCGTGGATACTGGCGCAGCAGTTCGCGCTCGAGCAGCAACAGCGGGCTGTCCAGGGGCTGCATCGACGCCGGCTCGTCCGCGCTGAGCACCAGCATGCCCGGCCGCCGGGTGTTGACGTAGAGCGTCTCGAGCAGATCGTCACCGCCGCCCAGGGTGATCACACTGGGCACCGGCATTGCGTAGTAACCGGACTTGGCGATCGAGTAGACCCGCCCCTCCTTTTCCAGCAGCGAATAGGCGTACTGGATAGTAGAGATCGACACGTTCAGACGGTCGGCCAACTGCCGCAGCGACGGCAGTCGCACCCGGGCATCGCTACCCAGCTCGCTGATCAGGGCCGTCAGGTAGCGATAGACCGCCTGGTAGGCGAAATCTGTTTCCCGCGAGCCCTTCATGGCTTCAGGCCCGTTGGGTGGGCCAAGACCGACCGCAGCGCAACATCAGCAGCGGCGGCCGGATGCAGAGAGGGTGAAGCCGTCAAACCGCACCCCTCAATATCTGGCCGAGCCTTCGCGCAGGCCATCGCCACCCAACACGGGCACTTCGGTGTCGGCGCTGTCGACGGGCTGCTGCAGGTCGATTCCCTGCACGGTTTCCTGTTCCGACAGCGCGATGCTCGCCCCATAGAGCCTGCCGAGCATGTCGATCGACAGACCGCTGACGTCGACCATCCACTGCGCCACCTGATCGGCGACCGTCGCGCCCTGCATGGCCTTGTGCAGATCCGGCATCGCCACCAGCATGCCGGGGTGGCAACAACGCAGGAAATGTTCCAGCCCCGCGCCTCTCTCGACAAAGGGCGCAAACAGCATGCACACCAATTGGGCCTCGTTGAGTCCCAAGGTCGCTTGCGCTTCGGCGGTGGCCTGGGCGCGGCGCTCCGCAATGGCCGAAGGCGGGCCGAAGAGTTCCCGGGCCTGTTCGCAGACATGTTCCGGCAGTTGCTTGCGGTGCATGATCATGATTGCGCGCTGCACGTAGTCCCCGTAGCCCGCTTCGTAGCTGCGTCCTTGCAGGCAAGCCGCCTGCAGGCCATGCAAATGAGCCGACAGCAGCGGACTCAGGTATTCGTTCTGTGGTGCCGAGGCAATGAGATCGTCGGTCCGTACCCGCAGGAACTCACTGAACAGCAGCCAGTTCGTTTCTTCGCAGCGATCGACGATCAGGTCATCGATACCGATGTGTCCCACGCGCCGGCATGCCTCGAAACGGCCCTCGGGTTTCCACGCGCCGACGCGTTGCGGCCCATAGAAATGCCGATAAAGATCGTCACCCAGGGTATCGAGCTGCGCAAAAAGATTGTCGAAGGTGCTGGTCGTGTCGATGCCCAGGCCAATCTTGCGGGTCGCACGCCGCAGGCCCGCCATGAACTGTTTCTGCTGGCGCGGCGTATCGCTGCTCACCAGGGAATCCACCCCCGACTCCCAACGCGCCATGTGGCGATAGAACTCCGCCATGGCCAGGTAGCCGTCATCGCCGACCTCCAGAGGACTGTCGACCGAACGAAGATGGCCCAGGACCAGCATGTCCATGCGATTGGACTCATGCCCGGCCACCGACAATGGCTGCCTGTGGTTGAACGGCACCACTTCGCGGTTATCCGCCATCAGCAGCTCAACCCGCGGATCGTCATAGACGAACAGCGCGCTGTAGCAGCGATGGATGTTTTCCAGGGTCGCCTGGGTGGTCTCGCTCAACCGCGGCGTGGCCACACGCAGGTCGAAGGTCACTGGATTCCGCCCGGCGATGCTCAGTTGCGCAGCCCTCAGGGCCGTCAGCACGTAGAAGCTGTCCCGGCTCCCGTTGAGGACCGTCAGTACGCGGTATTCACCGATCCGCTCAATGCCACCAGCGGCGACGATCAGACGCTGGATCAAAAGCTGCAACGCCGTACGCTCCGCACGGGAATAAAAACCCAACAGCCGCTGCAGTATCTGTTGATACACGTGAATCATTGCCTGCTCATGAATTGCGCTCATAACCATTTACCTGGAAGTTCAAATATCAGTGTCGCACCCACCCACGTGATCGCGCGACGTGTTCGGCTGGAAGACTTGTTTCACTACTGCGAAGAGTATTAGCAATACGCTCGAGCTTTGCTCGTCGTAATTATTTGATACATACGTAGGGAGTCGACAGCCAGACCTTTCGACAAAGCCTGAAAGCCGCCAATTCATTGAGCCTTACGCCCATCATGATGGGTCCTAGGAGATTTCCGACAACGTCCCACAGACAATGAGTACGAGAAATAAAGAACTTGCCGAACTTCAATTGACCGCTTATCCCGCGCTGTTCTTCCGATAGTCGATAGAAGCTCTTGCCCCCATTAACGTCTGAAGCACCTTGAACAGACCTTGAAGGATCAAGCCTTTCTGGAAACATGTATTGCGCCATGACTTCTTCCTTGAGCTGAAAACCAGCATTCAATTATCAGGACTTCAATAATGATTAGAAGATACAGATTGCGGGCAAAAACCAGTTCAGTTGCCGGCAAGGGAAGCGGAGTCGTTGTGAACGGGCAGCCGGACACGCTCCAATATCGCGGGGAGGCTGGAACATCTGAGGGAAAAAGAAGGCCCGATCAGGCCAGGGGCAGCGCAAGAGTCAGGGACGATGACCCTTGCGCAGGACAGGCATCAGGCGGGATCGACAACCTGAAGGGCAACACGCTCACGGCAAGGACATTCGTCCATGTAACGGTGAGCCTCGACAAACTCGGTGAATGGAAAGACCCGGGTCTTGAGTGGCAGCACGACACGGTCGGCAGTCAGCTGATTGATATCGCGCAGTGCCCGCTGCAACGCCACCTGGTCCTGGATGATGCCCAGTTCAGGCTTGCCGGTGAAGTTGCCGATGCAATGCACGAAGAACTGAATGTTCTTCTGGAACGCCGCGCAGGCCGGGAACGGTGTCTGGTTGCCCCCTTGCAGGCCATACAGCACCAGGCTGCCTCGTGGGGCCAGGACATCGCCGAGCAGCGACATCTGCGGTCCGCCCAGGCCGTCGAACACCACGTCGACGCCCCGACTGTCGGTGAGCTTGTTGATTTGCATCAGCAAGTCCTGCTCTTCCGTGACGATGACTTTCTCGGCACCCAACGACAACAGATACTCACGCTCATCAGCGGTCTTTGTGGCGGCGATCACCCGCACACCCAGCGCCTTGCCGAGCTGTACGAAGGACGGGCCGGCGCAATGGCTGGCATCGGTGACCAGGGCGAACTGCCCGGGTTTGACCCGTGCCAGGTCGACGTAGGCAAAATAGGCGACCAGCAACGGCGTGTAGTGCACTGCGGCTTCGATCGGGCTCAGCACGTCGGGATAGCGGGTCAGCGCGGTACGCGGCAGCACGATGATCTCGCCATACACCGGATAGTCGTTCGCGCTTTGCGCGGGGAAGCTGGCAACCTTGTCGCCCACGGCCAGATCGTCGACACCGTCGCCGACGGCCGTTACCACGCCAGCCATTTCATGGCCCAGGCCGGAAGGCAGGCGGGCCTGGGACGGCGCCAGGTTCTGGCGCCACAGGGTGTCATGCCAACTGATGCCGATCGCTTCGACACGGACCTGCACTTCTCCTGGCGCAGGAAGAGCCGCCGGCTGCTCTTCGCATTTGAGCACCTCGGCACCACCAAACTTGTGAAAACGGATCGTGCGGGACATCGCAAACCTCGTCAAAGTAACCTCTAATGCCATGAACTCTATCCGGGCTTTGTACCCAAGACCATCAGTGGCTATTAATAGTCGACATGCCTGTCATTGATTCCGCAGCAAGAAAATCAATCAACCCCGTAGGGCAAATCCTACAAAAATTCATTTAGCCAGTGCAGAGTACCAGCCTTTCCCCGTAAGATTCATGCCGGTCATTGTTCGCATATGGCCGCTCACGTCAAGCTCGCCGAATCTGCCAGGACCCCAGATGAATCGCAATGACCTGCGTCGTGTCGACCTGAACCTGTTGATCGTATTCGAAACACTGATGCATGAACGCAGCGTGACCCGCGCCGCCGAGAAGCTGTTCCTCGGCCAACCGGCCATCAGCGCCGCGCTGTCGCGCCTGCGCAGCCTGTTCGATGACCCACTGTTCGTGCGCACCGGTCGCAGCATGGAGCCTTCGGCCCGGGCGGTGGAAATCTTCGCCCTGCTCTCCCCGGCCCTGGACTCGATTTCCACGGCGGTCAGCCGCGCGGCGGAATTCGA
Source organism: Pseudomonas sp. B21-056 (assembly GCF_026016325.1). Taxonomy (NCBI): domain Bacteria; kingdom Pseudomonadati; phylum Pseudomonadota; class Gammaproteobacteria; order Pseudomonadales; family Pseudomonadaceae; genus Pseudomonas; species Pseudomonas sp. B21-056. The sequence goes on from NZ_CP087203.1 coordinate 3,370,194, forward strand.
CCCGGCCACCAGCACCTCGGTGTTCCGCATCGGCCTGTCGGACGACGCCGAATTCGCCCTGCTGCCAATGCTGCTCAAACGCCTGCGGGCCGAAGCCCCCGGCATTGTGCTGGTGGTACGCCGGGTCAACTACATCCTGATGCCTGGTTTACTGGCGTCCGGCGAAATCTCCATCGGCGTCAGCTACACCGACGACCTGCCGGCCAACGCCAAGCGCAAGGTCCTGCGCCGCAGCATGCCCAAAGTGCTACGGGCCGACACCGCACCGGGGCAACTGACCCTGGATGAGTTCTGCGCACGCCCCCACGCCCTGGTGTCCTTCGCCGGCGACCTGAGTGGGTTCATCGATGAAGAACTGGAAAAGCTCGGTCGCAAGCGCCATGTGGTACTGGCGGTGCCGCAGTTCAACGGGCTGAGCACACTGCTGGCAGGCACAGACATTGTCGCCACGGTTCCCGACTACACCGCCGATGCGCTGACTGCCGCCGGCGGTGTACGTGCCGAGGATCCGCCGATTCCGGTGCGCAGCTTTGAACTGCATATGGCTTGGCGGGGGTCCCAGGATAACGATCCGGGGGAGCGTTGGTTGCGGTCGCGGATTCAGATGTTTTTTGGCGATCCTGAGAGTCTTTAGGGGCCGTCTGGCGGGCTGTTCATCTGATCATTTCTGACTTTTCATAGGCCATGGAGATCCATTCGCTTCCAGAGAATTGCTAAACTGGGGGCACATCTGAGGGCATGCTTTGGATGGTTTGAAAAGGATGCCCCCAGTCTAAGGTCCAACTGTCCCTTCGCGAAAAATCACTCGCTGCTGTCCCCGGCCGCGCTATCCGATCGCCTCAGTCAGTGGCTGAACCTCCGCACGAGAACAAGCGGGGATAGTCGAGTGATCGACAATGATAGTAGCTTTGAGCCGTCAATAGATATGTCCTTAAGCTGCGCCTGCTCTTTACAAAGCCCGGCCGCAAACCCTCATCATCGATACAGGAACGTTTGCCAATTGTGGATAGCACAGATAAAGCCATCCCGCCAAAACACACGGTGCGCATAGTGCAAATGGCATGGAGTGCAAATGTTTGACTCACCGCGTGTTGCTATTGCCATGATGGAGCAGGTATGCCGAAATCGAACGTTTACAACCTCTTTACAATATCGAACACAGCGACGTGCTCCGCACTGAATCAGGGAAGTGTCTAAATGTCCGAAAGCATGCTCGTTCGTGCCAGCCGCGATGGCGATCAATTCCATTATCTATGGGCGGCACGCCGCGCATTGCAGCTACTCGCACCGCAATCAGGTCTTGTAGCCATTACGATCGAGGGAGCGGCAACCACAGAGTTTCCTGGCGGCGAGCAGGTTGAAGTGGGTGAGCAGCTCATCGACATCGCCGAATACTACGGGAGCACTGAACTAGAAAGCGCGACGCGGATTCGCTACATGCAGCTCAAGCATTCGACGCTGCAGGTTGATGAAGTGTGGCAACCAAGCGGCCTGGAAAAGACGATCCGTGGGTTTGCTGAACGTTACGTCGCGCTTCAACAGAAGCTGCCAGGCGTCCCACTGAATGAGAGGCTTGAGTTTTGGTTTGTCACAAATCGCACCATACACGCTGATTTCATCGCCGCCGTCGAGGATGCAGCTGCACAGAAAAAGCCCCGACATCCTGGCAACCTCAAAAAGCTTAAAGCTTTCGCGTCACTGGATGGTGAGGAGCTCGCTTCATTCTGCGGCATGCTTCGATTGGATGGCAGCCAAGATAATTATTGGACTCAGAGGAACATCCTTTTCCAAGACGTTAGCGGGTATCTCCCGGATATGGATGTCGATGCCCCCATAAGGCTAAAGGATCTGGTGAACCGTAAAGCGCTGTCAGAAAGTGCGACTAACCCTGCCATCACCAAGATGGACGTGCTCCGTGTGTTGAATACGGACGAAGCTCAACTGTTCCCTGCGCCTTGCTTGATTGAAGAACTTGCCGAGGCGATACCTCGCCAACAAGAACAGGCCGTCATCCGCTCTATCATTGATGCGGCTGACACACCTGTGATCGTGCACGCTGATGCTGGTGTTGGGAAATCAGTCCTCTCAACCAGGATCTGTCAGAGCCTACCCAACGGATCGGTTGGATTGCTATATGACTGCTTCGGAAATGGACAGTATCGCAGCGTATCGGGCTACCGGCACCGGCACCGAACTGCCCTCGTGCAATTGGCCAATCAGCTCTCAGCACTTGGGTTTTGTCACCCCCTGATTCCAACAGTACATGCTGATAGTACCGCCTACATGCGAGCGTTCATGCACCGTGTAGGACAGGCTGTAGCAATGCTTCGTGCGAAGAATAAAGACGCGCTGCTTTGCATCATTATCGACGCCGCTGATAACGCCCAGATGGCCGCCGAAGAGGTAGGAGAGCCTCGCTCGTTTATTCGCGACCTCCTACGTGAAACTCTACCTGAAGGAGTAAGACTGGTTGCTCTATGCAGGCCTTACCGGGAGATCATGCTCGACCCTCCTCCCCGCGCGCTGTCGCTTGGGTTGAACGCATTTACTTTGGAAGAGACGTCGGCGCACCTGCGCCAAACGTTCGCTGACGCCTCCGAGCATGATGTAGCAGAGTTTCATCGTTTAAGTTCACACAACCCTCGAGTTCAAGCACTCGCGCTTTCTCGTCAGAAAACGCTTCCCGAAATGCTCCGCCTGCTTGGGCCGAATCCCACAACCGTAGACAGCGTCATCGATACTCTCTTGGAAAAATCCATCGCCACCCTACGCGATGCGGCCGGCAATCCTGAGAGATCACAAATTGACTTGATTTGCGCCGGGCTCGCAGCTTTACGTCCGCTGATACCTATTGCAGTCCTCGCAGAAATGTCAGGTGTGAACCCAGACCTGGTCAGAAGTTTTGCGCTAGACCTCGGACGACCTCTTGTTGTCAACGAAGGCACGATCCAGTTTTTCGATGAGCCCGCAGAGAGCTGGTTCCGGAAGCGATTTAAACCAGATGCTTCTGAGCTAGGGATCTTCATCGCGCACCTTTCAGACCTGAGCTCATCCAGCGCGTACGTAGCAGGCGTATTACCGCAATTGATGCTTGAAGCCGGACAGTTCTCTCAACTGGTGGATCTTGCATTGACCTCAAGCGGCCTTCCCGATTCCGGGCCAGTGGAGCGTCGTGATATCGAGCTCCAGCGTCTCCAGTTTGCCCTTAAGGCAAGCTTGCGCGTCCGGCGTTACCCAGAAGCTGCGAAGCTCGCATTAAAGGCTGGCGGTGAAAGTGCCGGTGACGAAAGGCAACGTGCTCTCTTGCAAGAGAACGCGGATATGGTTTCAGTATTCATGGACAGTAACGGCGTCCAGGAAACTGTTTCGCGTCGCACATTCGGTTCCGGCTGGATAGGCTCTCACCATGTATACGAAGCCACGATTCTTTCGGGCCATGCTGATTTGATAGGCGAGGCTCGAAGTCGTCTGCGTATGGCAGAAGAGTGGCTGGACAATTGGGCCAAATTATCAGCCAAGGAGCGGCAGAAGGAGCCCGTCACAAATAAAGATCTGGCCATGATGGCTGTCGCGCATCTCAGTATCCACGGTGCCGAATCCGCCGCTAAAAGCCTACGTAGATGGACTCCACGTTCAATATCTTATGAAGCAGGTCGTATTGTCGCTAAGTGCCTGTTGGATCATGGTTGGTATCAGGAACTAGACGAACTGGCAGTAAAAGCAGGCAATGACCTGCCGTTGGTGCTTGCGCTGGCAGAAGAGACTCGGAATCTGAATCGCTGGCTGCCAACCGAACCTATTCAGCGTGTCTTCAAGTTGCTGGCCCGCGGTCAGATCCAGGTGGATCATGTCAACTCGAATCGGGCAGCTCCTTTATCAGCGGTTTTGGCATTAATTGAGACCGCGTATCACCACAGTATTTGCGATACCGCTGAAGCGCGCGATCTACTAGCGCGTTATCTCCCATCTCAAGCTCCGGCTCATCTTTCATCACGTTTCGGCGGTAGCCCAACGTCCTACCTGCGCGCCTGCGCCTTACACGCCGCTCTCTCCCACAAGTCTCTGGAATTGATCGATGTCGCATCGCCGACACTGAAAGAAGAAATGCAGGCCGCGAAGTCACATGGCAAGTCGCAGGAGCTGAGGGAGTTCGAAGCAGAAATTGCCGTATTGATCCCATGGGTCAACTTATGGGCGCAGTCTTTTGTGAAACCATTGGCGAAAGCAGAGTTGATCGAAGCCGTCGTCCAAGCCAAGGCGAACTCTACTCCATCATGGGAGTATGGATATCGCGACCAGCCACAGACTGCCAATGAAATCGCAAATTTATGGATAGACATTCTGCTGACCTCTCAGGTAGCTGAGCACCGCACCGTACAGGAGTTGGTGGATTGGACGACGACCCTGAAGCGCCCCCTATTCACGCCGACTCTAAACCGACTTACGCGTCTCTGTGCCATTGTTGTCGGCGCGGAAAACTTCGCATTTGAATTGGCCGAAAAGGCCGCCGCGCTGAATCGTGTCGACCGTTCCGATGTGCGACATTTGGTGGAGGGGTTGGTTGACGTCGCACGCTCGTTACTCCCAATCAGCCCTACCGATGCAGAAGGTTATTTCCATGAGGCCGTCGAAGTAGCGAGCAAGATCGGTGACGAAAACTTCGCTCGCTGGGAAGCTCTCATCCAGTTAGCAGAACGTGCTGCTAATGAAACGCGCCCGGCACCGGAGGTGGCTTACAATTTTGCTCGATGCGCTGAAGTTACCCGAAGCTATGTAGACCGGGATAAGCACTTCGCGTGGAACGCCACGATCGAGGCCTTGGTAGGTTTGTGCCCCTCCTCCTCACTAACAATCGCGAGTCGCTGGCGTGATCGTCACTTTGGCTCTGATGGCAGAATCCTGGAAGTCGCGATTCGCAAGCTGCTGTCCAGAAAAAACATCAGTCCATTAGACGCTTTGCCCATGATTGGTTTTCGCGCCGAATGGAATGAAACAGCGCTGGTTGAGGCAGCACTCGGAGCTTGCACCGAGCATCAAGCCAAGGAAACAGCCCTCAATCTTGCATATCGCCACATGACATTGGAGAAGCAGACAGCTGCGAACTGGCAGGCGCTTGAGTCCATCGCGAGCTCCGCATCCGTGACACTACCGGGTTTGAGCCTGCGTACTCGCGAGACCGCCCCAAATGAGGCGGCCAATGGAAAAAGCCAACTCAGTGAGTCTGACCATCAAGCGCGTATCTCGCAAAATAAACATGATTGGGATGAAGTGTTTTTCGGCTGTGATCTATCCACATCGACGGGGATTTCAACCGCCCATATAAGATTCAGGGATGGTGATCCACCGTTCTACATGGATGTGTTCTTCAGCAAGATTTTCGAGCGAATTCAAGTCGGCGAAGAATTTTCTTTCCTTACCGCCTTCGCAAACACAGCGAAGTTTAGCCTGTGGGACATACGCAGTTTTCTGGAAGCGCTGCCCCCTCATTGGAAGGCCCGGCCCGCGTTGCGCAAGGCACTTGAAGCCATGCTAAAGGTTGTTTTTGGACGGCATTGCATGGAGATCACTCGTAGCCGGTATCACGACGTAATGCCTCTCGATCTCGCCTACCAATCGGTCGGTATCGATAAGCATGAATTACTGGACGTAGTTTTAGCTGCAATAGCTGAATCAACGGAGCTCGCGGGGGCGGAACGCCTCTTTAGCCTCGTAGGACTGCTTGCAGACAAACTGACAGATGAGGAGGCGTTGGGCGCCTTATCTTATGGTTTGGAATTATTCGATGCAGTATTGGAGGAGAGCGATGGTGATGGCCCGTGGTCTCAAAAACTTACCCCGCCTAATACGATTGAAGATGCACAAGCGGGCTACATATGGGCGGGACTGGCGTCACCTTTAGCTGCAACGCGGTGGGAAGCGGCTCATACCGTGGTTGCGCTGTGTGCGCTGAATCGAAAGCGGGTAATCGATGCTCTGTTTGCTCATGCAAACAATGACACAAAGATGCCGTACGCAGATGCCCGATTCGAGTTTTACAATCTTCACGCTCACCAGTGGCTGCTAATCGCGGCATCACGTGCCGCATTAGAACATCCAGACACCTTAGTCCCACACTTTGGCTACTTTCTCGTGAAGGCTGATCCACACCAGCACCACGTACTCATTCGACTATTTGCCGCCCGTACATTGATGACTTTGATTGGACATAAACGTGTCACTGTCCCTCCCGATACTCAGCGACAGGTAGCGAATACCTGCGCATGTGTGTACGAAAACGTCGAGCAACGCCAACCTCCGGCATCAAACTCCGTCGTAGAAAGCGAGGAATCCATCGAGGGTATACGGGACTTCTTCGGAGGAGATTTTGATCAATATTGGTTAAAGCCCCTTGGACGTTGCTTCGGGATGAAACAATCTCAGGTGTGTCAGGAGGCACGAAAAACACTGCACGACGAGCTAGATAACACAACAGCACTTCACTGGGGAGCCGATGCCAGAAACAAGGCTGAGTTTTTTCGCTATGAGGACACCAGTTGCAGACAAGGTAGCTATCCACGCGCGGACGATTTGAGTTTTTACTATTCCTATCACGCGATGATGATGACTGCAGGCCGCCTCGTATCAACACATCCGCAAATTGGGGTTCGCGATGATTGGTATGAAGAGATGTTTCCTGAGTGGTTAACGCGCCACGATATCGCACGCTCTGATGGACGATGGGTCGCCGACCGACGTGACCCAGAACCTGGGAGCCGCACTGACTGGCCAGAGCATGGTCAGGCTGATGAATGGCTAAAATCAATCTCCATGCGTGACTTTGATAGGGGCCTCTACCCAAGCTCGGGCCTGATTACGATTTGGGGTCATTGGACTGAAGTTGACGTGAATCACTCGGAGACAATTTCGGTTCATTCAGCTTTGGTATCTCCGACCACTTCTTCGTCGCTTTTACGCGCCATCCAAACCGTAGAACATCCGCACGACTTTCGAATACCAAGCGCCGGCGATGATTTAGAGTTCGATGCACCACCATACCAGCTTAAGGGTTGGGTACAGGATCAGCATCATGAAAGCGGAATCGACAACGGCGACCCATGGGCGGGCAATGTAAGCTTTCCGGTTCCCGAACCGGCGGTCCTCGTTATCGAGCTCATGGGCATGTCGACTGATGCAGATCGCAGAGAATGGGTGATACCTTCATCGCCAATGTCTGTCATGCGCTCTCATACATGGGGATACTTCCAGGAGGACGATAGATCTGAGAAAGCCACAGGAGTTCGGTTAGACGCTACGATTTCCTTTGTTATTGAGTTTTTGAAAGCAGCAGGCAAGGATCTGGTAGTTGAGGTCGAAATCCAAAGAAAAGCTCGCCACCAAAATTATCGAAACCGAGGCGAAGATGAGCTCCAATACATTACCCCCAGTAACCGAATTTTCATCCTCAAGGGTGACGGAACCTTCCGAACACTCTGAAGCGATCATGGCCCTCGGAAAAAAGTTGGTCACAGAGCAGGGATTTGATGGTTCAGTGGATACGCTTGGTCGCTGGATGGCTCATCACATCGCCGAACTTATTCAAGAGGCTGAGTCGGCGAATGATGACGCCCGCCCCGTAAAAATGGCACACGTGCGTGAGGCAGTTTTAGCATTGTGGTCACATCGACACGTACTTCCCAATGGTCGTAGCCCTTTCGCAGGCATGGAG